>DIQB01000016.1:0-4260 GCA_002427165.1 Firmicutes bacterium UBA5473
ATCTATGCATAATTTATTTGCAAGTGGTGAATACCATTGGGCGTTATTCGTGGGACATCTGGTCATCGAAAAAATATTAAAAGCAATTTTTGTTGAAAGAAAAGGCGCTGTCACACCTCGTTTGCACAATTTAGTAACTCTTGCCACCAAAGCTGATATTGCGCTAGAACGATCCCAGAAGGAGCACCTAGATGAAATCACCGGCTTTAATATTAGAGCTCGGTACTCGGATTATAAGCACTCTTTTTATAAAAAATGCACAAAAGAATTTACTCAGGAGCAAATCCAGAAAATAGAGGAGTTGAGGAAATGGTTGATCAACAGACTCGAAACACGATCATAGATATTGTTCGCAAATATGCAGCTACAGTTGGCCAGCACTATTGTTTAAAGGAACTCTATCTCTTCGGCTCCTATGCAAAAGGTAACCCCCACGAAGATAGTGATATTGACATCGCAGTAGTCTCGGATGACTTCACCGGTGACACCTACGATGATCAATTAGCGCTGATGAAACTTCGTTACGATGTAGATCTACGGATCGAACCTCATCCCTTCTTAACCGAGGATTTTATAGATGAAAATCCCTTCGCCTTTGAGATCATGCACACTGGAATCCAGATAGTTTAACAGTATTGAGAAACCATTTGGTTTAACCAAAGCACTTTATTATCTGCAAAGCCCAGATGCCGATATTAAGGTGCTTTTCTTTACCCTTTTGAACCATTAAGGCCCTTTAGATCAATAGATTTTTTCCAAGAGAGCATCGTATAGTTGGGTACTAGCAAAGGGAAAATGCTTTCATATTGATTACCATTTAATTTACTCTTTGTAAACGGGTGATTCTATACCTTTATAAATCCTTATTTTAAAAGGATCTTCGTTCTTCGTCGATGTTAGTAAGAACGGAGAAATCCGGGACTCTCTAGATTTATGCAAAGCCGTTGTAGATATAAATTTAGGCTGCATATTTATTGGATTGCAACGTTGTATCTCTTATAGAGATTGCACGATTTTCCAAAAGCGTGATTATGATTGTATTTTCAGAAAGGATAATCGTGAAGTTTATCGAATTAGTTATATAATGCGGGAACAGAAAAGTACGGATTTAAATTAACACTTGAAGAGGAATATAGATAGATCATACTGTTTTAAAAGGCAGCTCAAAGCAAATCATTTGTTGAACAGCAAAAGTTAATCCGCCAGTATGTGGGAGAGATTTTAGTAGAGTAACCTAAAAGGCTTATCTTGGTCACATTGGGTGGTGGTTTCTGTGCAGAAAGAGAATGCAAGAATTCCAAATGAGCGCAACAATCAAGTCTTTCATTCTTCATTTTATTCACGAGTCAGTCTTAAATCAAAGGTGGTAATTTGAACAAATCCCGCGTCCCCAAAAGATACCTCGTTTGCCGAAGGTGTTGAGCGATCAGGAGATTGCTAAGTTAATCAGTGCCTTAACTAATTTAAAACACAAAATTCTTATGGTTATGTTGTATTCGGCGGGATTACTAGTTGGAGAAGTAGTACGTCTGAGGCCCGAAGACATCGACAGCTCGCGAAAGCTGGTATTGATTAGAACGGGAAAAGGAGGCAAAGACAGAGACTCAAATCTTTTGGATGCTGCTCTTGCTATGCTACGGAATTATTATCGGGAATATAAGCCACAAAAGTGGTTATTCCCAGGAGTGAAGCCTGGCTCGCACACCGCCGATCGCACAGTGCAAAGGTGTTTATCCACGCGAAAGCGGGGATTCATAAAGATGCCTCAGTTCATAGTCTTTGCCATTCTTTTGTAACCCATTTGTCAGAAGCTGGAACGGATCTTCGTTATATTCAAGAATTGCTTGGGTATCGAAGCTCAAAAAAAGCTGCCGAGGTTTACACGCATATCACAAGTAAAGATTTGAGGAAGATTCAGAGCCCGCTAGATCGTCTTGTACTGAAGTAGCTTTGGTGGTTGGAAAGACGATATTTGCGAAATTCGTGGAACCACCGAATGAGGCTGAATCTGCGAAGTTCGGAGAAAACAAGATATCGGAAAGCTTGAAAGGGATAATAAGATATGATTAATGAATTAACATTTAAAAGAGGCAATAAAGTAGGGCTGATTGCTTGTTCTGATGGAATAAAACATGAATTTTCTTCAAGAATCGGCGAATTGATCAACCTGTTAAGTAGTTTTGGATTTGAAGTAGTTGTTGCAGACACCTTAATGAGAGGATTTAGCTTTTTCAGTGGTTCTCCTGTCCAGCGCGCAACTGAATTAAACAAAATGTTTAAGAATGAAGAAATTAGGGCAATATTTGATATTTCGGGTGGGGATTCAGCTAATCAGATTTTGCCTTATTTAGATTATGAATATATTAGAAACAACCACAAGCCTTTTTTTGGCATAAGCGATCTTTCGGTAATCTTGAATGGTCTATATGCAAGAACTCAAATGGTATCATTTCATTACCAGATAATGAATCTAATATCAAAACATAGAGATGAACAAAAGAAATTATTTTACAATACGTTTTTCGATGAAGGGAATGAATTGTTTTCTTTTAATTATGAATGGCTTCGCGGAGCTTATATGAGTGGTGTCGTAATTGGAGGAAACATTCGGTGTTTCATGAAATTATCAGGTACACGATTTTTTCCTGATCCAACTAATAAAATAATATTTTTAGAAAGCTTAGGAGGGAGAGTAAATAGAATTGCATCTTTGATAGCACAGATTCAACAAACCGGCTGTTTTGATGATTGTTCTGGATTGATATTAGGTTCTTTTACTGATCTCGAGTTCCATAACGAGTTTCCTATATTGGAAGAATATGTTAAAGAAGTTACTAGTCGATCAAATGTACCAATAATTAGGACAAGTGAGTTAGGACACGGAGATAATTGTAAAGGTATTAAAATTGGAAAGAGAATTAAGCTTTAAGTGGATTTTGAGAGAAGCGGCATCCGATAACAGCAGGGTTTGCGCAAACCCACAAACGAGATATGACATAGTGGGAAAGCCCACCATCCAGTTGGGCAGGAGGAAAAGAATGAAAGGTGTAAAGTCGTTACTAGTTTTTATTGGGTTAATTCTTTTGATAGTTATTATCTTTGGGGTTCTTATGTTTGGGATACCAATACCGTTTCCTGTTGATTTGTTAAAAGTAGATAAAATAGAATTAGTAGAAAAAGCAAATCACATAACAGGTGAAGAAAAGATATTTATTATTGATAATAAATATGAAATTAAATATTTTTTAAGTTATTTTAATGGGATAAGTTGGGGAGTTAAAGAAACACCTTCATGTCCATTTGGATTACCTATCAAATTTTATGAAGGTAGTAAAGTGATAAAAATGGATTTAGGAACTGATTCATGTGGGCTTGTTAAGTATAAAGACCATTATTTTTATCTGAATAGAGGAATGGTTGAGGAGTTACAAGATGAAATTCGAAAGCTAGGTATTGATTTTGATAGAATAAGGTTATAGATTTAAGCTGCCACCCATGTGCTCAAGGTTTGAGGGTCCAACTACTACGTCATATATCAATTTGTTGACACTTCAGGCTGCGTTAAGAAGAAGTTGTAAGGTAACAAAGTTCATATTTATGAAGTAAACATGAAAGTAAATCATGAAGAGTGCGCCACCATATCCACAAAGCTAAATCGAAGTGTTACTAAGCTCTGTGAACGTCGCCAAAACGTTGACATTACGTGTTATGCACCGAAAGACGCTAACTTGATTAATAAACTGGCTATAGTCGAATTAGGTTTGCATAAAGATTATGAAGCGTTTCGGTTTTAGCCTTATTTGCGTCGTACCCTGCTTCAGGGTAGGTAAACCCACGCAAGGTTATTAAATGATTGAACTCCTGGCTTAACTTTAGCGGCTTTCTTAAAAGAAAAAGGTGTTATGTTAGAGCCGCCAACAACAGCCGTATGGGAAGAAAAGAAATATCTTTTCTTGATTTAGACGGAAATAAGATTTTACTTTTATAGATCCAATAACAGATTTGTGAGGAGCCTGAATCATGTAGGCCTCTGAGTCATGGGGCCTCCCACGTTATATAAACAACGCACTCGGCACAAGGTACATATTAGGGAGCAAGTCACTGCAACACCATCAGGATGTCATCCTGCCTATATATCTAGCCTAACCGAGTCGGTCGCCGCATTAGCCAGCGAAGTCTCATGGGCATGAGCGGCTTCCTATAATGCTGAGCCACGTCGCGAGTGCAGACCGTTATGCGAAACCGTACACATGTACTGGT
>DIQB01000016.1:4428-10312 GCA_002427165.1 Firmicutes bacterium UBA5473
AATTAAGGTGTTTAGAAATACAGAAGATATTAAGGGTGGGAAACTATGGAAGAAAAGATCTTACATACAACAAAAAGGTGTCCGTTTTGTGCAAACGAAATTCACCTTGAGGCTATTAAGTGTCAATATTGTAACGAGTTCCTAGATGGGCGAATTAGAGTAGAACAGTTTTCTAATGTTCAGCCCATATGGCAGTTAATTATTCTTTCAATCCTGACCTGTGGTTTATATGATATATACTGGTTTTATCGAAATTGGAAGCATTTCAAAGTCCATCATAAATTGAATATTAGCCCTACTTGGAGGACGGTAGGTTTACTTATCCCGTTAGTTGGATTAGTGCAAACGCATCGACAGCTTAAGTATATTAGACATCTTGCTAAAGAGGCAGGAATTGAAAAAAGCTTTTCTCCCAGAATGATACTTATTTCACTTATGATATTTGATTTACTTTCCCTATTACCTGTTCCATATTGGTTTTTGTCATTATTCTCCGTGTGGCCACTAACTGTGGTGCAGAGAGTACTGAATTCTTATTGGGAAAAGGAACAACATGGTATACCGTCAAGAACAAAATTGTCAAAATGGGAAATTGCTATTGTTATGATGGGTGGGATTATTTTTATATTGGGGTTGATAGGAACCTTTTTACCATAAAAAATGTTTCAACCACATTTTTTGTGAAACTTGATAAGAACCAGCAGTAGATTGCAAAAATAGTATATTACCTTAAGCTGAAACAGGGAGCCTTCCTTCCGTAAGCTTTTTCAATATCGTGACGCCCGACTTCGCATAAGCGCAGGGTTCTCGACTACGTTCCCTTCGGTCATTCCGACCCAATTGTCGGATCTAAGCCTGTTTTGGACGGCACCGGCTTCATCAAGTACAATTACTAAGGATCAGCCGGAACCTCCAAGGCCCAGCAACATCGAGAACCCGCAAACGTTATGTGAGATAATTGCTTTATAGCCGAATAAAGTAAGACAATTTTTATAGTAATAGGGAGGAACAAATGAATATTGTTGGGTCAGAGAGTATTCTAAATTAAACATCAGTTTGTTTTACTAAAAATACAATATGCAAAGTTACACAAAATGAGGGGACGACGTCCTGCTGACCTCTGGATCATGAGATCTCCCACTTTATATAACAAAAGCACTTTATGACCGCAAAACCTAAATCCTGATCTTAAAGTGCTTTTGCGCTTACATACCCGCTATGCGGCTACATATTTTCTAGCCCTTTCTTTTTTCTAGATCATTTATCTCCCTTCCCAAAAATATAGCCAAAGCTTCTTTTCCTTCCTTGTATAGATCATAGTGTGCCCCATGCAACCTCTGGCTCACAGCTGCAGGAGAAATTCCGAGGTACTTTGCTACTTCCCTTTGGGTAGCAAACTTGGATGTAAGCTTTATTACTTCATTCTGCTGCATAGTCCAGCCGCCCGAGAGCACCAAAAGCATATTCGCCAAAGCATTTAAGGCAGTAAGAGCAGGACTGGGAAAAGAGAACCTAAGTGGCTGCTTTTTTTTCTTTGCCTCTTGCAAAGCCTCCTGGGCCCGATGCCATACAACCCCATCCATCCCAATGGCCTCATTTTGAAGGGGAGTAGTCAGGGTACCTACGCCAAAGCCAAAGCGCACGGAATAGGGCTCCAGTTGATCGGTGATTTCCTCAATTACCTCAAACAGCTGCCCGGTGACTGTGGGATAGAAAAGAGCTTGGGCTTCATCCCCGTGGGTGATAATCATTCTGGCTGCAATATTGTCAGCAAATCGAAGGTTAACTAGCTCTACCACCCTGAAGAATTGATCCTGAACCAAATCACGCTTTTTAATTCTCCGCGAAGCTACAAGATCCACTTTCATTCCTATATACATCTTAAAACCCTTCTTTGCAAAAAAACAACAGCAATCAGCGCAATAAAAACGCTGTACATCGTTCCTAATAAATAATACTCAGCGAAATGGGGTTGCTCAAACTGCCGGAAACGAACTAAAGATTTTATTGCTAGCACAAATGCCAACCCTTCTGAATACCCGCATAATAGTAACAGTACAAGGAGCCAACGCTCTAGCATTCCGATACTTCTTCCTGCACGGAGGGTTTGGGAATCCATTTGTGAATCTTCTTGAATTTGGTGGTCGGTTTTTCCTAAAAAAGTACGAATTAAGTAATTTGCTGGCGGACCTAAAAGTAAAAATACAGCTATTATCTCTGGCTTAATTAATTTAGCCAAAGAAAAATAAATACCATTACCAATTGGCTGCCAGAAAAGACCATAGCCGAAAAGCAGACCGAAACATAGAAGACGCCAGGCGCATCTGAAACCTTGGTTTTTAATATGTTTTTCTACCAATTCAATTGTTCCCAGCCAAGCACCACCCAAAGCAACTAGAAAAAGAAGAGGAGAGGGGCGAAAAAAGAGGAAAAAGAAAGATATTATTGATGCTTGAACAATAAACCGATATCCCCAATAATTGAAGGAACCATCTAGGAGCTGCTTCCACCCATACTCACTAACTAAAATCAAGGCCAGAAAAAAGAGCTTCATTCTCAAATACACCTCCTATTCGATAATAGCACGTAAATATTAATCCTGCAACCTTAATTATAGATTATTAAGAGCACGGTCTTAACTAGTGCATTTTAAATGATTGATCGCGGAGGGTGGCAGCACTTGCGTCTCCGTGTTATAATTAAAAGAAAAACATGGAGGATAGTTGTGGATGCGAGAACTCTTAAAATATTAGAATACGATCAGATCTTAGAACTGCTAGCCCAGGAGGCAAGCAGCAGTCTGGGTATGGAGCTGGCAAAGGCGCTCATGCCCTCATCAATATTTCAGCTTGTCCTAGAACGACAAGCTGAAACTGCCGAGGCTCTAGCCATCCTCTGGCGGGAAGGTGAGATCCCACTGGGAGGCATTCGGGATCTGAGAGATACCCTCAAGAGAGCACACGTGGGAGTGATACTTGAGCCTACTGAACTGTTGGCAGTGGCCGACGTTGCCAGAGCTGCCCGCACCTTGAAGAAATTCCTCAGAGAAAAGAATGCTGGGGTCTTGCTTACGTATGTTGCGCAACTTGCTTCTTATCCAGAATTGGAGGAGGAGATCCCAGGGGCAATCGGACCTGAGGGAGAAATTTTAGATCGGGCAAGCAGCAGGCTTGCAAGCCTCAGAAATCAGATCCGCACATTGCAAAATCGCCTCCGAGAGCGACTGGAGCGGATGATCCATACTGAATTTAACCGCTACCTTCAAGATCCTATCGTCACAATCCGTCAGGGCCGCTATGTGCTACCGGTAAAGCAGGAGTATAAAGCACAAGTAGCAGGACTGGTCCACGACCAATCTGCAAGTGGCCAGACCTTATTTGTAGAGCCCATGGCGATTGTGGAGCTCAATAACCAGCTGCGGGTAGCTCAACGGGAGGAAGAAGAGGAAGTTGCGAGGATCCTCGCCCAACTATCAGCGCTTGTAGCACAAGAAGCAGAAAAACTTGGCTACACGCTAGAGGCTCTTGCCCAATTTGACCTTGTAGTTGCCAAAGCGCGTCTAGCCAAAAAAATGCGCGCCGAGGCCCCTATTTTGAACTCAGAGGGGATCATAGATCTCCGCGGGGCCAGACACCCCCTGCTGCAAGGCGATGTAGTACCTATCGATGTTCAGCTGGGTTCCGATAACTGGACCATGGTGATCACAGGACCCAATACCGGGGGCAAAACTGTAGCCTTGAAAACTGTGGGGCTTCTTGCGCTGATGGCCCAAGCGGGGCTGCAGATCCCTGCCAAAGAGGGAAGCCAAATTGCTATCTTCCACACAATCGCAAGTGACCTTGGCGATGAGCAAAGCATCCAGCAGAGCCTTAGCACCTTCTCAGCACACATGAAAAACCTGGTCCAGATCGTGAACCAGGCAGAGCAAAAAGAGGGGAAGGGCTTTTTAGCACTTTTAGATGAGGTGGGAGCAGGCACAGACCCACAAGAGGGGGCAGCCCTTGCCATGTCCATTCTCTCCCATCTTCACACAAAAGGAGTACGCACCATCGCCACCACCCACTATAGCGAACTGAAAAGCTTTGCGTATCTCCAGGAGGGTATGCTCAATGCAAGTGTGGAATTCAACCCTGACACCTTAGAGCCCACCTACAGGCTCCTCTCAGGGGTCCCAGGGTCAAGCAATGCCCTCACCATAGCCAAACGCCTAGGCTTGCCCCAAAGCCTGATTGAGGAGGCAACGAGCTTTTTAGATCCTCATAAACAAGAAGTGGGCAAGCTCATCGAGCGGATCCAGCAAGACAAGCTAGAAGCAGAACAAAGCCGCCACCACTCAGCCCACCTTGAGGAGGAGGCAACCAAGATTCTAGCTCAAAGGCAAGAGAGCCTCAGGGAACTGGAACGAGAAAAACGCAAACTTGCCCTCCAGATCCAAGAGCAAGCCCAAGAGACCCTCGTGGCTGCCCGCGCTGAAACAAACCGCATCATAGGCCAGCTGCGGGGCCTTTACAAAAGGCTACAACAGGAGAAAACTCAGGACGATCAAAAGCTTGTCCAAGAGGAAATAGAACAAGCTAGAGCTGCTTTGAAGCAAGTGGAGACGAAGCTAGCTTTACCCCAGGAGATTAAACCAGAACCTATATCTGACGGGAGAGTGTGGAAAGAGGGGATGTGGGCAACCACGCCCCTGGGAATTGAAGGGCAACTACTCTCAGATCCCGATGAAAAGGGTATGGTGCAGCTGGGCTACGGCAATATGCGGATCAACATCAATATCCAAGACCTAGATCCTTCTCGGGGGAGCATAGAGCAGGCTCCTTCCAAACCCACCTTAAACGTCAGCCAAAAAGCTGCGAATGTGAAAACTGAACTAGATCTCAGAGGCCAAACCTGCCACGAGGCCTGGGAGGAAGTTGATAAATACCTAGACGATGCCTACCTTGCCAACATGAAAACTGTGCGGATTATCCATGGCAAGGGCACAGGCGCCCTGAGGCGCTTCCTCCGAGACGAGCTGCCAATCCACCCTAAAGTTGTGAGCATCCGCCCTGGAGGCCCAGGCGAGGGCGGAGATGGCGTCACTGTTGTTACCATGGAAAGCTAGAGGTGAAATATGATTATTATCAGTGCCTGCCTTGCAGGTTTGCCTTGCCGCTACGATGGCAAGAGCTGTCCCAATCCTGAAGTGATAGCGCTAACCAGAGCGGGCAAGGCCCTCCCAGTCTGCCCAGAGCAGCTAGGGGGCCTTGCTACGCCCCGTGAGCCTGTGGAGCTTGTAGGGGAAAGGGCAATTACCAAACAGGGGAGAGACTGCACAGATAATCTCCTACGCGGCGCTGAAGCTGCAGCTCGCATAGCGGAGATGGTGAATGCAAAGGAGGCAATCCTCCGGGAGGGCAGCCCCTCCTGTGGTGTGGAGGAGATCTACGATGGCACATTTTCGGGTAGCTTGCGTCCAGGGGAGGGCCTTTGCACCAGGCAACTTAAAAAATTAGGCATCAGGGTACGGGGACTTCGCTAGGCTCCAAGAGCTCAAAGATGCGCTCCACTGTGCGCTCCAGGAGCTTATCTGTGGCCTCAAAGTCCATATAGGGGAAATAGAAGCCCTCTAGCTCATCGTGGAGGGTTTTGATGGTTGCCAATTCAGACCCTGCCCAGGCCATAATTTGTCTTTCCGTTTCCTTTTGCGAGTTCAAAAATGAGGTCTCTTTCACCTGGCCTAGATCCACAAACCGATCTAAATCTACAACCTCCGCTTCCTCTGGAGTATAGATATGATGAGCACAGGTAATGGAAAACCCCAATGAAAGCTCTTCAATCACAAGGTGCTCAATCAGCTCCGGCTCCAGCGCACAGTGATATACCTCAACAAACAGCCCCCGAG
>DIQB01000077.1:0-9380 GCA_002427165.1 Firmicutes bacterium UBA5473
CTCCCGTGCGGAGGCGTGGATTGAAACTGGGAATCGAAGAGCAAAGACGCATTGGCTCATGTCGCCTCCCGTGCGGAGGCGTGGATTGAAACCCATCTGGTATTAACATCGTCGGACTGTTCGTTGGTCGCCTCCCGTGCGGAGGCGTGGATTGAAACGATCTTTATTTGAGGCAAGGTGAAAACTGTGACAGCAAAACAAAAGCAACTAATCGAAACTTTATCCCAGGGCTCTTGCAACATGCACGACCTCTTGCAGCAACTGGGCATCTCCGAGCGCACGTTGTGGCGGTATAAAAAGGCTCTTGCCGAGCAAGGTTATAACCTAATCATAAATAAAGATACCTGTAGGCTTATTCCCAAAGGTTGGCTAGGAGACGTGGGAAGTAAATGCGCTGAAGATACTGATGTAAGACGGTTTGCTATTTTAAGGCTATTATCAGAGTCCCCATTAGATGCAGTTGAGATCAATCACAAGATTAAACAGAGGTTTGAGATCAAAGATAGCACTATTAAAAATGACCTCAGGAGACTGCAACAACAGAGCGTTGTTAGGGAAGAAAATGGGAAGTATACATTGGGAGAGGCCATGTTAGGAGAGCTGGAGCTAAGCCAAGAGGAGGGCAGTAGGCTCCTTTCTTATCTCGTTATTAAACAGCAAATAGAGGGCAAAAACGCACTGTATAACTCCCTGGTGCATTCCTTGGCAACTAGAGTTGGTAAAAATAGCTGGTTCTCCTGGCAACAAGCACGACGCACCACACAGCGCATTTGCATCAAGGGTAAGCATCAAGATTTAGAAATGCGAGAGCGAGCTATGGCAGAACGATTAGAGCTTGCAAGCTGGGAAGAGCAGGTAGTGGAAATTTTATATCACCGAGAGCGTCGTATGGTGGAACCTTTGGGCGTTATCTACTCCTATCATCAGGATGCCTGGTATTTACATGCTTTTTGCCAAAAGGCAAACGCCAGAAGAACTTTTCGACTGGATCAGATCGAGGAATTTCAAGTTTTGGAAGATAAATTTTCTTATCCCCCAAATTTTGACCTGGAAGATAACTTTGCCTATTCTTGGGGGATCATGGTGGACGAGCCCCCGGTAGAGGTGCGGATCAAATTTTTTAATGATTATAATGTGCTATCTAGATTGAGCCGGGAAGTTGCCGAGCGCCAGAGGGCTAAAACAACCCCTCTCGATGATGGCTCTATTCTCTATGAGGATCTGGTGGTTGGCATGGAAGAGTTTAAGGTGTGGATTCGTAGCTTCGGAAGCTCCGCCCAAATCCTCGAACCAGAAGCACTACGGGAAAATCTTTTGGCAAGCGTTAGGGCAGCCCTGGCCCGGTATGGGGAGGTGGGGAACTGATGGGCGGAGATATTGTTGTGCGTTTGAGTCAACTCATCTGTGCCTTAAGCACCCATCCTGGAGAGGGATTATCATCCCGGAAGCTAGCAAACCTATGTGGTGCTGCCCATGAGGTTGTAAATGCGGATCTTGAGATGCTTAGTTCTTGCTTTCCCATCTATTTTTCACCTGAAGATACAGAGGACTTCAGGCAGCCTCGGCTTTGGTATTACGAGGAAGTAGGAAGGCATGTACAACCTGCATTTCGTCTCTCTGTAAAAGAGACTATGGAGCTGCTCGCGTGTCTCGAGGCAGAACAGGATCCTATAATCTGTGGGATCAGATCTCAGCTTGAGCATACCCTCCTGCCGAGTGGCGAAGATAGAGAGCGAATTAGATCCCAACAGCGATGTATTTATAAAGGCGGCAAACCTCCCTACGACGCCTTGCAGCCTTCAGAGCGGATTTATCAGCTGGCGCAGCTGTGCGGCAGGCGTAGGCTAGTTATCCAATATAAAAAACAAAACGGGGAGCTCAGTAAAAGAAGCATCGATCCCCTTGGGCTTGTATATTGCTGGACAACAGGAGCGTGGTATCTTGTCGCCTACTCACTCCCGCAAAAGGACTATCGCAACTTCAGAGTTGGACGTATCCTCTCTTACCAGGAGCTCGGCGCAGCTGACTCATACGAAACCTTTTCCCTTAAAGATTATCTAGCCCATGCGTGGGGGGTACAGGTAGCGGAAACAATCTATGAGGTAAAAATTCGCTTTTACGATGATTATAATGTCCACAGCCGGGTGCGCAGAGAAACCCAAGGGCGTAGTTTTGCAAAGCTAGAAAAAGAGCCTTCCGGCACCCTTCTCTATACGGACCTGGTGGCAGGCCTCAAGGAGATTAGAGTTTGGGTCCGTAGCTTCGGCGCTTCAGCAGAAGTATTAGAGCCTGATAAATTGCGCAAGGAATTAATTGATAGCTATCAGAGGATCCTAGATCGATATAAATGACAGTGCACCATCCCCCGCTGTGGTATGGTTGAGGTGGGGGTATACAAATGAACACAGAAAAAATCCACAGGGAACTCAAAAAGTTACAGGTCAAAAGGCTCAATTCGCAGCTTGCCTTTATTTATCGGGATTCAAATTCTCATATTTCATCTTTAACCGAGGCTCTGCTTGCTGGAAAAAGTATCATCAGGGAAAAAGCAGGCTTGGTAACTGTCACCAATACAGGTTCCCAGCCGATCGTAATTTTAGCAGGAGAGCCCCTAATTGAGCCCTGGCACATGAGGGTAACTCTCCTGGCACCATCGGGTTTTGTTCTTTTTATTCCCCCAAGTTACCTGGCAAAGAATCTGACCTCAGATGCGGAGATGGTTTCACTCAAAAAAACACCATGGCAGGCGGGAGCAGCAGGGCTCGTCACTCCTGGATCCTTGGAGGTGCTACCAACGCCTGGTCTTGCAGCCCAATATTGGCCCCTATTTTTAGCCAAACAAGAAAACTTCGTTATTGAAAAAGGCACAGTAGAAGATTTTTTAGCGCAATTGGATAACCTAACAATCACACCCCTCTCCACAGTAGGAGCGGGAGCAGCCTTCTCTCTTTGGGGCACTAACCTCAGGGGAAGAGCATTACTCAATCGCAATCAACTTGTTCATTTATATATGCAAAAGATAGGTGACAAATTTTGGAGAAATTGCCCCGGAGCTTCTATAGCAGAGACGCAGAAACCGTAGCCAAAGAGCTTTTAGGCCAAATCTTCATTACCCGCCTGCCTCAAGGTGAAACCAGAGGGCTGATTGTAGAGACAGAAGCATATTTAGGCAGAGAAGACAAGGCGGCCCACAGTTTTGGAGGCAAAAAAACACAACGCAACGAGGTCTTGTATGGACCTGCAGGCCATGCTTATATTTACCTCATCTACGGTCTTTATCACCTGTTCAATATTGTGGTAGGGGAGCCTGGCGATCCCCAGGCTGTCTTGATCCGGGCCTTAGAACCCCTGGCGGGATTTGAAATTATGGCAAAGAGACGCAAAACAGAGCAAAAAAAGCTTTTAACCTCTGGCCCAGGGCGGCTGTCGGAGGCCATGGGTATCACACGGCAACTTAACGGAGAAAACCTTTTAGGAGAGCCCCTTTTTATTGCTAAAGGAACAGATGAGCCCAGGGAGATCATAGCAAAACCTCGAATTGGCATCGACTATGCCCAAGAGTGGGTAGACAAACCCCTGCGTTTCTACCTCGCAAATAATTCTTTTATCTCAAAACCCTGAAAAAGCCTTGACAAGAAAAAAATAGCTGCTATAATAAAACTAAGCTACTAAGTTATAAATAGTCAAACCAAAACAGGTTAGACTAAATAAATGGAGGTGTTGAAAAATGACAGAACTATCATTGAGACTGGAGGGCCTAGCCTGCCCCACATGCGCAGGCAAGGTAGAGGGCACTTTGGCACGCAAAGCGGGAGTTGAGGAAGCTAAAGTGCATTTCACAACAGGTAGGGTACAGATCAAATACAACCCAGAGCAGGTAGAGGAAGCAGAACTCAGGGAACTCATCGAAGCCATGGGATACGATATTTTGGATTAAGCGAGGTGATCCCCATGACCCGAAGCAAAAGCTCCACCCTCTGGGTTGGGGCTTTCTTTGACAAAAAATGGAACTCCCTTTTAGCAGGACCCCTGCTTTTAGCGGCCTGGTTAATAGGCCGCATGAACCCTGGCTCCGGCTGGAGCATGTCTTTATATATTGCAGTTACCTTAATCTCAGGGCTTCCCATCCTGCGCTCTGCCATCGGGCAGCTGCGCTGGAAGGTAGTGGGAATCCCAGCCTTGGTTAGTATAGCCGCCATCGGCGCCTCTCTTATTGGCGAATACTGGGAGGCAGCAGTGGTAACATTTCTCTACTCCTTTGGTGAGTACCTGCAAAACCTCACCTTAGAGAGGACCCGGGGTGCCCTAAAATCCCTCGTGGAATCTGCACCTAAGACTGCAAGGGTGCGCCGGGATGGAGAGGAGATAGAGATCCCAGCGGGAAAAGTGAACAGAGGGGAATTTGTGATCGTCCGGCCTGGGGAGAAGATCCCTGTAGATGGCGTGGTAGTCAGAGGGCAAGCTGCAGTAAACCAGGCAGCCCTAACTGGCGAATCTATCCCTGTGGAGCGCACAGGCGGAGACGGGGTTGAAAGCGGCGGTATTGTGGAACTAGGTTACCTGGAGATAGAGGCCCGGAGGGTAGGCTCAGATACAACCTATTCTAGGATCATCCACCTGGTGGAGGAAGCCCAAGAAGCAAAAGCTCCTGCCCAGCAATTTTTAGAGCGCTTTGCCCGTTACTACACCCCAGCCATAATTGCTATGAGCGTGGTTGCCCTAATCATCACCCGCAACCTAGATCTCTCACTTACTCTCCTTGTCATCGCCTGTCCAGGCGCCTTGGTTATAGCGGCCCCAGTCTCCTTTGTGGCTGGCATTGGCAACGCAGCCAAAAGAGGCGTAATTTTCAAAGGCGGAGTGCACCTCGAGGCTGCAAGCAAGATCGATGCCGTGGCACTGGATAAAACCGGGACTCTAACCCAGGGTCAGCCGCAAGTTGTGGCTATCCACAGCCAGGGGGACGAAGAAGAACTGCTACGTCTGGTGGCAGGAGCAGAACGCTATAGCGAGCACCACTTAGGTGGGGCCGTCTTAAGAAAATACCAAGGAGAGCTACCTGAACCAGAATCCTTTGAAACCATCCCAGGCCAAGGTGTGGTAGCCCAAGTAGAGGGAAAATCCCTGCTTGTGGGCAATCGCAGGCTTATGGCAGAGAATGATTTAGATTTAGATAAGCTTGAGGAACTAGCCCAAAGGGAAGAAGCTTCAGGCCGCACTGTGGTCTGGGTGGCAAAAGATGGTATTGTGGAAGGGCTTATTAGCATCGCAGACGTGGCAAGACCAGGAGCAAAAGAATTGGTAGCAGCCTTGAAAAAAATGGGGATCGAGGAGACTATTCTTCTTACAGGAGACAACAAGCGGACAGCTGAAGCTTTGGCAGCGGAGCTTGGCATCGGCCAGGTGCGCTCTGAGCTCATGCCAGCGGATAAGCTATCCCAGATCCGCGCTCTGCAGGATCAGGGATATAAAGTGGCTATGGTTGGCGACGGCGTCAACGATGCCCCAGCTTTGGCTGGTGCAGACCTTGGCATTGCCATGGGGCTAGCTGGCACAGATGCTGCAGTGGAGACAGCAGACCTCACACTGGTCCACGACCAACCTGAACTCATTCCCTATGCCCTCGCTTTGAGCCGAGCCACTATGGCTAACCTTAAACAAAACGTAGTCTTTGCCCTGATTATTGTCTTCGCACTCCTGTTGGGAGTGCTAGTGGGTAAGGTTTTCTTGGGGTTGGGAATGTTCATTCATCAGCTGAGCGTCTTAGCTGTGATTGTAAATGCGATGAGACTTTTAGGATATAGACGAAAATAGGGAGGAATCCTGGCCTGCCTGGAGAACGTTGTATAGTATGTTTTTGGGAAGGAGTCTTTCTATGGAACTACTAAGAATCACAGCAATTGGCATGTTCGTAGGCGTTTTCGGAACAGGCATGGGAGGCCTCCTGATTGCTCTTTTTCGTTCTTATCTGCAAAAAGAGCGTTCATTTAGTGCAGTACTGGGTTTTTCTGCAGGCATCATGCTTAGCATCTCTATCTATAGCCTGCTTCCTGAAGCTTTTGCTACTGCCTCTTCAATTTGGGGTCTTTTAGGACTCGTGCTAGGGGCAGTGCTCATCGGGATCGCGGATCTATTAATACCTCATGAGCATCTATGCAGCACAGACGGGGAAAACGCGCGTTTTGTACGGGCTAGCATTATGGTGGGTTTCGGGATCGCAATCCATAATCTCCCGGAGGGCATGGCCATCGGCGCCAGCTTCACATCATCCCAAGGTTTCGGTTTTACAATTGCCCTCCTGATGGCACTGCAAAATCTGCCAGAGGGCATGGCTATGGCTTGCCCTCTTTCTAAAACAAACTTTTGTGGCAGGCGGATTGTCTTTTCAACTATGCTAGCGGGACTCCCCATGGGTATCGGCGCCCTTTTTGGAGTCCTGATAGGGCAAGCATCACCCATAGCTTTGGCAATTTCTCTGGGCTTTGCTGCCGGCGCTATGCTTTTCATTACCTTCGATGAGCTAATTCCCGATGCCCAAAGAATGCAAAAAGGGCATTCCGGCACTATCGGGGCCGTGGTGGGCGTGATTTTAGGGATAATTCTGGGGCAATTTCACTGAAGGATTTTTTCTCCAAAGAGCGAAGATCTATATGGTATAGATCTTTAACTATTGGAGGTTTGTTTTTATTATGAAAAAAATCAGAGCCGCCCTTTTGGGCGCCGGAGCACGAGGCTTTGGCTCCTACGGGCCATATGCCACACGTCATCCCCAAAGATTTGAATTTGTTGCAGTTGCAGAGCCAGATCCCGGACGCAGAGAGCGCTTTGCAAAAGAGCATAATCTTGCCCCTGAAAACTGCTATGAAAGCTGGGAAGAGCTCCTAGAGCAGGATCAGATGTGCGAGGCGATGCTCATCTGCACTCAGGATCAAATGCACTACGAGCCAACAAAGTTGGCTTTGGAAAAAGGCTATCACGTGCTTTTGGAAAAACCAATTTCACCAGTTCCCCAAGAGTGCCTGGCTTTGGCCCAATTGGCCCAGGAAAAACAGCGGGTACTTATGATCTGCCATGTGCTCCGCTATACAGCCTTCTTCTCCGCAATTAAAGAGATTATTGAACAGGGTCGCCTGGGCAAGATTATCTCTGTCTCCCATCATGAGAACGTTGGCTATTGGCATCAGGCCCACAGTTTCGTCCGGGGCAGCTGGCGTAATTCTAAAGAATCATCACCCATGATCTTGGCCAAAAGCTGCCATGACATGGATCTCCTCCTTTACCTGATTGGCGGACATTGCAATCGCATCTCATCCTTTGGAGACCTAACATTTTTTAAAGAGGAAAATGCACCTCGGGGTGCAGCCAAAAGATGCCTTGATTGCCCACTGGAGAGCAAGTGCGCTTATTCTGCTTGCAAGCTTTATCTTACAGACAATACAGACTGGCCCACCAACGTCATCAGTCTCGATACTAGCCTTCGGGCTAGAATTGAGGCCCTGCGCACTGGCCCCTATGGCCGTTGCGTTTTCCATTGCGACAACGACGTAGTGGATCACCAGGTGACTAACATGGAGTTCTCAAATGGCGTCACTGCAACTTTCACCATGTGTGCTTTTAGCAAGCTCACCAGCCGTACTCTGAAGATCATGGGCACAGAAGGTGAGCTGCGGGCCACCACAGTTGGTGATAAGATCCAGGTCCTCCCCTTCCTCACAGGCCAGGTGGAGGATATTACCATTCCTCCTGCCACTACAGGCCATGGTGGGGGCGATGAGGGGATCATGGAGCGTTTCTTGCTAGAAATAGAGCGAGGCTGCAATAGCGACGATCCTATCACCTCCCCTTGGATCTCGTCCCATAGCCACATGATGGCCTTTGCTGCAGAAAAATCCAGGGTTAGTGGCAAGGTATTGGATATTGAGGAGTTCACACAGCAATTTAAGTAATCAACGAGGGCCCTCGGAGGGGGCCCTCTTCTGGAGGATAAACCCAAGTAAACATACGTGAATGGTTGACATTGTTTATAAAACGCCTAAATGACACAAACTAGAGAATGGAGGGAGCCGTATGCAAAAAGCAAATTTTAAAATTGTTGGTATGACCTGCGCTGCCTGTGCAGCCCATATTCAAAAGGCAGTGGAACGGATGGAGGGTGTGGTGGAAGCCAACCTGAACTTCGCCACAGAGAAATTGAATGTAGCATACGATCCTAATCTTATTGACAGCCAACAGATAATCGAGAAGATTCGGGCTGTAGGCTACGATGTGGCTCTGGAAAAAATTGAATTCTCTTTGGGTGGCATGAGCTGTGCAGCCTGTGCCGCCAGAATTGAAAAGGTTTTGGGTAAAGCTTCAGGCGTCCTCAAAGCAGGAGTTAATTTTGCCACCCACACTGCAACTGTAGAATATGATAAAAATCAGATCAGCCCAACTGAGCTGATTGAGCTAGTGACCAGAGCTGGGTATTCAGCCCAGATCCTCCAGGGAGTGGACAGGCAAGGGGAGGACCAAGAAATTCGGAGCCTTGCCAAACTAGCGCTGGTGGCAACCATTCTCACCTCGCCCCTCCTTGTAACGATGTTTTTCATGATGGTTGGTCAAGATGGTGGCATCTTCACCAACCCTTGGTTTCAGTTTGTGTTGGCCACCCCAGTTCAGTTTCTCATCGGCTATCGCTACTACCGCGGCGCCTACCACGCCCTGCGAGGTGGTGGCGCCAACATGGACGTTCTAATTGCCATGGGCACATCTTCCGCCTATTTCTATAGTCTCTATAACCTCTTTGTCAACCCCGACGTTCACCTTTATTTCGAGGCCTCTGCCATGATCATCACCTTGATCACTTTAGGTAAGTATCTAGAGGCAGTGGCCAGAGGCCGCACCTCCCAGGCCATCAAAAAGCTCATGGGACTGCAGCCCAAAACTGCAAGAGTAATCCGCGAGGGCAGGGAAGAGGATCTTCCCATAGAGCTAGTTGAGGTTGGGGAGATTATTGTGGTGCGGCCAGGGGAGAGAATCCCCACAGATGGAGAGGTAAAAGAAGGCTATTCATCAGTGGATGAATCCATGCTCACAGGGGAAAGTATTCCTGTAGAGAAAAAAGCAGGAGACAAGGTTGTGGGGGCCACCATTAACAAAACAGGCTCCTTTAAGTTCCAGGCCACGAAGGTGGGGAAGGATACAGCCTTGGCCCAAATTATTCGCATGGTGGAAGAAGCCCAGGGCTCGAAAGCACCAATCCAAAAACTAGCAGATCAAATTTCAGGGGTGTTTGTGCCAGTTGTGATTGTTATTGCCCTGGTTACCTTTGCTCTGTGGTATTTTTTAGGAGGAGATTTTACAGCCGGCCTTATCAATGCTGTCTCAGTGCTTGTGATTGC
>DIQB01000077.1:9463-11944 GCA_002427165.1 Firmicutes bacterium UBA5473
GTTACCTTTGCCCTGTGGTATTTTTGGGGAGACTTCACAGCCGGCCTTATTAATGCAGTCTCAGTGCTGGTGATTGCCTGCCCCTGCGCACTTGGCCTTGCCACCCCAACTTCGGTGATGGTGGGAACAGGCAAAGGCGCAGAGCATGGGATCTTAATTAAAGGTGGTGAACACCTAGAGCGTGCCCACAGGATAGATGCGATTGTTCTAGATAAAACAGGGACCATCACTCAAGGTCAGCCCCAGGTGACGGATCTGCTCTCTTTTGGCGAACAAAGCTCCCAGGAGCTCCTAGCCTTAGCTGCAGCCACAGAGAAGAACTCTGAGCACCCCTTAGGTGAGGCCATTGTAAACAAGGCAAAGGAGCTGGAATTATCCGTGGCTGAAGCAGAAGATTTCCAGGCCATCATCGGCCACGGTATTGCGGCTAAAGTAGAAGGTCAACAGATCCTGTTGGGAAACCGCAGGCTGATGGAGCAGAATAAGATCTCAATTGCCCGGGGAGCAGAAGCCTTAAACGAACTTGAAGCGTCAGGGAAAACTGCCATGCTCATGGCTATTGACGGGAGCCTTACAGGGATCATCGCAGTTGCAGATACAGTGAAGGAACACTCCCAGGCAGCAATTGCTGCCCTCCACAAGTTAGGACTTGAGGTCTGGATGATCACCGGGGATAATCAACTTACAGCCCAGGCCATCGCCTCCCAGGTGGGAATCGAACATGTACTGGCTGAGGTTCTCCCCCAGCACAAGGCAGAAGAGGTTGAGAAGCTGAAAAGTCAGGGGAAGATCACTGCCATGGTAGGGGATGGGATCAATGATGCACCGGCTCTCGCTGCTGCAGATGTGGGCATTGCCATCGGTACAGGCACAGATGTGGCTATGGAAGCTGCAGATATCACCCTAATGGGCGGTGATCTTAGAGGAATCGTCACTGCAATCCAGCTCAGTCGCGCCACTATGGGCAATATTAAACAGAACCTCTTTTGGGCCTTTCTCTATAACTCTTTGGGGATTCCCTTTGCAGCATTGGGTTTTCTTAGCCCCGTGATTGCAGGGGCAGCCATGGCCCTCAGTTCTGTTTCTGTGGTCTCCAATGCTCTCAGGCTACGTTGGTTTCGCCCACACTTTTAGTTCACAAAAGGAGTTGCCCCTGGTTCGTGTTTATCCTATAAAATGCTAGGGAAAGCATGATTTTACTGCAGGAAAAGGCGAGATGCGACAGAATATTGATCGTAGAGGGAGGGAAATTTTATGAAAAAACGAATTGCGATCTTGCCTGGCCAGTGGCGTGTGGGGCGGCTGTTTAGAGAGCAGGATTTGAAACGCTTAGAAAAACTAGGTGAGTTAATCCAAAATCCAGATCATGATGATGCTACACCCCAGCGGGCAAAGGAGCTGATTGCAGGCGCCGATGCAGTCATTACATCATGGGGAAGTCCTAAACTTGAAGGGGAATTATTGGATTTAGCCCCGAATCTTAAAATCGTCACCCATGCAGCAGGCAGCGTGAAACCAATAGTTTCAGACGAACTCTTTGCTCGGGGAATTCGGGTTACCAATTGTACAAAGCCCCTTGGCATAGGCGTTGCTGAGACAGCTCTAGGTCTTACCATCGCCTCACTGAAGAACATGTGGTTCCTCTCCCAGGAGACCAGGCGCGGTGGTTGGAACTACGGCCAGGATGCTGTACGGGAGGTATATGGGCTCACAGTGGGAGTTGTGGGTGCAGGTAGGGCCGGTAGCCACTATATTAAACTGATGCAGAACTTCAATGTTGAGTTGCTGTTGGCAGATCCCACCTTTACGCCCCAGCGGGCAAAGGAGCTGGGAGTAACATTGGTAGAGCTGGAGGAGCTAATTAAACGCTCCGATGTGATCTCTATCCATGCACCTTCAATTCCAGAGACCAACAATATGTTCAATAAGGATAATATACCTCTCCTGAAGGATGGTGCCATCCTCATCAATACAGCCCGGGGTGCAATTATTGACGAGGAAGCTCTAATTGCAGAGCTACGGACAGGCCGCATTTTTGCAGCTTTAGATGTAACGGAACCGGAGCCACCGGTTTTGGATCACCCCTTCCGCAGCTTGCCCAATGTGATCCTCCTGCCTCATATTGCAGGGGCTGTAAATAATGGTTTGGGACGCTTAGGCGAGCATGTAGCCTCTGAGCTGGAGCGATTCTTCAATGGTGAGGAACTTGCAACAGAGGTGAAGGCAGAGGAGCTGGCAAGGCTGGCCTAAAACCATAACATTTTGATCTATAGAAAAACAATCCCTGTGCCGGTATGCCGGACACAGGGATTGTTTTATTCCCTAAGAGAACATTTTTCGCAGGTCGCCAAAAGGTTCAGGTCTCAGAGTTACTGACAAAATGATCCCAAAACAGGACCCATGGATTATGGCGTTTTTCAAGGAAAATATCGATTAAAGCTCAAGGTGCTTCTGACATGCCTTCAAGCATTGCTCCACAGT
>DIQB01000033.1:0-748 GCA_002427165.1 Firmicutes bacterium UBA5473
ATCACCACAGCCTTAGCCCATGGGGCCAAAAGCATCCAAACTACCATCTCGGAGGAAGAGGCCCTAAAACTTGCCCAAGGAGAAGAGAATCCCATTTTAGGTGGAGAGCGGCAAGGGCTTAAGATTCCTGGCTTTCAGCTGGGAAATTCCCCGGCCGAATATACAAGGGAAGTTGTAGCTGGTCGCAAGCTAATCTTCACCACCACCAATGGCACCGCTACTATCGCCCGGGCAAAAGAGAGCAGATTGTCTCCTATTCTTATCGGTAGCTTTCTTAATTTCTCTGCCCTAATGCAGAGGATAGAAGAGCTTCGGCCGGCTGCCCTCTACCTCTTCTGCGCTGGCAGAGGGGGGGCTTTTTCTTTGGAGGATGCGGCTTTCGCAGGGCTTCTCTGCCAGGAACTCGGCGGGGAGCTTTCAGATAGTGCCATCGCTGCTCGGGCCATTTGGAGAGAATGGGAAGGGGACATCCCAGGACTTTTTGCTGCAAGCGAGCACGGACGTTATATGAAAAGCATTGGCTTTGCCTCGGATCTTGAGCTGTGTGCAGCAGTGGATAAATATCAGGTGGTGCCTCAGCTTCTTGGCAGCGAGCTTGTGTCCGGCCTCGAAAAAAACAATTGACAGCCCCCTATGCTTTATGCTAAACTAACAAAGGCAGGAGAGCCTTCTGCCGTAACCGCTCGACTGGGGCTTTCAAATCCGCAAGGTGCCTGGGGTCGGCGAGTCTGGGAAAGGGAGGTGCTAA
>DIQB01000033.1:996-7057 GCA_002427165.1 Firmicutes bacterium UBA5473
TAGGCGGCGAGGAGTGTAAGGTGGGTTCGCCCCTAGTTGAAGGCGCAAAGGTAGTGGCTAAGGTTTTGCTTCAGGATAAGGAAAAGAAGATCCTTGTTTTCAAGTATAAACCCAAGAAAAACTATCGTAAGCGTCAGGGACATAGACAGCCATTCACCAAGCTTCAGATTCTAAGTATTGAAGCATGATTAAGGTTTCAATCACAAAAAAAAGTGGCCTTATCACCAAAGTTCAGGCCCAGGGGCATAGTGGCTATGGTCCAGCAGGAGAGGATATCATCTGCGCTGGTGTTTCAGCCCTGCTCCAGGCTCTGAAGATTGGTCTGGAGGGGCTTGCAGGCTCTGAGCTGGGGAGCATAGAGGACGGCTTTCTTGCCTGTCCCGTGAGCCCTGACTCTCAAGCTCAATTTTTGGCCCGGGTGATAGAGCTGAGTTTAACTCAGATGGCCACAGCATATCCAAAGTATTTGCAGATAGAGAGGGGGCGAGGGTGATGTTCAATCTACAGTTATTTGCTCAGAAAAAGGGAATGGGCAGCACAAGGAACGGTCGTGATAGTGCATCCCAAAGGCTCGGTATCAAGCGGCATGATGGCCATTTGGTGAAGGCTGGTAACATTTTGGTTCGGCAGCGGGGTACAAAGTTCCATCCTGGTCTGAATGTAGGCCGCGGCAAGGACGATACCCTCTTTGCTAAAGTTGATGGTCACGTAAGCTTCCAAGATAAAAGAGCTGGCAAGACTATCAGTATTATTCCAATCCAAACCGCTTAAACTAAGAAGACCGCACCAAGGCGGTCTTCTTTTTTCGGCAAAAATAGGATCAAAAAGCGAGGTTTGAGATGTTTTTCGATGAAGCGAAAATCTACGTCAAAGGCGGAGATGGTGGCACTGGCATAGTAAGTTTCCGCCGGGAAAAGTATGTTCCCCACGGCGGCCCCGATGGCGGTGATGGTGGCAAGGGGGGAGATGTGATCTTCCTTGCAGATGACGGAGAGAGCACCCTGGGGACCTTCCGTTATCGTAAGCATTTTAAAGCAGAAAACGGAAAAAGTGGTGAGAGCGCAAAGCGTAGGGGAGCGAATGGCGAAAACTTAGTGGTAAAGGTGCCTGTGGGCACAATTGTCCGGGAGGCGGAAACTAAAAGGCTAATTGCTGATCTCTCCTATAGTGGCCAGGAGCTAGTGGTGGCCCGGGGAGGAACGGGGGGCCTGGGCAATATCCATTTTTCCACCTCCACTCGGCAAGCTCCTAGAATTGCCCAGCGGGGCAAGATGGGCGAGGAGTTGTGGCTTCATTTGGAGCTGAAGCTAATCGCAGATGTGGGACTTGTGGGCTATCCCAATGCGGGTAAATCCACCCTGCTCTCGAGGATCTCAAATGCTAAGCCTAAAGTTGCAGACTATCCCTTCACCACCGTAGTTCCGAATCTTGGGGTTGTGGAAAGCCTAGGAGAGACCTTTGTGGTGGCAGATATCCCAGGGCTCATCGATGGTGCCCACAGTGGCGCAGGGCTAGGCCACGATTTTCTAAAGCATATCGAGCGCACAAGACTCCTTGTGCATCTTGTGGATGTTTCCCAAGAGAATCCAATTGCTGCCTACAGACAGATCAACCAGGAGCTGGAGCTGTATAGCCCGGAGCTTGCTACAAGACCCCAGATCGTGGTTGCAAATAAGATTGACACAGGGCTGCTTGATGCGAAAGAGGAGCTTTCTGCCGCAATAAAAGCGGACGGGCGGGAACTATACTTTATCTCGGCAATTAGCGGCCAGGGTGTAGATGAACTTTTGCGCGGCATAGGTGGACTTCTCTCGCAGCTGCCTCCACCGCAACCCCTCGAGCCAGAGGAGGAGGAGACCGCAATTATCCGTGAGGAGAAGCCTCAAATCATCTCCGAGGCTCCAGGTCTGTGGCGGGTGGCTGGCAAGAACATAGAGGAGTTAATCGCACGACTCAATGTCTATGACGATGATGCCCTTCGCTATTTTTACAGGATTATCAAAAGCCAGGGGATAATCGAAGAGCTGAGGAGGAGGGGTGTCTCCGAGGGAGAAACTGTAGTGATTGGTGAGGTTGAATTCGAATATACAGACCGCTTTATCTAAATAGCCCAACTAGCTTCCATAAACAAAGCCAACCTAAACCTGCTGCAAATCCTCCCAGCACATCTGTGGGATAATGCACGCCCAGATAAATCCTGCTGAGGCCAATTAATAGCGCAAGGAAAGCGGCGCCTAGAGGGATCAGTATCCTCAAGCTGCGGCGCTTTCCTCGACTTATAGCCCAAGCCAAGGATAAATAGAACACTACTCCCACCATGGCATGGCCACTGGGGTAGCTATAGCCTGTCTCCTCAATTAATGGCACAGCTGGCCTGGGCCGTGCGTAGATATTCTTGAGGCCCAAATTTAGAAGCCAGGCGCCTAAAGTCTGGCTCCCTAAAATTAAGGCTGCCTTCCCTCGTCTGTGCGCTATGGAAGCAAGAGCGAACAGGATCAGGAAAAATACAAGCCAGCGCATAGAGCCCAGGCTTGTGATAGGGTAATAAAGGTTGCCAAAGGGTCCCTCTGCCACAAGCTCTGTAACTTTGTTATCTAAAGCAACTTGCCAGCCCAAACCAATATCTTCACCAATTTCCATGAAAATAAGGGTGAAGGCTGAAGTGAGACTTAGGAGGAGATAAAATAGAGGTTTTTTTAGTCCTAAACCGTTAATTGCTTGCATAAAATAAGACAGAATATTTCTTACATATTCTGTAATTTTTCTATAGAGGGTACGCAGCCCCTGTCCTCTGCCTAGAAGCAAAAGACCTGCGCACAACAGGACCAAGGCTAAAGAGAGGGGTCCTAAATAGCGGTTAAGGAACTGAACAGCAGAGGGACCTAGCAGAATGACAATGACAGCTTCTGAGCCAAAGCGTAAACCGCGGCTGATAATTGCGGCTGTAAGTAGAGTAAGCTTGGGAATACCAAAGACGCCTGCGGCGATAGTGGCAAGTTTGAAGGGGATGGGAGTGAAGCCCGCGATCCCGACGGCCCAGGCTCCATAGCGCTGGAAAAGCTGTTCTGTGCGCTGTAAGTCTCTATTGCCAATTTTTTCTAAAAGAGGTCGACCGAAAATATGTCCTAGGCTGTGGGCTAGAAGTGCACCTAGACTTGAGAAAACAGTGGCTAAGAGGGCGTATAGTAAGGCCTTACCAGGCCTGAGTATGGACATGGGAATAAGTATGGTATCAGGAGGGATTGGGAAAATAGAGGCCTCAAGGAAGGAAACTAAAATTAGACTGGCAATGCCCCCTTTGCCCATAAGCGCCTGTAGTAGTAAATTCAAGCTCCATCGCCTCCTTCACTTATAATACCATAGGTCTAATCTTGGGACAACTAGTTCCCCCTTGTCTTTGATCTATTTTTTCTGTAAAATAAAACTACGGATTATTTCAATAAGGAGGGGTAACGTGTCTCGAACAATAAAAATTGTTGTTGGCATTTTACTTATGCTTTCCATCTCGGCTGTGGCAAATTCCAAATTGGAAGGTCATTGGGCAAAGCAGGAGATCGATCTTAAATTTATGGAGTTATATTTTCCCTCTCTGGTGCAAAATGATTATCATAATTTTGCCCCTAATGGATACATAGAAAGTGCAGACTTTCAGTATGCTCTCTCGGGCTTGCTTGAAGTATACGGTTTTGAGCCAATCTTGGTTGACACAAGAAAAAAAGCTTTAAATCGAAAAGAGGCTACAGTAATTTTAGGTAGAGCCCTTGTAGGCAGAGGGTTGATTGAGCTCCAGGAGGATCTGAGCAATCCCTTTTTGGATTTACAGCAGCTATCATCCTTGGAAAATAACTATATACTAAATTTAAATGCATCAGGCTTAATTAGGGGTTATTCACCGGCCCTTTTTGTGCCCAAATCCCCCCTGACCCAAAGCCAAGCCATTATTTTACTCCAGCGGACAGAGAAGCTTTTGGCCAAGGATAATCTACCATTTGTTGCGACTGGGACAACCACAAGCTACAGTTGCCAAGAAGAGGGGCTTCAGGTAGAGGAGGGGAAGGAGAAACTGACATTGAGGATCACCCGGATGTTTCCCACACCAGGCTATAGCACTGTGGTAAAGAGGATAGCGAGGGTGGCCTTTGGACAATATCAGATCCACACTGCCATCGAAGCTCCAGCTCCTGATGCAATCCTCCCCCAAGTGATCACATATCAAACAATTACAGTGGAGCTTCCAAAAAAGGTTTTAGGGGAAGCGCCCTACACCTTTAAAGTTTTGCCAGAGGTAGTGTCCCATGATCTTTGGAAATAAGGATGAATTGAAAATAGATGTATTCAAAATTTGATAAAATAAGGGGTGCCAAGTCCACGGCATCATAGGGATAATTTAATAAAAGCGAACTGAATACGGAAAACTAAAGTTATATGCATGGTATGAAAAAAGGAATCAAACAGCAGGACAAAACCGCTGTTTGATTCCTTTTTAAATATATGTGGAGTTCCAATTGATAAATTTACATTATAAAAAGCATTTTATTGTGTGTCATAGCGCTTTGCCGCACTGACCGCAAAATCGTGCGCCGGGGACGACTGCGGAGCCGCATTGGGGGCAGAAATTGATTTGCGAAGCAGTCTGAAGCGTGGCGGGTAAATCTTCGTCCGCGCCGGAGCCCGACAAAAACAGCCAGTCTATATCCTCGCCGTCCTCACAAAAGCCGATCGCCCCGCCGGGGGACACCACATATATGCTGTCCTCGTCTATGGGATTTTCGTCGTCGTTTACCTTGGCAATTCCCAGCAGGCCCACCCTGTCGTATACCTCGTTGTCGGAATAAGCATATCTCCAGTTTTTCGCGCGTGAGGCGGCAAGCTCCGCCGCTTTTACCAATGTGTCTAATTGCTCCATTACAAAGCCTCCTTCTCATTTAAACAGTAAATTGTTGCACCGCTTGCAGCGGTCATTTTTTATGGGATTCATCATACGGCAGACATTGCAGTAGATGATGCGGTCTTTGTATTTATCGTATTTTTCGTATGTATCAAATGTGGGATGGTATCGCACTCGGTCGCCTACAGCCAGATAGTCGTACATATCCCGCTGACTATCCCTTTCGGTGAGCTTCTTTTCTTTCCCCGTATCGGTGCGGATGACCGTTGTATATTCCGTATAGGTTCTGTATGTGCCATCGTCGGAGTTTTTATGCTCTCTGCGCTCCTTGCTAAATTTGTTGGTGACGATGCCCTCCCACATAGGTTGTTTGGCTCTGCGCAGGCCAAATAAATTGACGATCAGCATCACGAGGGCAATACCGATGCCAATAACAATCGATTCTCCAAATGGGAAGTCGTCCATTAGCAGCCCGGCGAGGGGAAAGCCGATGAGCGGCACAAAAACCAATATCAACATACAGCCGATGGAGCTTTTTCGGTTTTTCCTCGCGGCCTCCAGTATTTCCGGGCTGTTGCACCGATCCGAAAATCCCACAAGACCCGTGCCCTGCGTATCCCCACTGTCCGGCGGTGCAGAAGAACCTGCCTCTGATAAGCGTGCTTCTCTGTTGTTTACAGCGGCTCCGCAATTGATACAAAACGTGGCATCCTGTGGTATTGCAGCCCCACAGTCAGCACAGATATTAGCGTTATCCTGCTGCGCTTTCGCACCGCAGCTTGAGCAAAAGGCCGCGCCTGCCGGCAGCTTGCCACCGCAGTTTTGGCAAAACATATCCAAATCCCTCCTTGTATTGCTTTTTTGAATCGCAGCATCCATTTTCACTGCTTTTTTCTTCTTTTTTAAGCTACCGGTAACGAGAAGGAATAAAAACAGGCAGCCGATAGGGGCAAACAGATGATAAATGACTGCCGTTCCCATTTGGTCAAAGTCGGTCAGCATGGATGGTTTATTGATGTAGGGGAAGAAGGAGAAGTAGCTGATGCGCTCGGAGCGGGTTTCGCCTTCTTTGAGACGGGGCCACGCCTCATCGCTGTGGTAAATCACATAGCCCCGGTATTCCTTACCGCTTACCGTAAAGGAATAGCCCTTGGAAACGGTGCGGGAGCGGTT
>DIQB01000075.1:0-606 GCA_002427165.1 Firmicutes bacterium UBA5473
CCTGCCAGAGGGGAACGATTCTCTTATCGTAGGCGAATTGGGCAGGAAAAAGGGAGAGCAGCTTGGAATCGAAGGAAAAATTTCGCAAATCAATTTGTTTTTCTGTTAACTTTTGCATACCACACCCCCATAGCCCTCTTTAAATTTAGACGATCCCAGGGGCAAATATGTTCAAGCATTCTAAAAAAACTCAGGGACCATGCCCTGAGTTTTTTAGAATCCGTTAAGTTTCACAACTTGGCCTGTGATCATATAGACAACCCGCTCGGAAATATTAGTGGCGTGATCCGCAATCCGCTCAAGAGCCCTGGCTGTAAACAGCAGCTGCACAATCTGCTCTGCATCCTTCCCCTCTTTGCCTTGGGATAAAAAGCCAACTAGCTCCTCAAACAGCGAGGCATAGAGGAGATCAACCTCCTCATCCTCCTGGCAAACGTCCCGAGCTAACTGTTCGTCCTCCCGCACAAAAGCCTCAATAGAGTCATGGACCATTCCCCGGGCTAATTCCGCCATTCGGGGAATATCGATCAAGGGCTTAATTAGCGGGCTCGATCCGATGGCCAAAGTTAGTTCTGCAATATTTGTGGCTTGATCTGCCATCCGTTC
>DIQB01000075.1:881-2792 GCA_002427165.1 Firmicutes bacterium UBA5473
AAGCTGCATGCATTGTTCCTCGATGGAAAGCTCCAGGTCATCGATGGGTTTATCCCCCTGGATAACCTGCTCTGCCAAAGTTCGATCTTGCCTCGCCAAAGAGAGAACAGAGTTTGCGATAACCTCTTCCACCAGACTTCCCATCCTCAAAAGATCATGCTCTAGGCGATCGAGCTGTTCCTGAAAACTAATCCTAATTTTAAGTCCCTCCCTTAGCCGAAGCGCCCTGTGATATAATCCTCTGTGCGGGAATCGGCTGGTCTTTGAAAGATCTGTTCTGTGGGTCCTTCCTCTACAAGCTCACCTGTCAAAAAAAAGGCAGTGCGATCTGCAACTCTGCCCGCCTGCTGCAGATTATGAGTGACCATAATAATAGTGTAATCCTCTTTAAGCTGGTAAATAAGTTCCTCTATTTTTATAGTGGAGATGGGATCTAAAGCTGAGCATGGCTCATCCATAAGCAAAACATCGCTTTCTACAGCTAGCACTCTCGCTATGCAAAGGCGTTGCTGCTGTCCGCCAGAGAGGCTAAGTGCAGACTGATTGAGCCTATCTCGCACCTCATCCCACAGCGCAGCCTGCTTGAGACTGGCCTCTACCACTTGGGAAAGAGAAGTTCGATCCCGCTGGCCGTGGATTCTCGGGCCGTATGCAATATTATCGAAAATGGACATAGGAAAAGGATTGGGCCTTTGAAAAACCATTCCCACACGTTTTCTCAGTTGTACCACATCTATGTCTTTACCATAAATATCCTCAGAATCCAAAAGCACTTTGCCCTGGGCCCGCACATCATCTATGGTGTCATTCATCCTGTTTAAGGTGCGCAAAAAAGTAGATTTTCCGCAGCCTGACGGGCCAATTAAAGCAACTACCTGATTGGCGGGAATATCCAGATTGATGTCCACTAGGGCTTGGTGATCGCCATAGAAAAAATCCAAACCCCGTACCTGAATCTTAGTACTCACGTTGCTCTCTCCCTTCAAGCAGAGCGCCGGCTTAACCTGCGTCTGAGCTGATTGGCCAAGATGTTAATTAAAAATACCAGCACGATGAGAAGTAGTGAGGTAGCATAAGCTCGTTGATTAGAGATTCCCTCTGTGGCCAAGATAAACAAATGCACAGAGAGGGAACGAGCAGGGGAAAACAGTGAATTGGGTGTTGCCAAAGAGCTACCTGCAGTAAGGAGTACAGCTGCAGTTTCGCCTATGGAACGGCCCACAGCTAAAATTATCCCAGTAATAATTCCAGAGGTGGCAGCAGGTAAAACAACCTGGACCATGGTTTGCCAGCGGGTTGCCCCCAGAGCCAGGCTCCCTTCTATATAGCTTTTAGGTACTGAGGCTAAAGCTTCCTCTGCTGTGCGCTGGATTGTGGGGAGGATCATCAAGGCAAGGGTTAGGGAACCTGAAAGAACAGACCAGCCAAGGCCCAAAAAATTTACAAAAAAGCTGAAGCCAAAAAGCCCGAAGAGGATAGAAGGGACAGCAGCGAGGATCTCTGTTGCAAAGCGAAGATAGCGAGTTACTCTTTTATTTTTAGCATATTCGAAAAAATAAATAGCAGCACCCACTCCCACAGGCGATGCAAAAAGAAGGGAAAGGGTAACAAGATAAACAGTGCTCACAATAGACGGCCAAATGCCACCTTCTTTGCCCATAAGTCTAGGCGGTGCTGTGAGAAATTCCCAGGAGATAGCGCCTACGCCACGGACAAAGATATAGCCCACCACAAGGAGCAAAAAAGCCAAAGAAAGGAGGCCACAAAGCCATAGGAGGCCAACTGAGAGCTTGTCCTTGTATAGACGTTTCAACTAGCTCGCCCCCTTGTCCAATTGGCAATAAGTGTGAGGATGATTATTAAAGCAAAAAGCACGAAGCCTGTGGCAAAAAGTGCACTCCGATGGAGGCC
>DIQB01000042.1:0-13262 GCA_002427165.1 Firmicutes bacterium UBA5473
AGCTGAACTGATGCTCACTAAACTTAGCTAAAATCCCCTCAGCCTCCCGCTCAAGATCCTCCTCTACCCGCACCAAAGTGATCCTGGGGCTTGCATGGATAGATTTTAAAAACTCCAAGGACGCAATAGAATCCGAATTCTTACGGAGCAATATATAAACTTCAGCCAAAATCAAGTTAGTTGTAACCAGCTGAGAGGAATGTAGCAGATCCGGATAAACCCCTTTAGCCGCCTCATGGTAGCGGTCCCCGCAAAGAGCAAGGGCAACCCAGGCTCCTGTATCAACAAACACCTCCCTCATTCCCTCTTACCTCTACCATTGTTCTGGTTGTAGGAAACCAAATACTCATCGTGCCTCAAAGAGAGATCATCGCATTTACCCCTGCCGAGACCAATAATCTTCATGGCCGGATCCTCAGATGTTGGGATGGTTAATAAATATTGGGCTGCTGCCTCACGAACTACGTCAGCCATAGTAACTCCCCTATTTTGTGCCACATACTGCAGCGCAGCATATTGATCTTCCTCCAAATAAATCTGATATGGTCTTTTAGCCATCTGTTCATCCTCCTCTCATAATAATTATATTAACTTTACTTAATGAAGTCGATACACAGTTTCACATTTTCATGAAAAAATATCAATGATAGCATGGATTAAAAATAGCATTGACCATTTCGCTATATTGCGATATACTAATATTATAATATGGAAATAAGGAAGGCAAACAATGCAAGATCCAAAACTCGAAACACAAGCAGAGCTCCTCCGGGCCCTAGCCCACCCAACCAGGCTTTGCATTGTCAAGGGCCTAATGGAAAATGGCCCCCGCAATGTGAGCCAGATGCAAAGCTGCTCTGGTCTCCCCCAGCCCTCTATCTCCCAGCATCTTTCCAGACTCCGGGCAGCCGGAATAGTGGAAGGGGAGCGCCGGGGATTGGAAGTCGTGTATCGGCTGGTAAGTGAGGATACAAAACGAGTATTAACTGCCCTTTTTGGAAACTAATTAAACTGTGAGGTGACGAAAATGAAAGTTGTAATTGTTGGCGGTGTAGCTGGAGGTGCCAGCGCCGCTGCCAGGCTCAGGCGGCTAGATGAAGAGGCCCAAATTATCCTCTTTGAACGAGGCCCCTACATCTCCTATGCCAACTGCGGCCTCCCCTACTACATCGGAGGCACAATAAAAGAGCGCAATCGCCTCCTTGTGCAGACAGCAGATAATATGCGCGCTCGCTTCAAAATCGATGTGCGCCTGGAATCTGAAGTTTTGGAAATTCTAAGGGACCAGAAACAGGTACGGGTTCACAAAGACGGCTCCACATACCTGGAAAGCTACGACAAGCTGATCCTCTCCCCAGGTGCCGAACCTGTGGTCCCCAAAATCTCAGGACTCGGGGACGTGAAAGATCGGGTCTTCACCCTCCGCACCCTGCCGGATACAGATAAAATCGTGGACTACCTAAACCAGAACAAACCCCAAAGGGCTGTAGTGGTGGGAGCAGGCTTTATTGGCCTTGAGATGGCAGAGAACCTCAAGATCCGAGGCCTGGATGTGTCCCTTGTTGAGATGACACCCCAGGTGATGGATGCACTGGATCCCGAGATGGCAGCCTTCATCCACCAAGAGCTAAGGCAGCAGGGAATCAAGCTTTATCTAGGCGAGATGGTAGATGGCCTCACAGCTGGCCCTAAAGTGAAAGTACACCTGGCAAGCCAAAAGGAGCTAGATGCAGATCTGGTAATTTTAGCTATTGGTGTGCGCCCTGAGGTGAAGCTAGCCCGGGATGCGGGCCTGGAAATTGGCACCAGAGGCGGCATCATCACCAACCCTAGCCTCCAGACCACGGATCCTGACATCTATGCTGTGGGCGATGCCATCGAGGTGAAAAATCCCCTCCACGAAGAGCAGGTTATCGTCCCCTTAGCAGGTCCCGCCAACAAACAGGGCAGGATCGCAGCTGACCATATCCAAGGCCGCGATGTGGAATATAGGGGCTCTATGGGAACTGCCATCGTCAAGGTCTTTGACCTTGCTGCAGGCAGCGTGGGCAGCAATGAAAAATCCCTCAAAGCACGTAACGTCCCCTACCACAGTTGTATAGTCCATCCCCTGTCTCACGCAGGCTACTACCCTGGCGGCTCCCTGCTTTCCATCAAGCTCCTCTTCGATCCCCAGGGCAAGATCCTCGGCGGTCAGGTTGTGGGAGCCGGTGGCGTGGATAAAAGAATTGATGTTTTGGCAACAGCCATGCACTTTGGCGGTACAGTCTGGGATCTGACCAAACTCGAGCATGCCTACGCTCCTCCCTTCTCCTCAGCCAAAGACCCTGTAAATATGGCAGGCTTTGTGGCAGGAAATATTCTCTCAGCTGATGTTGCAACCATCAACTGGGATCAGATCCAAGACCTGGACCCCGAGCAAAGTTTTATTCTGGATGTACGGGAGCCTGAGGAATATGAAGCAGGACATATTCCAGGCAGCACCCTGGTCCCCCTCAATTCCCTGCGGGAACATCTAGATGAACTGCCCCGAGACAAAGAGATTATCGTCTATTGCCGGGTAGGTCTCCGGGCATATTTGGGCGCGAGAATTCTGATGCAGCACGGCTTTGAGAAAGTAAAAAATCTCTCAGGAGGCTATATCACCTATAGCACTATAATGTCGGACCTTGCCAGCAAACTGCCTCCCCCACCTGCCGGCACCATCGCCCACAATGAGCCAGGCACAGCCAGCAAGTTAGAAGAGGGCCAGGTTCCTGAGAGCATAGTTGTGCTAGATGCCTGTGGTCTCCAGTGCCCAGGCCCTATCCGCCTGGTTTTTGAGAAGATGAAGGAACTCAGTGCCGGGGATTATCTTGAGGTGCACGCTACAGACCCAGGTTTCATCATCGATCTGGAATCTTGGAGCCAGCGCACAGGCAACCAGCTCCTCGCTACAGGTAAAGAGAATGGGAAATTCGTTGCCACCTTGCGCAAGGGCTCACAGGAGCCAGCTTTGGAGAAGGGCCATGATAAAACCCTAATTGTCTTCTCAAGTGAGCTGGATCGGGCAATAGCATCACTTGTAATCGCCACTGGCGCTGCTAGCATGAGGAGAAAAGTTACTATGTTCTTTACCTTCTGGGGCCTGAACGTACTGCGCAAACCTGAAAAGGTAGCTGTCCAGAAGCAGGGCCTGGAGCGAGCCTTTGGTTGGATGATGCCTAGGGGCAGCAAAAAACTGGGCCTGTCCAAAATGAATATGCTAGGGATTGGCCCTAGGCTGATCCGCAAAGTGATGGCCAAGAAGAATGTTGATTCACTGGAGGCACTGTTGGGCCAGGCAAAACTCATGGGAGTGAGGCTTGTGGCCTGTCAGATGTCTATGGATGTAATGGGAATTAAGCCTGAAGAGTTGATTGATGGTGTGGAGATCGGCGGCGTTGCCACTTACTTGGCAGCAGCTGAAACCAGTGATACTAATCTCTTTATCTAGGAGTAGTACGATAATCAAAAAGGATACCGTTTCCTCAAAACGGTATCCTTTTGCTTTGTCTGGATAGGTTTTTTGTTACTACCCAGGTCCCTGAAGTGCTTTTCCGATTTTTTACTTGCATTTAATCGCCGTTTTGCGTAATGTGATTTAAGAACCACAATCATATATAAATATGTGTTCTAGGTAATGACTATAATTCTAAAAGAGGTGATTCTTGTATGGAACGACTAATTTTAAAAAAATTGGTGGCATGGAAAGAATCGAAGCACCGTAAACCGCTAATTTTAAAGGGCGTCCGACAGGTTGGGAAGACGTGGCTGCTTCGTGAATTTGCTAGGCGACATTATAAAAATATTGCCTACTTCAACTTCGATGAACACGAAGAATACAAACAGTTCTTTGAAACAACAAAGGATGTAAGCCGTATCTTACAAAATTTAATGATGGTTAGCGGCATATCAATCAAACCGGAAGAAACACTTATTGTCTTCGACGAAATTCAAGAATGCAACAGGGCACTCAATACCCTGAAGTATTTCTGCGAGAATGCGCCGGAATATCATGTGGCCTGCGCCGGTTCATTGCTGGGCTCATTATCTCAACCCGCATCCTTCCCCGTGGGTAAGGTAGACTTTTTGCAGGTTGCGCCCATGACATTCACTGAGTTTTTATTAGCCAACGGCGATGAAAACCTAGCCGCCTACATAAACAGCACAGATTCTTTGGAACCAATTCCCGAAGCTTTTTTCAATCCCCTCTCTGAAAAACTGAAAATGTACTTTGTAACAGGTGGCATGCCTGAGTCTGTACGTGCATGGACCCAGGAGCGGAACACGGAACTAATGCAGCAGGTACTTTCCAACATTCTAGATGCCTATGAGCGAGATTTTGCCAAGCACGCCGAACCAAAGGAGTTTCCAAAACTATCTTTGATTTGGCGCTCCATTCCCTCGCAGCTTGCCAGGGAAAATAAGAAGTTCCTCTATAAAGTCGTCCGAGAGGGTGCACGAGCCCGGGAATATGAAGATGCCCTGCAATGGCTTTGCGACGCGAATCTTATCTATAAAATCCATCGCAGTACAGCGCCGGGACTACCTATCTCCGCTTATGACGACTTGTCATCATTCAAGCTGTATCTTGTAGATGTAGGCTTGCTTCGTAGGTTATCGCTCCTTGCGCCTTCTGCCTTTGGGGAAGGCAATCGCCTGTTTACCGAGTTCAAAGGCGCGTTAAGTGAAAATTATATCCTGCAAGCGCTAAGCAACCAGTTTGAGGCAACGCCCCGTTATTGGACAATGGACAATCCAAGGTATGAGGTTGATTATCTCATCCAACGGGAAAATGATATTATCCCCGTTGAAGTGAAGTCAGAAGATAATGTCGGAAGCCGTAGCCTAAAAAAATTCAAAGATAAATACGGCGACAAGATAAAACTGCGCGTGCGTTTTTCGATGCAAAACCTAAAGCTAGATGATGATCTTTTAAATATTCCCCTCTTTATGGCGGATCAAGCAGAGCGTTTGATGGGAATAGCTTTGAAAACTCTCTAGCATGCTCCCTAAATTAGTAAAGCTTAAAATATGCTCTACGACTTTTTCATGCCCACAGCTGACCTACATTTTAACAAAGAAAGCGTGGATGCGATTCCACGGCGGTTATGGAGCTCATCATGAATACCTAATAAGCCGCCAGAGTTGCTTTGAAATCTTTTCGTCCAGTCCATATTCCTTTGCAGCCATCATCATAGAGCCCCCTGGTACCCAAAAACACGAATCTTAAAACAGGAACTGTTCTCGGTGCTTGCTTTTAAAACTGATGTCATCAATATTGTCTACAAGGAGTCTGAGCGGATGTTAAACCCAAGGCCCATCTTATTTATACTGAATGGGGATCTCCACAATTGAACTTTTGGCTTTTGGTAAATGAAGTACCAGATAATTATCCCGATAGTTGGCCACGATCCCCTCTTGCTTCACCTGGATGGGTAGTTTTACGCTCCGCTGAAATCCCCCTGGGATCTGGGAACTGTGTCCTGCTATATGCAAAGTATCTCCATGAAGCTTCAGGCTTAAATCCCCTGTTTTTACCCCTGGCAAGTAGGCTGTAAATACCACCTCTCGCTCTAGCTCTAAGATATTTAGCTGGGGCTGGGAACCCCCACCGGGCTGAGGTGCCCTCTGATCCCAGAGTCCTTTCAAGTCCCCCTCTAGCACAACACCCCCAGGTATCGTGTTATTTTCCCTCAATAGTTCGCTCATCTTCTCCAGTAACTCTTTTGCCCAGTTCGGCCCCACTGCCAGTTCCTGGGCTTTTTTCTGCAGTTCCATCATTTTCAGAAGCCACTCTTGGTCGTACACCTCGCTCCTCCTTTCCCCCAAGATCGATTGATTCCCGCGCCCCTGGGGAGAATTGGTCGTAGAGGTCTGGATCCTCTACCCAGTTTATATTTGAAGGAAAGCCATTCTTGTCCCCATAGATCTCTCCTAAACCTTGGTTGTTTTTAGTCAGGCTGCGGAAGCCCTGAAGTGTGTTTTTACCAATGTTTAAGGCAGAGGAGCTATCGATGGAACCGATCTTGATACTACCGATATTAATTTGCAGATCATGGTCTTTCATTTCCCTCACCTGAACCCTTTTGCGCCTCAAGTGCGTATTATAAACTATGATAGATGAAGGGAGGAGGTACCTTGGCAGTCTTCATTAACTTCGGTGCCCTAGTTGTGAATGCCATGGAAAATAATGCAGGTGTCTTCTTCGGCGAAAACTCGCAGTCTTTTTGGGACTCCCATAGCAAAAACAACCAGCCCATGGGCCAGATTTTCGGCGAACTTAACTGCATTACCGCACCCTTAAATATTAACAACGATCAAGATCTTTCAGATATCCCAGTTTTCGATCCGCGGATCGGCAATGTTGTGCCCTCGAACGTAAAAGGAGTTTGATGTGTTTCTAAAAAAACTCCGCTCTTTATTCAAAAAAAGAGAGCAGGAGCGGGAGCTTAAAACTAAAATAAAGATGTTAGAAGCCTTGGTTCAGTTATTGGGAGAGCGGGCCTGGACCATAAATATTGAACATGTATCCATTGAAAATTTACGTCTAGACAAGCTGGAGTTCTACTTGGATAAAATCGATGTTGATACTTTAAGTGGGATCTTAAATGTGGGGCTCAATACCATGACAACACAGGGAAAACAAAAGAAGAACTCCCCTCGAAAACCTTTTGGAACATGCCCCGCCCAGGATTTTGGCAAAAAAAGCTTGTAGTGTATAAATATCCCAAATCTGCATATGATATAGCATATAGCATCAAATAGCTATCAATACTTCAAAGGAGGAGTTGCCCATGAGCCCCACATATTGGGTTGTGCGTCCAAATCCAGATCGAACAGACAGGATGGAGGAGTTCCTACAGCAAGATTTAATTGCCATCGGTTGGCCTCATCTACCAACGCTAAATCAGCTAAACGAAGATCAGCTCTTTGCCAAACTCCAGGTAAGTAACCCTGATGCTACCAAACGCACTTTGAAGATGCAGCAAAATATGATTATCCGCTTCTGTATGCAGATGAAAGTCGGGGATCTTGTAGTTGTACCTTATGGTAAGTTGATTTACTTTGCTCGGATCGCAGGTGATTATCGTTATAGTCGCCAGGCAATTAAAGACGGCTATCCACACCAAAGGCAAGTAGAATGGCTCCTGGAGAAAAAAGGATTTCCCCGGCTTCAGCTAGATACGACCCTCAGAGGCGCCCTCAGGCCCCAGCTTGCTCTCTATTCTGTAGAGGATTATGGTCCAAAGATTGACCAGCTGCTAGCCAGGGAGCAGTGCTCCGGGCAGCCACCAGAGCCAGAGATTATCATGCCTGTGGCAGAGAGTACACCCATCGGTGCTGTAATCAACAGGGAGCTTGTGAGCACAGCCCGAGAGGCGCTCCTTGAGACTCTTCGCTCGGAAGACCCAACAGTGCGTCTGAGAGCCGTTCAGATCATTCTTGAAAATTATCAGGCTCCACGGGGCCGGAAGCTAAAGACCGGAAGTTGAACTTCCGGTCTTTTCTAATGGGGCAATACTGAATATGTACCTTCCGCTAAGCACTCTCGCGCCTGGTGCCTTATATCACTTCTATCCATTCAGCCATTTATTAAGCTCCCTTACAAGCAAATGAACAGTTGTGGATGGATTATTATTTTCGGGATTCAGAATTTCATATTTTGACAATAGTTTTTTAGCATTGCGTATAGCATCTTGCTGTTTTTGCAACAGCAAGTCATATATACCCTTAGCATTTTTCTGATAATTAATATTAAGCAGTTGAGAAAGCTTATCACAATATTGTTGTCTCGTCATGGCAGAATCATAATAATGAAAATGTAAGAGATACCACAACTCAAATGATTCATTGGAATAAGCAACACGTATGTCATTTTGCTTAGCAATAGCGATGGCATTATTAAAATTCTGGGATGGAAATGAGTCTCGATCGAAGACACACCAAATCTGGTCAAATCGCTCCTTATTTCGCTTTGCCCTCCTTTTCTCTTCAAGGGCTTTTTTAACAACACTATGCGTATTAGATCCAGTTCCTACAATTTGTACATTTGTCAATCGAAACCCTTCGAAATAATTAGGTTCTGTTTTTGTTCCCTCACAAACTATTAAGATTCTATCTCTTGTAGCTCTAGTGCCGACCTTTCTCGTTCTATTTTGTCTTCTTTTTTTATATAAATCATCGGTTCCCATTAGTCTTCGTTTCCTTTCTGGGAAAAAGTATACCTCGGAATAAAAGGAATTGCTCCATATTTTCCTAGGAGATAATCTTTCTCGAAGGAAGCGTCGTTTCTAACTTTATTGTATTCAACTAGCGAATACAGTTCGCTTGCTCCATATCTATCTTTTTGCGTAAACCAAATTTGGTCACGCCTAAATAGTTTTCTTGATAGAAGGTTTGTATCGTGAGTATTGATTATGAGCTGAGAGTTCTTTGGGTTTTGATTAATAGAATTAAAAATGCTTACGATAAAACTGGTTAGTAGCGTATGCAATCTAGAGTCAAATTCATCCACAAACAAAACTTTTCCATTTTGAAGGGCTGTTAGTATTGGGCCTAATAAAGAAAACAGTTTTCTTGTGCCGTGTGATTCATGTGTCGCCATATTAAAGTCCTTAAAATCAGTCACTTGGTTGTTTTCATCGTATTTCTTATGACGAGTAATCACATTTGTTAAAGGTAAACTAGATCTACGCCCCAAAAAAAGGTCTTCTTCTATGAGCTTAATATCTTCAATACCCAGATCGGCTGCTTGAATTAGCTCAATAAAAATATTCTTATATGTGTTGTCTTCTAGTAGAGCTAAGCTCATTTTTTTATATTGATCATCCAACCCTGAGATATTAATAATTTGGTTAAACCATTTCATTAGTTCGGTGGCAATCTTTCCGTTAAACTGTGCTACTACAGATAAAAAAAGTGCGTTCGGGCGTGTTTTCTGCTCCAATCCTTTTCCTTCATTAAATGCAGGAGAAAGCTCAAACTCTTGCTGGTTCCGTTCAAAAAGTCTTTTCTCCTTTTGCTTTGCTGAAGCATAAAGCCACTCTTTCTTCACGTGGCTTGTATCTACTTCAAACCCATATCTGTATTGAACGCTATCATGAAGAAAAACAACTTCAAAAAAACTTGGACTATCAATTGTTTCCGTGCTCAACCTAAATGGTTCAATAGCAATAGCTTCTTCCGCTTGAAAATCCTTAGATGAATTTCTCACAAAGCTCGTCATAAAAGATAGTGCTTTAAATAAATTAGTCTTTCCGCTAGCATTTGCCCCATAAACAATTGCGCTTTTGAGAAGTTTAATCTCTTTCTGAGGCTGAAAAATGTGGGTGGTAGCATGCTCTCTAATTCGAGTTGGGATCATACTTAACGTTACGATTTCTTTGAACGACAAGTAATTACCAACACTAAACTCAATTAACATCTTCGAGTCACTCCCCTCATTTATATTATACACTACCTTTCAGGAATGTAAACAATTAGGTGGGTTTTTCTCCTAAACCAGTTCTTTTTTTACCGTATTGCTTAAAAAACCATTTTAAGTACGAATTTTTCTCAGAAACTCTGTCAATAATAAGCAGAACTGCGCAATAAATTACTAAAGACTTATATAACCCCGATATGCGCTAAAATGAGAAGATGAAGAAATTTGTTTCTCCAAGATCTCAGCGAAGCTTGAAAAAGTGCCTGAATGTCCATGGGCACCTAAAATAGAATAATAAGCACATATTGTGTCTTTAAAAATACTAATTCCCGTCCCAAAGTTTGAGACGGGAATTATCTTCACAAGTAACTGTAGCGAGCTATCTGTCTACTAATCCTAAAAACGCCTTCAAGCGCGGATGGCTTGGCGCGGAAAGCACCTCCCGGCTCGTACCTTCCTCAACCACAATCCCCCGGTCCATAAAGACTACCCGATCCGCAACATCCCGGGCAAAACCAATCTCATGGGTCACCACCAGCATCGTCATTCGCTCCCGGGCAAGATCCTGCATTGTCTTCAACACCTCGCCTGTAAGCTCAGGATCTAAAGCTGAGGTTGGCTCATCGAAGCAAAGCAATTCCGGATCCATAGCCAGGGCACGGGCAATTGCAACCCGCTGCTTTTGGCCTCCTGAGATCTCATAGGGGTAGTTGGTAGCTTTATCCAATAGCCCTACCTTCCCTAATAGATCCATGGCCTTCTCCTCTGCCTCGCGTTTTGAGCGTCCCAAAACCTGCACAGGCGCCACCATAACATTCTCCAGAACGCTCATATGGGGAAAGAGGTTAAAGTTTTGAAAGACCATCCCCATCTTCCGGCGCATTCGTCTCAGCTCAGTGTCGGATACATACTGCGCCTTTCCCTGGGTTTCCTGCACCATAGGGGACCCATCAATAGCAATGCTGCCGCGATCAATCCTCTCGAGAACATTGATGGAGCGAAGAAGGGTGCTCTTGCCAGAACCCGAGGGGCCAATTAAGGCAACCACCTCTCCTTTGGAAACCTTCAGGTCGATCCCACAGAGCACCTCAAGCTCACCGAATCTTTTATAAATCCCCTGGGCCTCAACTATAGGTACCCCTGTTTCATTCATTGTCTAAAACCCTTCCTACTCATAGTAACTGAAACGTGCTTCCACATAAGCGAGGACCTGCTCTAGCACAAAAGTCATTAAAAGGTAAAGAACCGCTGCCACGAAAAATGGTGTCACTGTGAAATCACGGATCGAGGCCACTGTAACCACACGCAGTAGATCCGAGAGGCTGATCACGTAAACTAATGCAGAATCCTTAACCAAGGTGATAGCCTCATTGCCCACAGCCGGCAACACCCGCTTGAAAGCTTGGGGCAAGATGATCCGCATCATAGTTTGAGCTTTGGTCATGCCTAGTACATCGGCTGCCTCGTGCTGTCCCCGATCTATAGACTGGATGCCCCCGCGAAAGATCTCAGCAAAATAGGCTGTGTAGTTTATAACAAAAGCCATGGCTGCCGTAGGAAAAGGATCTAGCCGAATGCCCAGATTGGGGAGTCCGTAGTAGAAGAACACCACCTGTAAAATTAGCGGGGTGCCCCGGAAAATCCAAATATACAGTTTAGTGAGGTTGCTCAAAAGCTGATTTTTACTCATCCTCAGGCCTGCGACTAACACCCCTAGTGGAATAGAAAAAACAAGGGTAATGGCGAATAACCCAACGGTTACAGAGAGCCCACCTACCATCTGGGGCATGAGTTTAATGAAATAAGCAAAGAATTCGTTCAAGGCTGCTTCCCCTTATTATAGAGGACACAGGCTGGGCCTGTGTCCTTCTCGTAATTGAAAACTACTTGGCGAGAACTTCTGCGCCCTTCCCAAACCATTTATCTGCAATTTTTTGGGCTGCCCCATCTTCCATCATAGAATCCATAGCCTTTTGCAGCTCAGCTCTGAATGCCACATCGCTCTTGCGAACCCCAACTCCGAAATTCTCAGAGCCCAAATCCTGATCTAGCATGCGGAAGCTATCGGGCTTGATCATCCGATAATGGCCAAAAACACAAACGTCTACGATTACTGCGTCAAGACGGCCAATCTCCAGATCCGTCAGTGCTTTTGCATTATCAGAGTACTCGTTGAGTTTAGCTAAAGAATTCTTCACTTCTGGGTGGTTGTCCAAGGCGATATTGGCGCTGGACCCACCCTGGATCCCCACCTTTTTGCCAGCAAGATCATCTAGAGTCTGAATTGTGGAATCTGCTTTAGTCACAACTACCTGTTTGTTGTCCATATAAGGATCGGTAAAGTCAAATACCTTTCGCCTAGCCTCGGTGATGGTGCAGCCGTTCCAAATTAAGTCCACTTTCTTGCCATTGAGCTCCTGGCCGATAAAGTCCCAGACCACTGGCTGAAACCTAGCCTCTACACCCATTCTTTTGGCGGCTTCTTTAGCAAAATCAATGTCGAAGCCCACAATTTCGTTCTTCTCATCCCGAAAGCCCATGGGTGGGAAGGAATCATCTAGGCCCACGATAAAGTAGCCTTTGGACTTAACATCTTCCCAAGAGGTGTCAGTTGCAGTTTTCTTGCCACATCCCGATAACAAGGTAAGGGCGATCAATGCGGCGATAACTACAAAAAGCGTCTTTCTCAATCCAATTCATCTCCCTATTATTAATGATATAAGTACACGAACATCTATATTATAGGTTAAATAGCAGCTTTCGTAAAGTGTTTTTGCCTTTTCTTTCACGGGACAATGAAAATGTCACCCACAGGCATCAATTATTAGTAAGAAGAGCTTTCCGTTTTAGGCAAAAGGAAAAGCGGTTACCCTTTTGGGTACCGCTCCACATTTTTATTCACTTTTGTTGGAAAATAACTTTTTCTCTAGTGCTTCTCTCAAGACCTCAGAATAATTTACCTTTGCTCGCTCAGCTCTGATATTCAGCCAAGCCGGCAAGGTAACATTTTTCCTTACATTTTTGCCGTAAACTATACCAAATGTATCTAAATCAACGAACAGATACGACTTAAGACCATTTGGTTCGTCACACTCAATAGAATCTATAGCGCTAGGGGAAGGAGCCTCTCGATCAGCATCTAGCTCATCTAAGATCCAACCGCAGGCGCATGCCATAGCATTTGCCATAGCTTCATCCAATGTATCTCCCTCTGTAACAGCTCCTGGGAGATCCGGAATAGTGACAGTAAATCCGCCTTCCTCGCAGGGATAGAAACAGGCAGGATAGACAAATCTCACAAAATCTCCTCCTTTTCATCTATATTTCATTAGGTTGCAGGCTATTAAATCAATTATTTGAGACCAGCCTGCTTAAGAATGCTATTAGCTGTTTTAATTTTCAACTCCGTTTTGTGTTGAGGAATAGAAATCTTGCCAGGTTTTGAATGATGTTTATAGTAATCGTGACCGCCATTACTGTATGAATAATACCATCCATCATTTTTGATTATTTTTATTATCTCCCTAGCCGTCATTCTATCGCCTCCTATCTAAAAACTATTATAATACGCATTATGCATATTGTCAATACCTATATCGAGTATTATAAGTCCTACAAAACCGTTCTTTTGACACTAACTAGTTACTTTGAATCAGATGCATAACACGGTTCATGAATGCATAATTTTAAGACTAATAAAATACTTACAAAACCTAAAGCTAGCGTGCATGAAAAAACCGGGCACTGCCCGGTTTTATTATCTTGACACTAAATTGTAAGTATCCTGAGCTATTATCTCCTCTTCGTTTGCACT
>DIQB01000042.1:13485-15545 GCA_002427165.1 Firmicutes bacterium UBA5473
TCCAAGCCTCGGCAGACCTGCTCTCGAATCGAGGAGGAGTGCTCTCCCACACCTCCTGAGAAGGCCAACAGATCAATGCCTCCCATAGCCGCTGCATACGCACCTATATACTTGCGGGTACGATAAACGAAGGTATCCAGAGCCAGCTGTGCAGCCTCATGTCCTGCTTTTGCCGCCTCGTCAACCTCCCTTAGATCTGCAGAGATACCACTTATCCCCAGCCAACCACTTTCGCGATTGAGAATCCGATCTAGCTGGTCTGCTGTATAGCCCGCCTCACGCATCAGATAGAGCACTAAAGCCGGATCAAGATCGCCACTGCGTGTGGATTGCACAAGTCCTTCCAAAGGCGTGAGACCTGTGCTTACATCAGTGGATTTCCCATAGAGGGAGGCATTAGCTGTAGTGCCGCTGCCAAGCATGAGGGAGACTATTTTCAGATCCTCTGGTTTTTTGCCCAAGAGCTCTGCTGCCTGCGAGGTAATGGAGCGGAAGGCAATTCCATGGAAGCCATAGCGCCGAATCCGCCATTTTTTAGCCAGCTCTTGTGGCAGAGCATAAGTATAAGCCTGGGGGGGTAATGTGCCGTGATAGCCTGTATCGAACACTGCTACTTGCAGCAAATCGCCAAATAACTTACGACTGGCCTCAATTCCTGCAAGATTTGGGGGATTGTGAAGGGGTGCTAAGGGAATGTTTTCGCGGAGGGCAGCGATTACATCGTCATCTACTAGCACCGAACCTGTAAAACTTGTCGCGCCGTGCACCACCCTGTGGCCCACGGCTCCAAGCTCACCTAAATCCTGTAGCTGTTGGGAGATAAGCTCTAGGCCCGCTGCGTGATCTAAAGTTGCCCCTTCCCAGCGCATTTGTTTGGCACCTGATATTTCCAAAAGGCTATTTGCCTGGCCTACCCGCTCTAGGTGTCCTGACAGATACACTGAACAGGCAGGAAAATCGAAGACCTTAAACTTGATGGAAGAGCCACCTGAATTGAGAACCAGTATTCTCAATACCCTCTCCCCCTCACAAGAGCTTCTCCCACAGGGCCTGATCAGGGGCAGCCAATACATCTGCCGCTGCCAGGAGGCCCTCATCTGAGGCCACTTTTCCTGCTACCTCAACTGCCATCTGCACAGCCCCCACATCACCGCTCATCAGCAGTAGGGCTTTGCCACCCATGCCTCGGGCCAGACGCAAGTCTAGAATCTGGACAGGAGTAGCCTTGGCAGCTGCATCTGCAGCCCTGATGGCTGTGGCAACAGAGAAGGTCTCAACGAGTCCTAGTGCTGCCCTGCCAGTTGGCTCCACGCAGCCTGCGATGGCAGGGAAGACTGCCTCATGGGCATTGGCTAAAAAGAACCGATCCACCACTTCCCCCTCAGCTGCTGCCTCCCCTACCTCCAGGGCGCTATCCACAGCGCCAACAGAGCCTCCGATCACTGCCAGGAACTTCCCCGGACAGATGGAGTCTGCAGTGAGCAGTTCCACATCTGCCGCCTTCACCATTCTATCGGCAGAGCGAATCCCAATCACAATGCTTCTGATCTCCAGCATTCCAATTGCTTTTTTCAAATCTATCACCTCGCGGCCCTAATGACGATGGCCGAATCAACGCTCTCGACTTTGCCACCGATACTGGCGTGAATATTGGCACCTAGTCCCTCAAATTTTGCGATGAGCTGCCCTGCCTCAACATACTGTCCCTTCTTCACAAGGGGCTGGGCAGGTTTTCCAATATGCTGCTGGAGAGGAATTGTTACCTGTCTGGGCGAGAGTTGAACATCCTCCCAAGGTGCGGCCACATCATAGCGGGAGAGGGCTAGCCTGCCTATAAGCCTTGCAGTTGGTGTCTTGCGTCCAAAGCGCGTGCCTTTGGGCTCTGTCTCCTTGTTATGGGGATTTTTCAAGCCCCGCCTGCCAAACTCCGCCTTCAGTGCCTGGTTCACCCTGCGTGGAGAAAGCCCCATGGGACAGGCAAATAGATCGCAGACCCCGCACTCAGAACATAGCATGGCAGCTGTAAGGCCCCGGATATCCGCTGTGCCATGACCCATAGC
>DIQB01000042.1:15738-25810 GCA_002427165.1 Firmicutes bacterium UBA5473
CACCCATAGCTCGCATGATCCGAGCCGGTTCCAGGTCGTGGCCTAATAAATACCTGGGACACAGCTCCGTGCACAGCTGACACTGGCAACACGCAGAGCTGGCTTGCCGAACGATGCTAGTGAGGGTCTGTTCCCGAAGCTTAATGGCGGGATGATCTTTTGGCAGCACAATCAATCCCTTGGTGGTTTTGGTAATAGGAGCTGTGGGATCTTTCAAGTTCCCCATAGCAGGGCCACCTTCGATTAAGGCCCAGTCCTCTGTTGTGGCTCCACCAGCATAGGCAATTACCTCATCTGCCCTCATGCCAATGGGAAAGCACCCAGTGAGGGGACGGGCAACCTCTCCTGTCACAGTGAGGTAGGTATGGGTTACAGGCCTATCCTCCAGGGCTGCTGCGATGTTGATGAGGGTCTCCACATTCAACACCACAACCCCCACCTGCAGGGGAATACCACCCTCGGGCACAGTACGACCTGTGGCCTCGTAGACTGTAACCTGCTCATCACCTGCTGGATAGAAGTTATCCAACAGGCAAAGGCCCAGCTTCACCTTTTGCAAAGCATCAATTGCCTCTTTGTGCTTCTTTTTAATGGCCACAATCGTGCGCGTAGCTCCCAAAATCTTGGCCACCTGAGACAATGTGTCCTTCAGAAGCTGGGCATTTTTGATAATTAAATGCTGGTCCACAGCCAGCAGGGGTTCGCACTCGGCAGCGTTCACAAGTAAGATCTCGGCTTTCCCACCCAATTTTACATGGGTGGGAAAACCAGCGCCGCCTGCGCCAACAACCCCTGCGCTTTCAACCTTTTTTATGAGTTCCTGCATAATCCCTCTCCTCAATAGCCGAAGGAATCGCCAATTGTAACCCGGATCTCACGGGTAAAGGTACGGGGTGTGCAGACACCCTCACCTGTAGGCCCAGCCAAAGTATGAGCATACTTGCCCTCGCCGCCTACTGCTAAAGCTGCGCCTGATGCGGAGTTCACAACTAGCGCTGTCACATCCAGCGTGCGGGCGAAGCGATCTACCCGGGTCATGTCACGGGTGTGCAAGACCGCAGTATGCTTATCTCCGTGCTCAGTTTTCAGTGCCAGCTCCATGCCAGCATCAAAATCCGCAACTCGCACGAAAGGCAAGACAGGCATTAGTTGCTCTGTATCCACCAGCTGACTCGTGGCACCTGTCTCCATGATCGCCAGGCGGATCTTTTTATCTACACTGATTCCGGCTTTACCCAAGATCACAGCTGCATCCTTGCCTACTAAGTCTCCAGCCAGTTTCCCATCGGGGAAGATTACCTTCTCTACCCGGCTGGCTTCAGCCGGGCTCAGCCAGTAGACCTCAGGCAGAGCGCAAAATTGCCTTTTCAGTTCATCGGCAATTGATTCCACTGCAATGATGGTTTTCTCTGCGATGCAAAGAATATTATTGTCGAAAGCTGCGCCCTCTGTGATATCCCGGGCGGCTTTCACTAGATCTGCAGTCTCATCAATTAGGACAGGTGGATTGCCAGGGCCTGCGCCAATTGCTTTTTTGCCGCTGCGCAGGGCAGCATCTACAACTGCCGGTCCACCTGTGGCCACAATTAGGCCTACAGCTGGATGCGCGCAAGCCTCGGTTACCGCCTCCATGCTACCTTTAGCTAAAGCTACCATGGTATCTCGAGGTCCACCTGCCTGGGCTATGGCCCGATTCATTACCTGCATAGCATAGAGGCTGGATTTATAGCCACGGGGATGGGGACAGAAGAAGACGCCATTGCCTGAGGCAATCATGGCGATGGCATGGTTGATCACAATGGCTGTGGGGTGGGTTGTGGGCAAGATAGAGACCACAATCCCGTAGGGTCCACCTTTCACCATGCTGATCCCATAGGAGCCGATTAGAGTCTCTCGCGGTAGGTCCTCAACTCCCGGCGTGAGACGTGCAGCGTTGATATTTTTGATCTTTTTATCTTCAGGCCGGCCCAACTGTGTTTCCTCTTGGGCCATTTTTCCGAATTCTTCAGCATGATCGATCCCTGCCTGGCGGAGAACACGAACTAGCTCTTCCCTTTTGGCAAAGGGCAGAGCCATTAGTTTCTTTTGGGCTGCAATCACTGCAGCCATGGCTGAATCTATATCTTGATAAACGCCATCTTGGGATCCGGTGCTGCTTTTTACGGGCAGCGCACCCCCAGCAGCGAGATTTCGCAATACTTCCTCCACAAGGGAGGCAACTCGCGACTCATCGAATTGCATTAGCTCACCCCTTATCTATGTTCAACTGAATCTACAATGCCTACGATGGCAGCGTCAACTGGAGAATCAGCACTGACGGCCCTGCGGGCTGGATTGCCCATGGTCAAAAGCACGGTCTCTCCAACGCCTGCACCAACTGTATCCACTGCCACGATTGTTTGTCCTTCTCCCTCATAGGGGGCCACCAGCATCAGTTTAGAGCCCACAAGGGATTCTTGTTTGCGGGTGGCAACTACCGTACCTACAACTTTTCCTAGGTACATCTACTTCGCCTCCCCGACTATTTTCGCCTGCATGCCGCAGGTGATACCTACAGCATTGGCATCGTCTGTATCTAGATGCATCTCCAAGCGGAAGTTAGGTGCAACTCGCACCTGAACCTCTTGGAAAATCAGGGGCCGATCCCCTGAAATCTCAACTGAGACAAGCTGGCCATCTGAGACGCCAAATTTTTGGGCATCTTCGGGATTCATATGAATATGCCGGTTGGCGCGAATGGCCACAGGTTTTGTTACAGAGCCCCGCGGGCCCACAATTGTAATTGCAGAGGCACCATCGAGATTCCCAGATGGCCTCACTGGAGGGTTTAAGCCTAAAGTGATGGCATCGGTTCGAGAGATCTCAACCTGGGTCTGTTTGCGCAGAGGACCTAGCACCCTCACAGGCGCGATGGAGCGCAGTTTGGGTCCTACCAGGGCCACAACCTGTTTTGAGGCAAATTCTCCTTCTTGGAACAGGTCACGGTCCATCTCAAGCTTCTGGTCGGGGCCGAAAAGAATGGCCAGATCTTCAGGGCAAAGGTGGAGATGCCGCACAGAGACCCCGATTCGGATCCCACCTGGCTCGTGATTACTGCAATTTCCATTGCAGGCGCCACAGCAGCCGGACTTTTCCTCACTCATAGCTGCCAGGACCTGCTTGGTTACTAATTCAATTAATTTCGCTTCCATTCCCTAAGCCACCTTTCTTAGGCCTTGGGCAGCATCTTCTCCAAGTCTGCATGTGGCCTTGGAATTACGTGTACTGCAATCAGCTCGCCCAGCTGCTTGGCAGCTGCGCCGCCAGCCTCAGTTGCGGCTTTCACAGCCCCTACATCGCCCCGCACCATTACAGTTACAAGGCCGGAGCCGATCTTCTCATAGCCTGTTAAGTTAACATTAGCTGCTTTCACCATGGCATCTGCTGCCTCAATTGCAGCCACAAGACCCTTTGTTTCAACCATTCCTAATGCTTCACCCATTATTAGTCAACCCCCTTAGCTTTATTAGCCTTAGCGCTACCTACCTGCGGCAGGATTTTCTCGACGTCAGTATGTGGCCGTGGAATTACGTGGACAGCAATCAGCTCGCCCAGCTGCTTGGCAGCTGCGCCACCAGCTTCAGTTGCGGCTTTCACTGCTCCCACTTCGCCTCGAACCATTACAGTTACCATTCCGGAGCCGATTTTCTCATAACCTACAAGACTTACCTGCGCTGCCTTCACCATTGCATCTGCAGCATCAATTGCAGCAATCAAACCTTTGGTTTCAATCATTCCCAATGCATTACCCATAGTTTTCGCCTCCCTTTCTTAATCCTGACCCAGCATGGGCTCTATTTCTGGAGCTGGCCGGGGAATTAAACGCGCAGCATAAACGCTTGTTAGTCTCTTGCATGCAGCTTCTGCTGCCTCCATGGCTGCCCGCACAGCTCCTACCTCACCGCGAAACTTCACCACTACCAGGCCACTGCCTTTGGTGGTTTCCCAGCCTGCTACCTGTACATCTGCTGCCTTGGTGGCCGCATCTAGGGCCTCCATGGCTGCAGCGAGCCCCACTACCTCAACTAAACCTACTGCCTCTCCCATGTGTCACCATCCTTTACTTTTCCATTTCAGAAAGAACCCGGCGTGTGATCTGGCCTACCAGATCCCGCAGGGAGTCTTCTTCAGTTTGTGGACTGCTTGTCTCGCAAATTTCGCAGTCGTGGCACCCGGGGTTCTTGCCCACAACACCTAGTTTTTCCCGCACTTCCATCAGCTTTTTCACCTGATGAGCAGGAATCTCAAGCTCTTGACCTAGTTGTCTGGCAACCAAACTAATCTTTGCAAAGTGCTCCATGGTCTCCATTTTGAAATAGGCGTTGAACAGATCTGTGCCCACAGTGAGGGCACCGTGGTTTGCCAACAGTACTGCATCGCAACCTGTGAGGTATTCCATGATCGCATCGGGAATCTCCTCTGTGGAGGGAGTTCCGTATTCGGCGATAGGAATGGAGCCCAAGGCGATAATCACCTCAGGCAGGACGCACCTATCCAAGGGAATGCCAGCTACAGCAAAGCCTGTAGCTGTAGGCGGATGGGCATGGATTACAGAGCCTACATCTGGCCGCTCCCGATAAACTCTCAGGTGCATTTTTAGCTCTGATGATGGCTTCAGTTTCCCTGAGAGCACCTCGCCTGACATATTCACCTTGATGAGCATATCTGGAGTCATAAAGCCTTTGCTCACGCCAGTTGGGGTTGTGAGGACTTCATTCTCTCCTAGCCTGACTGTGATATTGCCATCGTTGGCTGCTACATAGCCATTCTGATAAATCCTTCTGCCTACTTCACAAATATCTTCTTTTAGTTGAAACTCACTCTTCATTGGACTTTCCCTTCCTAAATTGAATTTAACAAGCCTCCAGAACCTCCACCCCGCGACTTGCTAGTTCCTGTTGCATCTCTGTTTCCATCTTATCGGTAATGATCTTTGCTACTGACTCCACAGGACCGATCTGAAGCAAAGCCGGCTTCTGAAATTTGCTACTGTCCACAAGGGCAACGCCAACATTTGCATTTTTCAGGGCCAGTCTTTTTAGTTCAACTTCAAGATCGTTGGTGTCCAAGAGGCCTCTTTTTGGCGAAAAACCCTTGCAGGAGATAAAAGCCCAGTCTGGATGATATTCCCTCAGAACTCTGGCTGCAAGGGGACCTACACAAGAGAGGGACTTGTCCCGCAGCTTGCCTCCTGTGGCTACAACAGTTAATCCTTTTTGCCCTCCTAGCTCCGAGACAATCTGGATGGAGTTGGTAATGATTCCCAGATCTCGTCTGCCAATTAGCTGCCTTGCCAGATATAACGTGGTGGTGCTAGCATCCAAAAAGAGGGTTTCTCCATCTGCCACCAGTTCTGCTGCTTTTTTTGCGATGGCCAATTTCTCATCTAATTGCAGTTCGCGCCTTGCGTCGTAGGGGGATTCATAACCAGTTCCCTTCCAGGCTACTGCTCCTCCGTATGTGCGTTTGAGAAAGCCAGCCCGCTCCAGGTCCTCAAGATCTCTGCGGATGGTTTCCTCTGTGACGCCATAGTTTGCAGCTAAGGCTGAAACCCTCACGCTTCCTTGTTCCTCAAGGAGCTGAGCGATTCTCTGCCTCCGTTCGAGAACTAGCATCACATCCCTCCTTTTTGGGTTTGTGTTGGACTTTCTGTGGTCTTACTTTTATTATTCTGCGTTTGTTTGGGTTTTCCTGCTTTCTCCACATGATTTTCAGGAATAATTTTAGATAAAAAAAGTCCAAAGTTCATTAGCGCCCCAAATAGAAAACCGCTCTCTTTAGTGCAGGTTTGCACAAGGAGAGCGGAAATTAACTTTGCCTATCATGTACAGCAACAAATCAAAAAAATTTAGAGCGAGGTACTACGTTAGGTTGCTACCGGAGCTCTCTTAGCGAAGGAACTCTTAAACTGCGTAGGAGGATATAGGCCTTGATAAATTTCACCAATACTTAGGCGCTAGGTATTCTTGTTTGCGCGTTATGTATAAAATAATTATATTATATAACTTCACCATTGAGAATTTTCCAAACTCTTTTATAATCACTCCCATTGAGTGATGTATGAGGCGGAGTAGCAGAATGCCACTCGCTATCTGACAGCTCAGTCAACCATTTTTGTGTTTCTGAAGAAGAGAGTTGATAGATGTCCTTGTACTTCTTTTTCAATTTGCTGCCAAGGCTTGTTGCAACACCTCTTGGTACATTGTTCATTCTCATTAAGATCGCTTCATCAGAGTTAACTCCATAGTAAATCATGGCTGGCAAATTTTTTAATCGTATTTGCTCTTTTGGATCTAAGTTAGCAAAATCAATGCCCACAGAGGGAACCTTTTGCAATGAAGCCAGTCCCCAAGTTGCATTGTTAATTAATTTGCTAAAAATTGCTCTGCAACAATTTGTCAATGCCTCCTCTGAATTACCACCAAAATACTTCATTGCTATTTCTTCTATATCGCTTCCTGATACCCAATCCACAGTGATATTGGCAAGTGTATTCCCATCTGTAGAGGATTTACCCGGCACTAAATCTGTCAAATTATGTTGAATCTCAGGTATACTCAACATTATTCCCATTAAGTCCTTTAAGGAACTATTAGAAGAGAATAACTTTGAACCCGTCCAAATTGAATTACTTATGCCAAGAGACTTTGCTTTCATAATGGTTCTCTCAATGGACTCAAATGAAAACCCTGTTGAATCAGAAATTTTTGCTAGGCCTTTGTTTTTATTAAGTTTTTGACCATATTTTTTTACTGCTTTCAATATGACTGCTTGTTTTTCACGAGAACAATGAGAATAGCCATAAGTTCTACGAAGAAAGAGATCAGCCTTGGTTTCAAATTCTCCCATTTCAGCGCACTGGTTAAACATATGCGTAATATACTGCAGAAAATGCGACCATTCGGACAGATAAGCCAAACTTGATAAATCAAGTTCTTCTCCAAGTTGTACAACACCATCTATCATGTCAACCAAATTGGATACAAGCGCTTCAGTATTTTGCTTTACATAGTTTTTTAATTTCATCAACTCTTCTTCTTTTTTGTTTTCTTGAGGCCCAATCGCAACACCAACCAAACTAAGAGAAGCTTGCCCTGTTCTTCCTGATCTACCAGCAAGATTCCAAAAATCACTTATTGCCATTTTTTCGCTGAATCTTCTATTTGCTTGATAATATGTTGTTAGCAGTATAGAAGAAACCGGAAAATTAATACCTTGTGCAATAGTCGTAGTTGCAACTAAAATATCTAGTTTCTCTTTTTCCATTAACCATTCCATTAAATATCTAACCTCATCAGGCAAACCAGCATGATGTACCCCTATCCGCCTATCCAAGAGGGTATTAAGCTTAAAATCCGCACCTAACTCTGCAGAGATATACTTTTTTACCAACTCAATATCTTCGTCTTGTGAAACTTCTTGTCTTTCATTATACAATTGATCTGCAATTTTCCAACAACCTGAAGGTGATTGACCTATAATGAGAATACCCTTTCTGTCAATTAGTGCTTTAGCCGCACTAACACATACTAATCCTTTTGACAATCCACTTCTTGCTATATCTAAAGGAGGAATATCCTCGGATAGAGGAATCTTTTTCTCCAATTGTATTCTTTCTCTATTGGTCAAAAGTGTTTCAAATACTATATTCCAGTCCCTTCTGGAGCCTTTGGGATAAATTGCACCAATAACTCTATCGTTTGGTCTCCAATTTAATGAAATACTTATCGAATTAGGGCTATCCTGATCTAACCAATGAGCAATATCCATGCTATTGGGAACAAATGGAGTAAGAAGTAAGAAGTTAGCCTTCTCACAGTCATTTTTTATATTGGCCATTAACAGCTCTAATGCTAATCCCCTTGTCTTATCAGCTATATTATGAGCCTCGTCAATAACAGCTAGAACCAGCTTTCTTCCCAGTTTTTCTTCAATTCCATTCCTTATTAAGAGATTCAGTTTTTCAGGAGTTGTTACCAGTAGATCAAATTCACTTGTTTTATCCACTATGATTGCTTCTTCAAATGAATCAATCTCTATTGCGCCACTCATTTTTTCAACTTGAATCCCAATGGGAGACAAATCCTTGCGAAGTCTTGCAGTAATTTGATTTACTAACGCTCGAGTCGGAACAACATAAGCAACCCAACCACCGTCATCGGCAAACTGGTTTAACGCCTGCAAAATCCTAAACTCTGCAATCAATGTTTTCCCACTTGAGGTCGGCATATCAACAACAATTGCTTTATGCGCAGGATCTAGCAACCCCTGTTCTAACACAGCAGTCCTTTGGGGATATAAAAGCTCAAATAATGGTTTTGGTGCTTGTGTTATTGCTTTTACAAACTTGCTAACTCTAGAATTTATCTTCTCAGTAACACACCATAAAGAATTTGAAAGCATTTGCAAGAGGGTGTTGCGAAGCAACTGCATTAACAAACTCATTTCAATATTAGAAGACCTCTCGGAAGCCTCTATTGATTTATCAAAATGAAAATCCACTTCTTCTCTTATCTCACTGACACTTCCACTTCCATTGAGCATGTAGGTAGTAACACAATCAAGAGCTTTAGTATAATGATATAAAGCTATTAATTCATAAGCACCACAAAGTTTCTCATCCTGTTTGAGGTTGTCTAAGAAAACATCTTCAAATCTCTTCTGGGCATCGCGCAACTCAGCAATAATTGTACAAGCATTTGACAAGTCATCCCAAGTATCCTTTCTCACCAAATGAATAAAGGCAGAATACGCTTGTTTAAACACTCTAACATCCCAAGTGTCATTTTCTGAAAAATTAACGGTTATCTTATTCTTATTTTCAACAATATATCTTTTTCCAGATTCCCATTTCTGCCCTAAATATGAAAAAGCTACTAACCTATAGACAAACTTTATTTTCGCAATATCATCCGAAGGAGTTGGAAGCTCACGAAGTAAATGAAACATATGTTGATACATTATAAAAAGTTGCTCTTTACCTTCATCTAAACTTTCTTTTTTAGACATCAAATCAATTGTAGCCATTTCAATGAAGTCAACAATATTCATAATAAGCTTATTTTCACTCTCGAATTCTTCAGCACTTGTTACCACACTTTTATTCTCTAAAGCAGAGGTTACCGAGCGAGTATCAACAATTTCAAAAGCTCTTTTATAATCCTCGATTGAAATATTATCCAATATCCAATGTGATGGCTTATCAACCCTCACAGGTTACACCCCCATTCATTGCAGATACCCAAGCGCTATTTCCCATAGAAAAGCCTGTGTAAAATGCAAATAGCCATACCCGCATGGGAGAAGTAGCTTTTTTCCCAAGATATTGTGCTCTATTCTTCAAATCTAATTCATTAGGAATTGTATCACGAATTAATACACCAACAAACTGCACATTTTCATTAGACAAAGCATATGCCGATAAAGCCTTTTTAAAATCCTCTTCAAAGGTTTCAGGCAATAATTTTTGCTTGCCAATAATCCATTTAATTAAAGCTTTTTGCTTACCTTTATTTATTTGCAGCTCTTCTAATTGTTTTATCATACCTGTTCTACCATATAAAACACTAGGAGGAGAAAAAGGTGAACTTGAAGTTTTAACTTCACCAAACAAAAACAAAGTCTCGTCATCAATATCACAAAAACCAACAAGGTCAGCACCCGTATTAGACGCATCAGGATTTTTTAAATCACGACTTGAATTATAATAAAATCTTGCCTTACCACTATCCTCAAGCAAACACTCCGCAATAGCTTCACCAATTCTCCAGTTCGAGTAGCTGTTTGAGCTATTTAAAATGTCGATAAACTTATCTGCAGAATATCCAGTGCCTTCAACACAGCTTCTTAATAACTCTTTATTCCAATCCTCATCATCAAGTTTAGGTTTCACTCTGTTAATCATATAGTCTCTAAAGCAACCATCCTTGAAAGAATATCCGTAATAAGGGACTGCAACTATGTCTTCATTACAATAATTCAGAGTTAAAATGCCTAGCATGGATATTCCTCCTTGAACCGGTTATTAATTCGA
>DIQB01000021.1 GCA_002427165.1 Firmicutes bacterium UBA5473
TTCGCAAGGTCAAAAAGTACCCTGATATGGAAGAGCCAGTCAAGTAGCTCAAGAGTTTTTTCAATTTCCCCACTGGGAGGGATGCCGTTCGGTCTTGATCCTGGAGAAGGCCGCGTGCTACGCTAATAGCGAAGGCCGACATACAGCCTGGCCTTTAGGCCTTAATAGCATGTGCGGGTCTGGTGGATATAGCTGTGCCAGCTGTGATCCGGGAACGGCATATTGCCACTATTGCCGCAGGGCAAATACTTCTACAGAGGCCTACCACAGAGGGTTTCCAAAAAATAAAAGCGAATCTGGAAAGAGTTGGTCAGTGGGATTGGAAAGCCCTTGAGAATTGCTATTTTGCCACACAGGTAATTTCAGCTGAAAGGCTACGTCTATTATTAAGCTCCTGGTTCTAGTTGCCAGCTACGTCTTTGACCAAGAGGATAAGCTCCTCGTCCTACAACAAGAAAATGAGCAGCAAGCAAATAGGAGTGTGAAGAACTATATTGCCGCACATTTCGGAGAAAAGTTGCGTCTAGAAGATGTGGCGGCTAAAGTTCACCTTAGTCCTTGCTATCTTACAAAATTGTTTAAGCAAGAAACAGGGGAGACCATCGGGGAATATATTACCAGGATGCGAATAGCTAAGGCGAAAGAGCATCTCCTTGAGGGAGATCAGAAGCTAGTTGAGATCGCAGGTGATATTGGCTATGATAGTCCCAGCCACTTTTCTCGAACTTTTAAAAAATATGAGGGGGTATCCCCCTCAGAATACCGTAAGCAGAAAACCGGATCATAGAACGCTATGTTCGCTTGGGAGGCCGCCTGAGGGTGGTCTCTTTTTTATGTTTAAAAACTGAGCTTTTCAGTGAGATCTCATTCAGAATAGGTTTAAGTGCATTTACGCTATTTAGAATGGTGTTAGTACAAAAGCTTACCGTTGAGAGGTAAAACGTTACCGCTATAATATTGGGTTCGCACTTTAAGGCATTATAAATTAATGATCGGTTTGGCGTGTCAAGTCACATATAAATGTTAACGTAGCGTTAGGTTTAAATTTCTATCGATTTATGATACAATTGAAATATATTATAACTGTTAAAATTTGAGAGTGTATACCTTTTTGGCGGGGCGAGAATAATTTATAGAAAATTGAAAGGGGCCAGTTAAATTGGTCGGAGAGATAAACCAAAAGCTCTATTTTGAAGATAATTTGGTCTATGTTAGTCTCTTGCCCCATCAGGGGGATATTTATGCTCATAAACACGCATTCTATGAATTAGTTTTCTTTGAATATGGACTCCTCAATCATAGCTGGGAAGGAGAACGGAGTATCCTAATTGCAGGCGATCTCTTTTGTATTAGACCTGGTGAAACACATCTTTATACCCGCTCAAAGGGGGCGAAGATTTATAATTGTCTCTTCTTCCTTGATGCTTTACCAAAAGGAATTATTGAGTTATCTGGGGTGAATGAGCTTTTATTTAGCAAAAATCGGGTACGGTTGCATACACCTATGGCAATGCAGCATGAATTAAAGTGTAATTTGCAAAGGATGATTACAGAACTTGAACATAAATCTCCAGGTTATAACGAGGTTCTGTCCATGTTACTAGGAGTGGTTTTGGTTTTTGCCGGTAGACTTTATGATGATTCGATACTACAAGTGGCCTCTTATGCACCTGAAGGAAAGTTAAAGGAGGCATTGGCATTTTTGGAAGCTAACTATGAGCAAAAATTAAAGATTGAAGAGGTAGCACTTGCTCACGATCTTAATCCTGAGCAGTTCTCGCGTCTCGCACGGCAGCTAATAGGGATTACCCCGCTCCAATATTTGCAAAATATTCGCCTCGGTCAGGCGATGGAGTTATTGTTGGAGGAGGATCTGCCCATAGGTGAGGTTGCCTATTTAGTCGGCTTTGAGGATGCAAACTATTTTTCAAGGCTTTTCCGGCGACATGTGGGGGTCTCCCCAAGCAAATTTAGAACAAAAAAAGGGTTGTAGCGCAAAGTGCTAGAAGGTCGCGTATTAACCTCCCGCCGATTAAGGCCGGAGGTTTTGTGATCTATACGGTTGTTTTGCGCTCTGTCGGGATAGTGCTAATACAGGAAAGGGCTGTAATTACAAATAGTGTGCTAACAGTCTTTGCTATTTTTTGATAAATTGATAGTAGGGAGGGAGATAGCTATGAATTTACATGCACTTTTTTCTAAGCCCCCTACTGAATATAGGAGTGCTCCTTTTTGGTCCTGGAATGATAAATTAGATCCTAAAGAGGTTATTTGGCAAATTAAGGAGATGAAAAAGCAAGGGATGGGCGGCTTTTTCATGCATTCCCGTGAGGGGCTTGAGACTGAATATCTTGGTTCCGAATGGATGGAGTGTATACACGCAGCGGTTAGTACTGCTCGTGAAGAGGGGATGGGAGCTTGGCTCTATGATGAAGATCGCTTTCCAAGTGGCGCCGCCGGCAGCCTTGTTACAAGCCTAGGTGATGCCTATCGCTCTAAAGCTTTAACTTTTGAAGTAAGCGATAGTTTGCCAAAGACTCCGGAGATCTTAATTGCTTTTATTGGTAAAGTTGAAGGCAATCGCCTTTTAGAGCTAAGAGCTGCCACAGGAAACTTGGCACCAGATGAAGTGTTTTTAATTTTTCGGCAAGAAATAGCCAAAGCCTCTGCATGGTATAACAATGAGGCCCCTGTGGATAATCTCAACCCTGAAGCAGTACGCGCCTTTATTAAGTCAACCCATGAGGCATATCGTGCTGAGGTCGGGGAGGAATTCGGGAAGGTTGTGCCAGGGATTTTTACAGATGAACCAAATATTCTTCATGGTAATTATCCACAGCGTCGTTACTTACCTTGGACTTATAATTTTGCAGATTATTTCCAACAAAAAAGAGGCTACGAATTATTGCAAGTGCTACCCTATTTATTTTTAGATGGCAGCCATTCAACCAAAACTCGTCATGATTTTTGGCATACCATAACGGAGCGTTTTGTATCAGCTTTCAGCCAACAACTAGGAGAGTGGTGTGCAGAGCAAAAGCTTGTCCTCACTGGTCATTACCTTGATGAGAGCGATTTGGGAACAGCAACAAGATTCGCAGGTGCCATTATGCCTCATTATCCCCATATGCAGATGCCGGGAATTGATATTCTTTATGAACAGACAGACGAATATATTACCATTAAACAGTGCACATCAATCGCTAACCAGCTTAGTAAGAAGAGGGTTTTATCTGAAATGTATGGTTGCAGTGGTTGGGAATTTAGTTTTGAAGGGCAAAAGTGGGTTGGTGACTGGCAGTATGTTCAAGGGATCAATTTTCGTTGTCAGCACTTGGCCCTTTATTCACTCCGCGGTTGCCGCAAACGCGACTACCCTCCCAGCTTCAATTATAATAATAGTTGGTGGCAAGAGTACAAAGTATTAGAGGATTATTTTGCAAGATTGGGCGCTGTCCTCTCGCAAGGTAGGCCTATTCGCGAGCTACTGGTGCTTCATCCTCAAACTACAGCCTGGGCAAAGTTGGGCGATAATAATTGCGAAGAGGTTACAGCGATCGGCGATCGTTTGAATACTTTGGCCAAGGAATTGCTGGTTCATCAATACGATTTCGACTTTGGGGATGAATTGGTTATGGCCGAACACGGTAGGATACAGGGAAAAGATTTTTTTGTGGGTGAAGCAGGTTATAAACTTTTATTAATTCCGTTCGCCAATACTATTCTTCCATCTACAAAAGAATTGATTGCTGAATTTATTCATGCAGATGGTAAGGTGATAATTTATGGCGACAAACCAACCCAAGTAGCTGCTGAGGAAGATTCGAAACTTGATTTTCTATGGCAAGAAGAAAATGTTATTGCGGCTCAAAGTCAAGAGGAACTTTTTGCTGCTTTGGATCAGCTATTGGGACAGAGGATAAGAATGAAAACTGAATTGGGGCTGCCTCCAAGTAGTATTTTAGCCATGGAGCGGCAACTGGAGGAGCAGCTAGTCTATTTCTTTGTTAATATCGATAAAAAGCGGGAAGTAAAGACTCAGATCACTCTTCCATATAGTGGAAAATTAGAAGAGTGGGATCCATTAACAGGCGAGATCAGACCGGTTATTGTGCAAGAAGAAGCAAATTCTATGCGTTTTAAGGCAAAGTTTGGACCAGCAGGTTCTAAACTATATGTGGTAAGTATTAATGAGCGCCCTAAACAAGCGTTGCACCCGATATTTGAACTTAAAGAGAAGAAAGAGTTGGGACCATTGTGGCAGCATATGCGTACTTGCCCTAATATTTTTCTTTTAGATCAGTGCGCTTGGCGGCTTGAAGGTGAGGCCTGGTCAGAGGTTTTACCGCTTTGGCGTGCCCAATATGCACTTCGTGAAAAACTTGGGATGAGGCAGATACATATGAATGCCATTGAGCAAAGGTATTTGTGGGTTGACGATGTTCATCCAAAGGATGGTACCAAACTTGAATTGGCATTTAGCTTCCATGTTGAGGAAGTCCCCGAGAACTTAGAACTTATTTTGGAACAAGCAGAGTTTTTTGAGGTCTATCTGAATGGAATTTCCGGTGGTGAGCTTCAGGGTTGGTTTTTGGATAAGGCTATGAAGAGAGTGAAGTTGCCTAAAGCCAAACTTGGTGCAAACCAACTGATTTTACGCTGTGAATATTATCACTGGATGGAGCTTGAAGATTGCTTTTTGGCAGGAGACTTTGCTGTGCTACCTACAAGTTACAGCCTTACCAAAGAGCCCAATGCCTTACGAAGCGGTGATTGGTGCTTGCAAGGCTATCCTTTCTACCCGGGAAGCATGCGATATTTGGCCAACTATCACCACTTTCAGGATGAACGTGTCTTTTTAGATTTAGAGGCTAAGGCTATCACCACTCTAATTGAGGTTAATAGTAAAACAGCGGGAAAAATTCCTTGGCGGGCGGCATCACCTTTGGAATTGACAAACTTTTTAACAGAAGGAGATAATCAGCTAGTAATAGAGGTGTTTGCAAGTCCTAGAAACATGCTTGGCCCCTTGCATCGCAATGCTCGACAAGGAATGAAGACAGGCCATTGGTCTTTTCGTACTGAGGGAGATGCATGGAATGACGAATACGTTCTATGGCCTTGGGGGTTAGAAGCAGTAAAAATTCTTGTAAAATGAATAGGAGATAGTAGGGAGTTTTTTGAAAACCCCCTGCATAAGATCTGAATTGGAGAAAAAGGATGGAGGGAGTTAGCCATGACGGAGATTGCAGCACAACTGTATACTGTATACGAATTCTTACAGACACCTCAAGAGATTGCTCGAAGCTTAAAGAAGGTAGCACAGATTGGTTACAGGGCAGTGCAAGTTTCAGGTTTGGGTCCCATCGATACTGATGAGTTGAAAAGTATTTTAGATGCGGAAGGCTTAGTGGTATGTGCAACTCACGTGGATTTTGAGGAACTGAGAATAGATCTAGATGCTGTGATAGACTATCAAAAAACTTTAGATTGCAATTTTGTCGCTATCGGCAGTATGCCCCTAGAGTACCGCGACGAAGAGGGTTATCGGCGTTTTGCGGAGGAGATTAACCCAATCGCCAAGGAGCTTTCAAAGGCAGGTCTTGTCTTTGGCTATCATAATCACAGCTTTGAACTAGAAAGGTTTGGCGAAAAAACGGGATTAGAAATCTTTTTTAATGCTTGCGATGCCGAGTTTGTCACTGCAGAATTTGATACCTATTGGTTGCAAAACGGTGGTGCTGATCCAATTGTTTGGATTGAATCATTTAGCGACCGGGTGCCGGTTATTCACCTGAAAGATATGAAAGCACAAAGTAATGATTCGATTATGGCAGAGGTTGGTGAGGGTAATATGAACTGGCAGGGGATCATCGCTGCTTGCAAAAAGGCAGGCACTCGATGGTATGTGGTAGAACAGGATTATTGTCAGCGAGATCCTTTTGATAGTCTCGCCATAAGTTTTAGTAATCTTAAGAATATGGGTTTAAGATAGAGAGTTGTGTGAAAGGGAGTTTGGTTTCCCTGTATCTTTATTGTGAAAGTGCAAGATAAAAGGAAAGGAGGAAAAGAAGGAAAGATGGAGCTAGGTGATAGCGGGATCAAAGGAATTATTTGGGCTTTATTGGGTTCCCTTTTTGGCAGTACAGTCTTTGTTGTTTCACGTATTCTCTTGATGAACGAGCTAGTTGATCCAATCTCCATGTCCGCGCTTCGTTTTTTAGTAGCAGGGGCGATTATGTTAGTGTGGGGATTTTTCGCTTATGGAAAAGAGATCATTCCCAAATCCGAGGATCTTTTACCCTTATTCTGTTTAGGTTTGTTGGGCATGGCAGGAACCAGCACTTTTCTTTTTTATGGTCAACAGATCACCACTGCAACTAACGGTGCCATTATTCGGGAAGTAGTGCCAGTTATTTTAAATATTTTGATTTCTTTTGGCTTAGGGGAAGCCTTGACTCGCCTTCATTTTTTCGGGTTGGGAGCTAGCGTATTAGGTACTCTTTTGGTCACTGGAGCCTTAACAGCAAATGGTTTTTGTTTTACTTCCCAACATTTCAAAGGGGATCTTTTAGTTTTTTGTAGTGCAATTTGCTGGGTCGCATATTCTTTTTTGGGAAGAAAAGTGGTGACAAAACTGGGCAGTTTCCGAACTACAACTTGGTCCATGCTTTTTGGAGGGCTTCAGCTGCTGGTATTGGTACTATTAAAGCCAACTACATTCGTCAATTGGAGGCTAGCATGGCCCTATTTAACATACTTAGTGCTTATGGCAACCATTTTGGTCTATTTAGCTTGGTATAAGGCGATGGAGCGTCTCAGTTGGCCGCTTCTTAACATCATCCAATGTTTAACCCCAGTTTTTACGATTTTAATTGCCAGAGTATTCCTTGCTGAGGCTTTAACTTGGTTGGGAGTAATTGGAGTTTTGCTTGTGGTTTTTGGGATTATCATTGTAGGTTGGGTCCCAAGATGCGCGATCGGGGGTTCGAGTCAAACTTTATCTGAAAGTGAGTGAAGGTGATGGCATACAAAGTAGGGGCAGCTCAGCTTGAAATTACTCCCCCTTTGGGGATCAATTTGGCTGGTTACTTTTATGAACGCAAGGCTGAGGGGATGTTGGATTCGCTCTTTGTTAATAGTATTGTAGTTGCCGACGAGGTAACGGAATGGGTTTTGGTTAGCTGCGATTTAATCGGCATCACGCTGGATTTGACTAACAAGATTCGTGAGGAGGTTGCAAAGAAAACAGGTTTTCGGTGGGATCAGATTTTAATTTGTTGCACTCATACCCATACAGGCCCTGCAGTATCCCCTAATTCTGCACCTTACGTACGAGAAGAAGTTTACTTTCAGTTTGTGATGCAGCGAATTTCCGATTGCGTGGTGTTGGCTAAAAGTAGGCTGGAGCTGGCTGAGGCTTTCTGTGGCCGTGGCAAAGTAGAAGGAGTTGCTTTCAACCGCCGTTTTTGGATGCAGTCAGGGAAAGTTGAAACAAATCCGGGTGTGGGTAATCCTCAGATTGTTCGTCCTGCAGGTCCGATTGATCCTGAAGTAGGGGTAGTCTTTTTTCGCTCTAGCGCTACAGGCCAGCTTCTGTCTATTATTGTCAATTATGCACTGCATGCTGATATTGTTGAGGGTAATTTCATCTCCCCTGATTTTCCAGGCTATATGCGTACAACAATTAAACAGGTTCTTGGGATAAATTTACCGATTCTTTTCACTCGTGGGGCAGGAGGCGATATCAACCATATTGATGTAAATCTGAACCCAAATAGTCCCACTCGTGCAAAACTAGCTGAAAAAATTGGTAAACTACTTGCCTTTGAAGTACTAAAAATAATTGAGGCGCCAAGGCAAGAGCGCTGTGAGGGTGCAGTATGGCTTGGGTTGGAGAATATTAAACTGCCTTTGCGCGAGATAGAGGAGGAAGAAATAGAAGTAGCGAAAAAACTTATAGCCACAGAGAAACCAACAGATAATGATTGCCCGGAAGTTATCCGGGCCCGGCGAATCTTAAAAATAGCCCAACATGCTTTTGAACCGATTGAAACTGAAGTTCAGGTGTTGGGCTTGGGCGATGTGGCTTTTGTTGGTTTGCCCACGGAAATTTTCGTAGAATTGGGTCTGGCTTTAAAAGCAAAATCCCAGTTTCCTTTCACCTGGGTGATAGATCTTGCCAACGATGAGTTTGATTACATTCCTACCAAAAGGGCTTATAGTGAGGGTGGTTATGAAGTTAATTCCTCGCCTCTTGCAGCGGGAGCAGGGGAGGAACTAATAGATGTTGCATTGGAAATCCTCAATTTGCAGGGTAATAATGTTAGGAAGGGGAACAAGTGATGAAGATTCGCTATCTGGGAACAGCTGCTGCAGAGGGATGGCCTGCAGTTTTTTGTCAATGTGAGCCTTGTCTGCGGTCGAAAGAACAGGGAGGAAAAAATGTTCGCACCCGTAGCAGTATCTTAATTGATGATCATACCTTAGTTGATTTTCCCCCTGACACCTATCTACATGTGCTTCGCGATGGTTTAGATTTAGGAAAGGTGAGGAGATTATTTGTCACTCATTCCCACGAAGATCATTTCTATCCTCAAGATCTTGCCATGCGTTCAGAGCCTTATTCACACTTAAAAGAAGATGAAAAGCTTACACTGTGGGGAAATGCTGTGGTGGTAGGGATGATTCAACGGGGCATGGTGGGTTTGGAATTTGACATGGTCGCTGCCCGGATAATTGCCCCCAAAGAAATGGTACAGACAGGAGGATTAACGGTCACAGCGCTCTTAGCAAAACACACAGAACCAGAGGAGAGTTTGCTATATATATTTGATGATGGCCAAAAAGCTTTTTTTCACGCCTACGATAGTGGTTGGTATCCAGCTGAAACGTGGGAAATGCTGGCGGGCAGAGCATTAGATCTGGTCAACTTTGATTGTACGCACGGTCCCATCTCTAATCGTTATGGGGGACATATGGGGATTCCTGAGGTATTGGCTGCCAGAGAGAAAATGCTGGAGCTTGGTGCGATCAAGCCTGATGCGAAGTGTGTAATTACGCATTTTACCCATAACTGTGGTCTTTTACATCAAGAGCTGGAAAAAGAGGTTTCAGGCTCGGGGTTGATTGTGGCCTATGATGGTATGGAGCTTGAAATCTAGCAACATAAGAGAAAGCAAACTACATTTTAAGTTTGAATCGTCAGTTGGAACCATAATAGGTAGCAGGAGTCGATAGGAGGGAAGATGAAGTGCTCAATAGGGGAAGGGAAAATGTCAAAGTACCGTCATAGATAAGTTCTTAGGGAAAGGTTTTTTTCATAGAAAAAACGAGTTCTTTACAAAACAGTCTTATAGCTCTAAAAATGTGCTAATGAAGATGTTCCTTTTATGATATAGTTAGGTTACAAGCTTGTTATAATCACGATCTTTCTTCGCATCTTCTTAAGCCTTCTGCAATCATTCTGCGCAAAGAGTCCCTCAACTAATTTCTCAGCTAAATACTTTAACGATCGAGCTATAGTTTAATTTCTTAAAGCTAAAGGCAATTAATTTGACCTGATGTTATCTTAGGGGGTATTATCGTGGCAGAAAAGGTACAAAAAGCGAGTTTTTTTCGTAGTAAAGCCTTTTTTATTATCGCAAGTCTCGCACCTATTTTATTGTTCTACACGCTTTTTTCCGTGATCCCGAAAATAACAGCTTTTTATTATCCTTTTACAGAATATGATGGGATTGGCGAACCGATTTGGATTGGCATGAAAAACTTCGCAACCATCGCTAAAGATGCGGATTTATGGGCTGCGATGAAGAATAATCTTTTCTATTGGGTCATCGCTACCCCGATCAATTTCTTTGCAGCTTTATTCGTTTCTTTTATCCTTGTCAAAAAACCATATAAGGAGAATAACTTTTATCGGATTCTTTATTACTTTCCGGCGATCCTACCTAGTGTTATCACGGCTCTCATGTGGCAGTTTGCTTTTCATGGTCGCTATGGAATTTTTAATGCTTTACTTAATGCTGTGGGAGTTAATGTGGGTGAGTTTTATTGGCTGACCAATGCCACAGCAGCTAAATGGGCGATGATTATCCCCATGGTGTGGGGCGGCTGGGCAGGGAATATGCTGATTTTTATGGGAGCGATTCAGTCAGTACCCGAAAGTCTTTATGAATCGGCAGAGCTAGACGGGGCAACCGATGTACAAAAACTTTTTTTGATTACTGTCCCTGTGATTTGGGAGACCATGAAGACCATGATTTTCTTCAGCATTATTGGCCTCTTTGGTGCTTTTGAGTTGATTTTAATTATGACCAATGGCGGACCTGCAGGAGCGACGGAAGTTGTGGGCACGTATATGTACAAGATCGCTTTTGGCGCGGAAGGGGTTGCGGCCTTTGGCTATGCTGCAGCAATCGGACTTATTCTCTTTGCAATCTTGGGTTGTGTTAGTGTCGTTGCCTTCCGCTTCATGGATCGGGGCGAGGCAATTGAGATGGCTGGCTAGGCAGGAGGGATGAAAAATGGCAAGCAATGAATCAGGGATGGTAAGAAAACTAGAAGCGAAGGATGTAATACTAAGAGTGCTATTGGGGCTATGGGCTTTGGTGATCATCCTGCCGCTGATTTGGGTTTTCTACACCTCTCTTAAAACGAATCAAGAGTTTTTTATGGGCGCCTGGCAACTGCCAAAGAGTATGCAGTGGAATAACTACTATCGGGCTTGGTCACAACTTGGGATTGGGAAAAGTTTTTTTAATACCGTTATTTTGCTCACAGGGGCTATGGTGCTCAATACCTTGGTTGTTGCACTTGGCTGTTATACGTTAGCACGCTTTGATTTTAAGGGTAGAGATGTGATCTATTGGTATATTATCGGAAGTTATTTTATTACAGGGCTTAATACCATGGTCACAGGTTATATCTTGATGCGGCAACTGGGTTTACTGAATAGCCTTTTTGGTTTGATTATTTATTATGGGGCAGGGTCCATTGTGTTTAACACTTTGATTTTGACAGCGTTTATGAAGGGGCAGCCCAAAGAACTTGATGAAGCAGCTTATATTGATGGGGCAAGCTATTGGCAAACTTTCTGGCATGTTGGACTTCCTTTAGCTAGACCTTCGCTTTTGACAATTAACGTGTTCAACTTTATGCGTTACTATAATGATTTTATGGATCCGTTACTTTTCATCAGGGATCCCGAAAAATATCCGCTTTCGGTAGCTATTTATTCTATGTCGCAGGCAATGACCTATCGGGCGGATTGGGTGACTTTATTTGCAGGATTTGTGATTATGATGATCCCGACGATTATCGTGTATAGTGTTTTCCAGAATTATATTACCCAAAACCTAAATATTGGTGCTCTGAAAGGATAAAGAAAAAAATACAAGGGGTGAAATTGATGGAGAGGCGAAAGAAATTCTTTTTGATTGGTGTATTAGTGGTGCTTTCCTTAAGCTTGGTATGGTCAGGCTGCGGAAAGAAAGAAACTACAGCAGTTGAGGGGGAGGGAAACACAGGGGAGGTATATCCTGAAAATGGTTTGCCAAAGGATAAGAAGGTAACGATCGATGCAGTGTTCCCGGTTACCGGTTATGGGCGGGAGTTTTTCAATTTTGCCATTGAAACCTTTCAAGAGCGTTTTCCCAATGTAACGGTGAATGTTCGTTGGTTTGATGAAGGCGGGGATGTTTATAAACAACACTTTGATGCATTATTACAAGGTGGCAATGACGATGAGATGTACGATTGGATCTATAGCTTAAACCCGGATTTAATTAAAAGGCTCGCAGAATCCGGGAAACTTGAAAGGCAGGATGATCTATGGGGGCGTGCCTTATATGATACACCTGAGAGCAAGGTGGGGGATGTATTGCTCACGGATCGCAAGGCTTTAGAGATTGACGGTCATATTTATGCTATTCCATCCAGCTCTACTATTTATGGTCTTTATTATAATAAGCAATTATTTCAGGAAAACGGTTGGAATGAGCAGCCTCAATGCTGGGATGAATTTGTAACTGTTTGTGAGAAAATCAAAGCCAAAGGGACTAAACCATTAGTGATGGCAGGAAAACACCCCTATTATTTTATGTACGGATGGGGTGCGATTCCCCATGAGATCGGTGGTGAAGCTTTTTACGATGCACAATATAACTATGAGCCTGATGTCTTTCTTAGTAAACCCTATCTAACTATGCTTCGGCGGATGGAAGCTTTTGTGAAAAAAGGTTACCTCCATCCCGGCACAGTTAGTTTTGATCACGTACAGGCGCAAATGGAATTTGTGCAAGGGGAAGCTGCCTTCATTACAAATGCTACCTGGATCGCTAACGAAATGAAAGATGTAACACCGGCCGGTTTTCAATGGGGTTTTATGCCCTTTCCCGGGAACGATCCAGGTCAGCAACAGGTAATTTTAGTGGGGAATGCTCAAAGTGGTTTTATTTGGAAAAAGAGACCTACTCTCCAGAAGCAATGGACAAAAGAATTCAACCTTTGGCTTCTGAATTTGGATGTTCAGCTCAGGTTTGCCCAGGCAGGCGGTGTTCCCATCCGCAAAGACTTTGTTACAATTGGCGAGAAAGATCTAGAGACCATCTCGCCATCAGTAACCAGTGCTTTGGAGATTGTCAATGCCGAGGGAGCTAAGCTTGTTGATGACAGTGTGCGTAAAAGAAGCATTACCAATGCTCAGATGGCGAAACTGGATAAGGTTAAGATGGATGGCTACATCGCCTTGATCACAGGCAAGAAAACTGCAACGCAAGTTGCTAAAGAGATGAACAATCAATATAAAAAGGCATTAGCTGAGGAACGTTAAGGTGGAGGAAAGCAACTATAAAAATTGAACGCATAACTTCGCCTCGCAACATAATTGCAGTTTTTTCTAGATGCAGCATTTGTATGGAGATAGCATTGTTGCGAGGCGGTTTACGGAAAATGATAAAAATAGTAGAGATTATTCTTATGTTTTCACGGTTGGGAAAAGGGTATTTAAATGTATCTTTCGACTTAATGTTTCCAATCCAAGAACTGTAAATTTAGAGAGATAGGGGGAGCATTATGAAGATCAGAGTCTGGTTTTGTTTAGTTTTATTATTATCTTGTCCGCTTTACATTTCGGCGATGGAAAACAACATTGCAGGTGATGTTCGGGCGGCGTCCCTAGGCTTTTCCGGGGTGGGCGACCTTTTTACAGGTGGTAGTTTTTATGTAAACCCGGCCTTTTTTGCTCAAAGTGAAAGAAGTTTGTCTACAGCCACATCCGAACTATATGGAGAGAGCGTTTACTATAACTTTTTGGAGACGAGGTTTCGAATTTTGCCTTCTTTCAGCGCAGGGGTTGGTTTCGAATCCATCGCTGACAAAGACAACTTTTTGGGCACAGGCTATGGAAAACAGATTTATACCGTTTGTCTCGCTGCAAAGCCAACTGAAATTTTCCAAGTTGGCTTTAATCTAAACAAAGAGAGATTCAACATTGAAAATGAAGAAAGTGGCAGGGGCATGATTTTGGATCTAGGACTTGCTTGTGGGCCCTGGGCGGTAGGCGTAAATCAAATTGCTTTTGGTGCAAAAGTTAATAACCTCCTCTACAATCGTAGGTATAACAGTGGTCTAAAGGAAGAGGGGCAAGTTCAGGTTCAATATGGCATGACTTTCAGGGGTACTTCCACCGTTACATCCTTAGACCTATATAAGAATCAGCTACGTTTAGGAGTGGAATACACTTTGGCTCCAAATATTGCCTTGCGGGCTGGTTTGATGAATGGAAAACCTTCCTTTGGTTTTGGCTTGGCTAAAGGGCAGTTTCAGCTCAATTATGCATATTGGTTGGCGAATGTTGGTGCTACACAAAGAATAGGTGGTAGTTTTTCCTTTTAACTTCGGATGGAGGTGGTTAGTGATGAAAACTAGGTTCTTTTCTCTTGGTTTACTTATTTGTTTGTTATTGATTGTGAGTGGAGCTCAGGCTGCAGTTGATTATAAAATGCAAGGTTCAGTTTATGCCGAAATCTCTTCTTGGCCTCATAACAAGTTGCGGGCTGGTACGAGAATTCAGCTTTATTCCGATTTTATGAAAGTAAATAGCGACGCGGGTTTGAAGGTACGCCTAATTGGGCTTAACCAAAAAAACGATGACTTAACACCATTTTTCTTTGGCAATGATCTCTATTTGCAGAATTTAATTGACTGGACCGAAATTAAGCTCTACGGTAAATTGTTTCCGGCAGGACCTCATCTTGAGCTAGCCTTAGGGAATGTGGAGCTTGATTATTCACCATACACAATCTATCTTCGGGATGATGTACTACAAGATTTTTCCGACTACAGACAACATCGTGGGATTGCGCTTAATAATATTGCTCTTTTTGGAGCAGATGCCAATGCGTTTGCTATTTGGGGCTTTGGTCATCAAGATCTGAATATGCTTGGTGGCAAGCTGACAAGGGAGTTTAACAATACTACTATTTCTGGGATTTTACTTGATTATGGCAGTCGAAATTCTGAGTATATCCCGACAGGAATAAAAAGTGAATCTGTGAAGAGTATAGATCTGAAAACAAACCTTGGATTTTGGGGTGAGGTAAGTTTATTGCAGGCCGTACAAGAACGAGAGAGCGATAATGGTTCTTTGAATGTTGTTTTAAAACAAAGCGAATGGCTCTTGCCCTCTATTGCAGGAGAGAAGCTTACGATAGGCTATCGTGACTTTCCCAAAGAATATGATCCACTACTGCGCAATCGCACACCAGAATTCAATTCTGAAACTGGGGAATACCTAGGTTACAATCCTGTGGATCGCTATCGGGATCAAAAAGGCTATTATTCGACTTTGGAGCTTGAGAACTCACTTTTCAGTCTCACAACGACGCTCAGCCAGATGAAAAATCATCTCCCTACGGTGCAAAATCGCTATCGGACAGTCGAGACACAACTTTATACATCTTTGTTTGCATGGGAATTCGATATTTTCAACATTCATCAGCGTCAAGATCGTGTTTTAGACACTTGGGTTTATAATACTCAATTTGAAAGCTTTTCTCGCTTAATCGTTAGTAGACCAATCAGGCGCGGTCATTCTTTTATTATTCCCGGTGCTGAGCTGAGGGCAATTGATAACGATGAGGAAGTTTCTAAGAACTTAGCGTTCTTCTGCCGTTATACAACCAGTGATTATTTGAATCTTGAAGTGGGCGTCAGTCAAGATTTAGATAGCAGTCTTAGTACGGAGACAAAAAGCGGCTATTGGTTCGGGATGAAATATAAAGCGCCCAATGGTTTGAATGTTCGTTACCGTTATACCTTCCCAGAGGTTAACGCGGGAAGAAAGTATAGCTACGATCCGGACTATCGGGTGCGGGAGCCTGGTAATTACGCCTTAATTAGTGCAGAGGTTGCTTTTTAAGGAACTAGGGAGGAGGAGGAGTTCTTGATTGGCAAGTGGCATCGAAAACTAACCTATGTATTTGTAATACTATTCACCTTCTCTAGCGCGATGTTTGCGAAGGAGGAGGGGGTAGCCGTTAAGCTAAATGGTGGCTTATATTCTTTGGTTAACATCAAACAGGATACCGGCCTTGAAATAGGAAACTATTTAAAAATGAATACCGCCATCTTCACAGGAGATGATTTTTATGCCAGGTTTTCATTTTTCATCATTAACGAAGGTGCTCATAATTATTTGCGATTTCCGAATTTTAGTAGACGTTTAGTGGAACCTTCGATTAACTACGTATTCATCAATATGCGGGGCCCCTTAATGCCTAATGGCCAACCAATAAATATGCGGCTTGGTTACAATAACATTGAGTATTCACCATATATTGCCCACTTCGGGGATATGTATGGTCATAGAGGACGAGGGCTGCAGCTTGATGGGCTTTCTTGGTGTAATACAAAGTTTGATTTCTTTCATACTTGGGAACAAACCAGAGATTATTGGTTAATGGTTCAAGGTATGCAATCACAATTTAATTTAGGTAAATTAGATGGTAAGCTTGTTTTGATTCAGCACCACAAAGGGGATCATGTCGTAGATGCAGACGGGAATATTATTGAGCTTGCGAAATACAAACCTTACGAAACAAGTTACCATCTGGAGGGTGAATATCAATTATCACCGAGCACTTCAATAAAATACTTACGCGCACAGCAGCATTTACAAGAGGAAAAAGAGACAAAAGTAGTGGAAAGAGCCGATCTAAGGATTAACACAGAACACTCATGGCGGCTTTCCTATCGAGATTTTGAACCCGGCTTTGATCCCCGCTTTCGTAAACGTACACCTCGTTATGATTTAGTCTTAAGAGAGGATTTGGGGTGGAACCCTGTGATTCAATATCAGGATCAAAAAGGGATAGAACTGGATTTTTCAGGTTTGGTGGGAAGTAGGTTTCTCAGACTCAACTTTGATAACTTCTTAAAAAAATCAGAACCACAGCAGTTTCGAAGTATTTTAGATTTGCAGTTAGCAGGGAGAACAAGTTATGATTTGTTTGTCGACTACGATCAAACATTGAAAGAATTTCGTTATCGAGAGTTTGGCCTTAAAAGGTCGTTGGGAAGTTTCTCTTTTGGGAATGCTCGTGGATTTTTTAAATATCTCAATGATCAAACGGGTAAGAATAATAGATTTAAACAGGTTGGGACCATAGCCGATATAGGGGTGGAGAGTACAGTGAGGAACGGCTTTTTCCAAGGCCTTTCCTTAGCAATGGGGCTTCAGCATAGCCCCCAGGGGGATAATATTTATTATCTTCAAGGTACCTGGAAAGTGCGGAACAACTTTGAAATTGACTTTTTCCATAATACACCTACAATCACAGGATCTGAAGAAGCTCTATGGCTAGATGATTATGGGCGCCTACAGTGGCGGGATAATCTCATCAGTTGTCAGTTTAATATGTACTTCTAAGTGTTGTTTTGGAACGACCTTTTATGAAAGGAAGATCAATATGATAAGAAAGTCAAAACGCTTTCTCTTCTTTTGTTGCTTGCTGGCGATAGGGCTCTTGTTTGCTGGAACTGTCTTCGCTGACAATCTGCTTCCCAATCCGGATTTTGAAGAGGGAACAGGTAATACTGTAAAGGATTGGGAATTTACTGTTCCTTGGGGCCGAAAAGGTTTCACAGGGGTGTGGGATGATACCAATTCCTACTCTGGTAACCGTTCTTTGAAAATAATTGTGGCAGCTGATGCTGATAGTACCACCGTAGATTGGCGAGGCATCGATCCATGGATAGAAGTCAAGGATGATCAATGGTACGATTTTTCCTGCTATATTAACGCAGATAATGTTTCAGGAGGCTCTCACAAGGCAGAGGTACAATGGTTTGGGGGGTCAAGCTATTTAGGGTCCACTATAGTTACTGCCCAAAAGGCGGGTCAATGGGAGCGGGTGGGGATAGGTGAAATCCTTCCCCCGGCTGGAGCTGATGGGGCGATTGTGCTACTGCGGGCGATGAAACCTGGAACATATAATTATGATTTGGTGATGTTTCGAGAGGTGGAGATTTCAAATATCATTTCCAACCATAGTGGTGAATATTTATCAGGGAACAAACCGAAATCTTGGTCACAGTATACCTCGTTTGGCTCGCCTGACTTTGCGCTAGATCGATCAGTGGCGCATACCGGAGGAAATTCATTAAGAATAAGCTGCGCCAGTGGTAATGATCGCGGCTCCTGGTTTACCCCGAATTTACCTGTTAAACCTGGAGTAGGTTTAAGTGGAGGTTTTTATTATAAAGTGGATCCTAATACTCCCAATGCTCGGCCTTTACTGGGGATTACGGCAAGAGATGCCGGTGGAGTTGGCACTGAGTTTTATACGATTCCCCTCGATTATGTAACAGAGTGGACTTTTGTGCCGCTAGAAAATCTTCAGCTGCCTGCAGGGAGCGTGTCGATTTATCTTACAGCTGAATTACAAGGCCCCGGTACAGTCTGGTATGATACCTTTTGGTTATTACAGTCCGAGGATTTAATTCCGCCTTATCCGCCAACGAATGCCGAAGGAAAACGTAATCAGCAAGGGGCGGTTGAACTTTCATGGCTTGCACCCGAACCTGCCCGGGATGGTGATTTTGCAGCAAATTATCGGATCTACCGTTCAAATCGGCCTGATGTTCAGCTAATACCTGGAAATCTTCAAGCGACAGTAGGTGGCGATAAGCGAAGTTGGGTGGATAAAAATGCACCTTTGACAGAGGATCTTTACTATCGGATCACTGCCTTGGATAAGGTGGGGAACGAAAGCGAACCTACTTCAGAGATCACTTTACAAAGAATGAGTATCCTTAGTGGAAAGGTTATCGGCAAGGATAAAGATGATAATGTTGTTCCTTTTGACGAGATTGAGGCAGTGCTTTTAGGTGCACAAGGGGAGCGAATTACGCTAGCAATTGATGCAGTCGGTGAATTTTCCATTCCTTTGCTGGCAGGTATCTATAGCCTTAAGATCAAAGCGCCATTGTTTCGCACTTATAGCCAAAAGAACATTACAGTTGTAGAAGGAGAAGATAAAGAACTAGGGCAGGTGATAATTCTTTTGGACCAAACCAGGCCAAATGCACCGCGAGAGCTGAAAGTGGATAGCAGTTACCCTGGTGTTTTAGTTCTCACTTGGCGCGAGCCGGAAGAGGCCGAGGATGGGGAGATAGCCAGTAGTTACAATATTTATCGGGGTGAAAAAGAATCATTTCAAAGAACCAAGGAGAATCTACTCCATGCAGAGTTTACAGCCACCGAATTGGATGATAAATTTCTAGTTGTAGATTTTGGTAAGACGTTCTACTATCAAATCGAAGCGGTGGATGCAGCTGGTAATATTTCGCTTGCGGCAACAGAGATCGTAGGGGGAACTGTAGCAATCCCATCAGTACCTCAGCTTTTAGCACCGAAGGGGCGAGAACTGATTCTTGACGAGGAGCTTATCTTTGAGTGGGAAGCAGTACCTGCTGCTGTAGGCTATGAATTAGAACTAAGTTATTTAAATCCCGATTTTGTACCTGGGAAAACTGTTAGTAAAAAGGTGGATCAGGGCAACGAATATCAATGGGCAGAGGCACTCAAGCAGGGGAGATGGTTTTGGCGCGTTCGTGCAGTTTTTGAAAAAGAAATAGTGAGTGCTTGGTCGGAACCTTATGAATTTGTTGCTTCCTCCTTAGTTGATAACCAAGATCTAGTTCCCTATTTCACCCTCACCCCTAACATTGTTTTGGATCAGGGCATGCAGATTAGTTTCTTGCTCACAAAGCCGGCTACAGTATCGCTTAAGGTTTATAATTTAGGTGGAGAATGTGTGACTTCTTTCGAGGATGGATACATGGAATCTGTCACCTATCAAAGGCTTTGGGATGGTAAGGATACAAGTGGTAGATATTTACCAAATGGACTTTATTTCATGCAGCTTGTAGTTCGAGCTGAAGGAAAAGCTAAAACCCAAGTCACTCAGAAGTTTGTTCTCAATCGCTAAGAGCAAAGCTGAAAGCGGTGATGAAGATGAGAAATAAAAAGCTAATTTTATTGTTTTGTTTGTGTTTATCCAACATTTGTTTTGCGATCAATGCGGAGAACCTCCTACCAAATTCCGGTTTCGAAAAGATCAAAAATCGTATGCCAGAGGGTTGGAAGTTTGAATTTGGTACCGGTTTTAGTTTTGGTGAATTAGAACGGGAGAATGTCTTTGCAGGGCAGAATGCAGTCAAAATTGCCTGTAAAGAAGAGGGCTCATCGGATTGGCGAGTCCTTGAGACCTTTTTAGATATTGATCCCGAGAAGAGTTACAAAGCCTCTGTCCAGGTCTATAGCACTTCCAAAATAGAGGGTTCCCACTATCTTGAGCTGCAATGGTTTGGAAAGGATGGCTACATTTCTCGTGACCGAGCTGTTTCAAAAGTAGTGAACAAATGGGATAAGGTTGAAATCAAGGGTGTGAAGCCACCCATAGGTGCAACTCATGTGGCAGTATTGTTGCGAGTATATGAGCCGGGAGATTATTATTTTGATGATATTTATTTTGCAGTTGCAAAATAAGGAGTGATGAAGAGGGGACTTACTTTTTTAGTCCCCCCCTGGGGCCTTGATTATAACGAAGATGGGAGGACATGTGGTGAGAGGCAATAAGATAATTCCGCTTCTTGTGAGCTTGGTAACCCTCTTTATAATACTTCCTCAATTGGAAGCGGCTAATCTCCTTACAAATCCTTATTTTGAGGTTGATTTAAACAATGATTGCACCCCTGATGGCTGGAGGTTTATCCATGCCTCAGGTAAGCATAGCACATATATGGATTATTCTCGTTCTGTTTCAGGGGCGTATTCTTTGTTGGTTGCCTGTTCCGAGGATGGTACTAGCGACTGGCGGATTGAGGATACATTTGTGCCTATTGACAGTTCTCAATGTTATAAAGCCTCTGTTTGGGTCTACACAGACAATACTTCCCGTGGTTCCCATGCCCTGGAGGTGCAATGGTTTGATGCTAGCGGAATTATTAGCACCGATTACATTCAAACGACAAAAAAGAATCAGTGGGAACATCTTGTGATGGAGGGTTTGACCCCGCCGCAAGGCACAATCAGAGCTGCATTTTTACTGAGAGTTTATAAAAAAGGTAATTACTTTTTTGACGATGTCTATCTCGGGATTGATCCTCATGGCAAGCCTGGGAAAAAAGGTAAAGAAGGCTTTGAGGGACACGAAGCCGGGAACTTAGTTAGCAACCCTGGCTTTGAGGCCAACTCAGGGTCTGGGGGAGATCCCGAAAGCTGGGAGTTCTCAGCTCCTTTCGGCGAATACATCGCAGGCATCGATTCAGAAATATTCAATTCCGGCGAGAGTTCTGTTAAAATTACCTGTCTTGTAGATGGTACCGCTGATTGGCGTCCTGCAGGCACCTTCATTCCGATCGATGATTCGAAAAAATATAAAGCATCGGTGTTTGTTTATTCCGATAATGTTTCAGTTGGTTCCCACGCTTTAGAGGCGCAATGGTTTAGTGACAGTGGCTATTTTAATACACAGAAGGTATCTGCGACCGAAAAGAATCAATGGCAGGAGATAGTTTTAGATGAACTTGTCCCGCCCCGAGGCGCGACGAAGCTAGCACTTTTACTACGAGTGTATCAAAAAGGGGTATACTACTTTGATGATGTTACATTACAAATGGCATCTTCTGTGGTAGATATTTCGCCTGAGGATGAGGTACAGGCTCTGAGGTTAAGTCTTGTGGCCCCATATTTCAGGGGGAATATCTATGCCTCAAATCCAATAAAAGAGATTCAAGGTAATATTGTTATCAATGATGAAACGATCACAAAGGTAGACTTGGTCTTTAGCTCGCAACAAGAGCAACTCTTTGTCAAAGAATACACCGTGAAAAAAGGTGTATATCCTTTTGCGATTCCCGCCGAGAGTCTTGCAGATGGTAAGTATACCATAACTCTTACCGCATATGATGGCGAAGGCTCTGTAGTTGAGACTAAAGAACAAGAGATCAATAAGCTGCCACCGGCCCCAGTTGAAGTCGTAGTTCGCGATGATAATATGTTACTTTATAATGGGGAGCCCTTCTTCCCAATTGGTCTTTGGACTCCTCCCCTTACATCTAGTGCCTTTAGGCAATATAGTGATGCCGGTTTTAATTTCTTGTTGATGAATGCAGCTTCAGATTATCTTCTGAATGAAGCTGAGAAAAACAATTTGAAAATAGTTGCGAAGGTAACGCCAGAGGCGCCACTTGCCGAACTTGAGCAGGCAAAGTGGAAAGCGGAACAAGCGGAAAGGATTGCTAAATATCAGGATCATCCGGTATTGCTTGCTTACTTTATTGCAGACGAGCATCTGTGGCTAGGTAGGCCCTTTGAACCGCTGATGGCCTCTTACCAGATTCACAAAGAACTGGATCCTTATAGACCACTTTGGCAGAACCATGCGCCGCGCGATACGGTACAAAGGCTTGCTGTTTATGACAGAGCGTGCGATATCAGCAGTGTAGATATTTACCCGGTACCTGAGGGATCAGGTCATTCTGAACTTGCCGATAAGACACTCAGTTCAGTGGGTAAATATACACTTAAGTCAAGAGAGGTTACGAAAGATGAGAAACCTGTTTGGATGGTACTGCAGGGTTTCTCCTGGAATCATATGAGTAATCCCCAGTCAGTGGGTGTCTATCCAACAGCGCACCAGCTACGTTTTATGACCTATGATGCTATTGTTCATGGTAGTATGGGGGTTTCTTATTGGGGGGTTCACTATATTGTCGAACCGAGCTTTTGGAAGGATTTGTTTACAGTTAGCACCGAGGTTAGCTCCCTTACAGACGTATTGACAAGTCCCACATTAAGCTGTAATAAGGTGATAGTAAATCAAGAGGAAGTTGTGCTTCTTTATAAGGTAGTAAATGATTGGGATTATCTGATTGCCGTCAATACCAGCAAACAGCATCAAAAGGTAAACTTTAGCACGCCTTTTAAAGGAGCTGAAATTAAGGTCCTTTTCGAAGAGCGAGCACTTGCCTTAAACGGCGGAAACTTCCAAGATGAATTTGGTCCGCAAGATGTTCATATCTATACCAATAATCCTAATGAACAAAGGCTTTCAGCTGTGAAACTAGCTCCCAGTCTAACAGAGTTTTGGGATAGCAAGGAACCCGAAGATTATGAGGGAACAGCTAATTGGATTTGGTACCCGGGAGGTCAAGAAGATTACTTCCGTTCATTCTTCAGGTATTCATTTAATCTAACGGAAGATGTGGCAAAGGCGAATGTACTCATCACTGCTGATGATGAATATCTACTCTATGTTAACGGAGAATTGGTAGGCTATGATACTAGTGAGCTAGGCTGCTCTCAAGGTGTGTCTGGCTGGGAGGTGGGAGAGGAGTTCGACTTGAAGCCATACTTACGTAAAGGAAAAAATGTGATTGCAATTGAAGCAAAGGATTCAGGGCTTGCTCCTTGTGCTCTCCTGTTCGATCTAGAGCTAAATACGGCTCGCGGTAAAAAGATGAAAATTGTTTCTGATGATTCTTGGCTAACTTCGGATCAAGAAGTGGAAGGTTGGCAAGAATTGGACTTTAATGATCGAAATTGGAAAAAGGCGGAGATCATTGCGCCTTATGGTCAGGGTCCCTGGGAGTATCGTTTGAAAATTAGACGTTTAGATTAGGTGGGTAATAATTTCCCCGCTAGTAAAAGCCCTCCGATTTTGGGGGGCTTTTGCGTATGCTCTGCATGTCTGCTGATGGGTTGAAAGAGACCCTGTCGCCTAACTAGCGGGAAGATAATCCGTATCTAGGCGCCACTGGTAATGGGCCCAAAGGTAGCTGAGAAAGAACATGGAACGCAGCGCAAGCAAACCGAAGGTTGGCCTGTTGGGTAGGTAATCTTGTGAAAGGTGGGAAAGCCCCAAAGCTGGATAACCCAAGGGGTTAGGACGGACGGCTTCATGTTCAAGCAAGGAGTCTTACCTGGGGAAACCCCTATACGATCCAAGTTAGTTGGTAAGTTCGAACAAGCTGAGAAGACGTGGTGTAGGGTTTTAGATGAGCCTGTAGTAACAATAATGAACCCTCGGTCGAAGAAGGCAGGCAGTAGCAGAAGATACATTAACCAGCATGGGTTTGAATCCTTGGTGGTTCTGGACTTATCCAAATACTTCGACCGTCTAGACCAAGAACTGATATACAAGGAGTTAATGCCAAAATAAGAGACTGATCGGTGAATGAGATTGCCCAAAGCCTCGTAAACTTCAGGTGTTTCTCCCTTAAATATTTGATGGTACTGATCGTATTCAGGGCATGCCGCAAGATATACAAGTTTTCATTTTGTGACTTCCAATTTATTTTTTTACCAGTTCTAAAAAGGTTTCGGTAAGCTCCAAACCATATACGTACAAGTGACGCGAAAATAATGAGCCAATCATTCACCTCTCCCGTTCACCTTGGGTTATCTTTAAGTCAACAAAAGTATGTTGGTCACT
>DIQB01000032.1 GCA_002427165.1 Firmicutes bacterium UBA5473
ATTCAGATGCGGAAAGCGTCTTTTGCGGTAGCCATAATTTTGATAATAAATGTTTTTGCTTTGCCTTCCTTTGGTCAAGAAATCATAAAAGAAACTACCCGAGAAGTGACACGGGAATTTACCCGAGAAGTAACCAAAGAGGTGATCCGAGAGAAAAAGACCGGAGTGAGTCCCTACATTCAAGCTACATATGGCCAGTATGAGCTGGAGAGCTTTAATGAGTTTTTAAATTTATTAAGGAATGCTGATATAGAAGGGGAAGGAATAGTCTTTGTTGGTGCGGGGCCAGAGCCTGTGGATGCTGGTATTAGCTATGAGGCAGGACTTGTTTTTCCAATTTGTTCATGGTTAAGAATGAAAATAGGTGCTCAGTATTATTTGCTAAAAAATGAGTATCTATATAAGTTTTATGTGAAAGATTCTCAGCCTCATAATTACATGCAATCTCATATAACATATGATCTTCGAACCTTAGGAGCCATTGCAAAACTAACATTGGGGTCAGAGAAGGCAAACTTCTATCTGGGCACAGGCTATTACAGGGGGACTTACAAATATGAAGATGTAAGATGGAGTATGAATGATGAGCCCCCGTATATGAGCTCGTCGAGCAATTGGCTTGGCATGGGCTATGAAGCAGGGTTTGAATTTAAGATCGCCAAAGTTAGTTTTGCAGTAGGGTATTCATCTTTGATCTTGCCACCGGAGTCAGGAGACTATCTAATCAAAGAATTTGATCTTAGTGGGCTGAGGGCCTCTGTTGGCCTAGAATTTTAACTGGTTGGATTATTTCTATCATCACTAGGCCGCCCAGCGGCATGGTTATTAAACTTGAAAACGCGAGGTTCATCCCTCGCGTTTTTTTAATTTAGAATGCCAATTGAAGTTGTAAATTGTCAGTTTAAAGTTAAAGGGGCTGCCTTTTGTTTGGGGCAGCCCCCTGTGAGGAATTAGGGATCAACGAAGAAAATGAGAAAGAGGATGAGGATTACGATCCACCAGATGCGATTAAACCCTGTGCCCATAAGCCCACCTCCACTTCCTGGTTTGATCCATTATATTCATCATCGGGGCAAAAGGAAGATAGACAGAAGTAACAAAAAGGGGTTCATACTGAAGTAGCGAAGGAAGTTAGATTAAAAAACTCCCAGCATAAATACCTTTGTCAGTGGAGGTGGCTGGGGACTGGTATAATTTAATTATATTAAGTTGACAGCCGCTAGTAAGGCCGCAGAGGCATAAGCCTTCCTAGCTACAACGGGGATACTGGGGGATCTACCTTTGGCTAATTCCGAAAGTTCTTTGCCTCTAGCCAAGAAAAACCTTGGTGCCTACCTTCTTGGCTGTGGGGGAGAGCTTTTTTTGATCCCCACAAGCTAAATGAGAAAAATTTACGGAAAGATGGGTATTGTGATCTATCAGGAAGTTTAAAGCGTCTTGTCTGTCTTCATCCAGAGCTTATTGAATCCTGATTTGTTGTGTTGGAAGAAGAATCTTCAATCTCCACCGGCCAGACTTGATATCGTTGCGATTTGCGGGGTAAAGACAAAAATGAGCCATGGAGCTGGAAGCTGAAAGCAGGCCGCGATGCCCTCTATCAGATTGCTAAATATAAAACCTTTGCAGTAATCAGCCCCGCTACATAGTTGCAGCCTTGGATTTCCACCCAGAAGCGAAACAGGTCCTCGGGGCCATGGATTTTGAGACAGTGACAATGGACTCTAAAAGAGTAGCAGAGCTATGGGAGAAGGAAAGGGGCAACCCAAAACTTTATCAGCGGAAGTCTACGCTTATGCAAAAGGCACCGACTCTGATGGCAAAGGGAGGGCAGGTATACTCGGAAGATCAGACGGAAGTTGTCACCTCATTTATGCGAGCCATGGAAGAGGACCTCAGCGCCAATTTGGATCTTTTGCCAGGTTATAAGCTGGAAGGAGTAGATGTTAGATCATCTGATAAATACAGACTGCTTTTTCCTCAGAAAGCTACCCGCGCGACAGACTCCTAATTTATAATCTGACTCGTAGAGCTAAGGGGATTCACTTTCTCTACGTACAGGAGTTTTCTTTTCAAACAGGGAACGTAACAGAAGGAAAGCGTAGATTTCGCGACTTTCTGCTGGCAAAAATAGAAGAGCTAGAGGAGATCTTCAACCTACCGCTGTTTTTTAGCAGCAAAATCAGAAACATGACAGGAAGATCACCTCCAAGTCTCCTCCCAGGCCTTGAAAAGCCTCTCGCGAGTCTATTGGCGCTCCTTTGATTGCTGGCAGTACCCGGGTTTTTAGAGATGATGGTGCGGGAGTTTATTGATTTTGCAGCAAAAATCGCGCCACTCCTGAATGAATGCTTTGGCAAAGAGCAAAAAGCGGCAGCCTGCTCTCGTTAGCAAACACATCCTCAGCTCATTTGAAGGATGTTAAAATTAGCATCACAAACGATAAAGTACAGAGGTGGCCCTAGGGCCACCTCTGTACAGGTATAGTCAAATTAGCACCTTGAAAACTGAGAAGATTTTTTCTTCAAAAGGAGGGTTCGGGACAGTTTGGGGATCGGACAATTCCCCTTATCACTATAGGTACGGTAGTTCCTGCTCACAGGGAAGAGGCTTATCTGCAGGGGCCAAAACCGTCAACAAAAAAGATCAAGAAAAGGACTAGGATTACGATCCACCAAATTCCGCCAAAACCAGGTCCACAACCTCCCATTTTTTCCACCTCCATCATGTTGATAGCACATCATATGCAGTTGGCAGATGGTTGGAGATGGTGATAAAGTCACAAATTAGGCTCAACTATTGCCATTTGAATTGCGAGTTGGGGCTGCGAAACTATCGCAAGCCTACAGGTAAACCGCTGGGGCGTATAGCACCTAGCTTTCTGAGTCCACCTGCAGATTGTGAGAAGCTGTATGTAGCGGTAGAGCAATAGCTAAGGCTCCTGCTGGCCGGCTGCGAGGTTACATAAAATGAGCTACATCACAGTTAACTCTCTCGAGTAACGTTTGATACCCAAAACATGTACAAGCTTTTGAAGTTTATTACTTGTTTTGAGACACAGCTTATTTCAAAGTTACAAGTGAAAAGCGCCTCAAGTTTATTGGAGGCAAGGGCGAGGTTGCTGTCTTTAAGATGATCCCAGCTCAGAACTGGGATTGTTCCTGAACTTCATAAGGATCTCCTAGCCGATAGGGTCCCTTGGCCACAGATAACTGGCAATTTCACCATTACTGCTTTCTATAAACCATTGCATTATCTACCCAAAATATGTATAATATTTACATAAGTTTGATCAATGTACATAAAACATGTATAAGGTTCACAGCTGCTTTTGCCATAATAGCTATCAAAATATATGTAATGCAGCTAGCACTCAGGAATCTAGTACCCCTTAGCTGCGAGACTTTGAAAATATAATTTCTTCTAGAGACTCGAAGAGATGGTCTAAGGAAGCCAGTTCCTTCAAGGCACATGCCCGATCCCCATTTTCCACAGCCTAAAGGGTAATCAAGTTTTTTCAAAGTCAAGCAAATCATTCTTCTCTGCGCTAAGATAGAGCCGTGGCTTCACCCTTTGCCAAGCCTGGGAAATTATCTTTTTCTCTTGGACTGTGCTTTGCCGATGCCAGCCTCAAGAGCGTCTCTGCAAGAGTGAGCTGAGCGGTCAGAAAGCCTTTTCAAGGACCGTGCCACTGTTCATCAGGAAGAGAGAGGAGATAAGACCTATCCAAGCGATCATCCCAGTTTATTTATCAGTTGCCTCAGTAAGGCCCCGGATAGTCACCGATGTCAGTTGGGGAGGAGAGGTTGTCGTCAAACTTGTCTATGTAGAGGTTACCTTGGGTGTCCAAACTTGCATAAACAACTTCACGGTGATCGGAGATCCCTTTTTTGTTTAATTCTTCATCCAGCCACTGTACTGAGAGATCCAACTGCTCTAAATTTTGATAGAGAATCTCCCCATCCACAATCAGCTCTGTGGACACACCCCGGTAACTTGTGGGGAGATTTAAACTAGCAGGGGTGATAGGTTGCGCTTGGGATTTTTTTAACACAGAGACCTTGCCATCGGTCTCAAGTAAGGCAAACTCAACATCAGACATCTCAAAGACATCCTTTTGCCGGAGTTGTTCCATCAGATCAGTTAGTCTGAACCGGGTAGCTTTCATATTTTTCTCGAGGATCTTGCCATTGTGAACTAAAATAGTTGGCTCTCCATCTAATACTTTCGCAAGGCGTCTATTTTTCAGGGCAATCCACTCGAAAAGAATAGCAAGACATACCCAGACCAGCAAAGCTAACCATAGCTGAGGGGCAGGTGTTGAAATGTCAGTGGACAGTTTCGCAGCAATACTGCCCATCGAGATTCCTGTAATATAGTCAAAAAAAGTAAGCTGACTGATCTCGCGCTTGCCTAGGATCCTGGTGAAGATCAGCATAGAGACGAATGCAATTATAGTCCGGACCAAAACAATTAGGCTCGCTGGCATTTCTGATCTCCCCTTCGCTTTTTAATCTTCCGAGGCAAAACCTTATTTATACTCTGCTAGAACAAACCCAAATTATCAGGGGGGTCGAGCTTTGTTTTGACTTTTATATAATTATATAGTTTTTGCAGGTAAATAACGTGGCATTGAGAGAAAAGCCCACAGTTTCAAGGTTTTATCGGCTAATTTTACAATATCGCAATCTTTTTTGGCAGGACTTTCCAGGGAATTAGAGAAAATATTATAGACTAAACAAGAAGGGGGCTCAAGCCTCTTGATAGAAAAAACACAAAAGCTAGCCAAGACGGCAGCCTTATCAATTGTTATCTTTACTGTTACTATGGGTTGCATCGCATCCCAATACAAACTAGGTCCCGGTGACAATCTCAGAATAGGAGTCTGGGGCCATGAAGATTTGAAAACCGAGACCATAGTGCGGCCAGATGGTATGATCTCTTTCCCTCTCATCGGGGACTGTAGTGTCCGGGGATTGACTCCCCAGGAGCTGGCAGCAGACCTGGAGCTTCGGCTTGCCACCTACATAAAAAGGCCAGCTGTCACAGTTTCGGTGCAGCAGTTTCGCCAGATTCAGGTGCAAGTACTAGGGGAGGTGGCTCGGCCCGGCCAATATAACCTCATTGCAACGAGCAAAGCCAGCCAGGCCATAGCTGCAGCTGGAGGCCTTCTGGGAGATAGGGCCGCAGCCACAGCTAGCCTAACTCGCCAGGGAAAGACTATACCTTTTGCTGTGGACAAGCCAGGCCAAGGTGAAGATCTATCCTTGGAAGACGGAGATCTAATCCACGTTCCTACCAAGCCCCAGGTGACAGTGCTAGGGGAGGTAGCAAGGCCCGGCCTTTATCTAATAGATAAGGGTACAAGGCTTTCAGAGCTCTTAGCTCAAGCCGGGGGCACCACATCCCTTGCAGATCAGGGCCAGGCCCAACTAATTCGCAAAGGCCAGGGGATCCCCTTGACTCGTGCTCACTTCAGCGGCCAGAGCAAACTGGAGCTGTTAGATAAGGATACACTTTTTCTGCCGCCTATGCCCCAGATCGTGCTCCGAGGAGAGGTGGCAAAGCCTGGTACCTACAGGCTGCCTGTAGGTACAACTGTTTTCACAGCCCTAGCTTTAGCGGGCGATCTCACAGAGAAAGCCGACCCCAAACAAATCACTCTCAGCCGCCAGGGGAAAACCCAGATCCTCGATCTTACAGCTGGCGGAGGAGAGATCCAGCTCCTCTCCGATGATAGACTGGAAATCCCCCGGGGCAGACGGGAAGTACTGGTTCTAGGCCAGGTCCGTACCCCAGGCGCCTATTTGCTCCCTCCCCTAAGTAGCGTCCTAGATGCAATTGCTCTGGCTGGCGGCACCACAGATAAAGCCCAGACAGAGAAGATTCGCATCTACTCCAAAGGAGATCTGGATGCGCAGAAGGTCCTGGCCTTGGGCCAAGACCGACTGCTCTTTGAAGGGGAACTTAGCGTAAACCCTGCTTTGGGCGAAGGGGACATAGTCTTTGTCCCTGAGAGCAAACGCCTCGATTGGGTGAAGCTGGGCACAGTTTTGGGTGTCTTTCGGATCTTACAGGAGATTTTCATTGGAAAGTAGGGTGGAGATGGAACTAGAACTGAGGGATATTTTTCGGATCATCTACAGACAGCGTTGGCTGATTTTACTTCTCGTTGCCATCTCCTTGATTGGCGCTTGGGTAGCAAATGAGGTAACCCCTCCCATCTATGAGGCGCAGACTAAAGTCTTAATCAAAGGAGATAAAGCAACCCAGCAGCTGGTACTTTCGGATGTCATGGGCGGTGGCACACCGGATCGGGATCTACAAAACTATACCCAGGTTCTCAAAAGCGATACAGTGCTGCTTGATGCTGCAGGCAGCCCCGAGAGGGCAAAACTTCTGAAAGAAAACGTGAGAGTGGAGCCTGTAGTAGGTTCGGATCTTATCTCTATAAGTGTCGAGGGCGAGGATCCGCGCTGGATCGCCCAGATGGCAAACAGCCTGGTCTCGGCCTTCTCTGAGCGACTTGCCGAGATCAGCCGCCAGAGCGCACATTCTGCACGCAACTTTATCGAAGAGCAGCTGGAGGTAGTAAAAGAAGATCTAGCCCTCTCTGAAGAGCGACTCAAAGCCTATAAAGAGAATAACAAGATCATCGAGCCCCAAGGGGAGATCTCACAGGCCATCGCACGGGGCGCCAGGCTCGAGGCTACCATGGAGGAGGCACGTCTGGGGGCTCTGGAGGCAGAGCGGCAG
>DIQB01000132.1 GCA_002427165.1 Firmicutes bacterium UBA5473
GAATTATTGATAGTGGCCTGCAAAATGGGATTACCCCATTGCCAATCTTGGAAGGTCCCAGCGATTTCACCAGCCTGATTGAAGCAAGTCAAGAGGTGTATGGAGAGAAGCTGCCGGTCTACGAGCTTGGCAACGAACCTGAAGGCGTGCCGTGGGTATGGGGGCCTATCGAACTCGGTTTTGAACCGATTGCCAAAGCTAACGCAGAGACAACCGCCTTTGTCAGAGAACACTATCCGTCCGTGCGCACTACTTCCTCGGGCACAACACATGTCAATTTGGGGCTGCTTGGTACAATCATGGATTACGCGCCGGATCCGTTCGACATCGTCAGCGTTCACTTTTACCGTACGCCGCTCGCACCGGAGTTGCTGATGAAAGACGACGTGAAGGCTTTGCGGGAGATAACTGGTAACAAGCCAATTTGGATTACCGAGGTTTCATGGTTCACAAGTAATCAGCCGCTGGGAGTAAGCGAGGCCACGCAAGCTAGCTACCTGGCCCGAACGTATCTGTGGGGAATGAAAGAAGGAATAGAGAAGATTTTCTGGTATAGACTGAGCGACAATGATCATGGACTGTTTTATTGGAACGGAGAACCTAAACCCTCGCTGGTGGCTTATAATGCTATGACAGCTATTTTGGGAAGTACGCCCGTCTATTTGGAGGAGATCACAAAATTTGGCCCGGAGTTGAAAATTTTGCGTTTCAAAGCCAAAACAGGGGATGTCACCGCCATGTGGAGCTTAAACGAGGAGTACGATTTAAGTGTAGAGACCGAACTTGACAGCTATTTTGATCTCTATGGGAACCGGAGGAATATTGCTTCGCAAAAGGGGAAAAAGACGCTGCGGATTACGGAAGCTCCCATCTATTTGCCCGGGGCTCTCGCCGCGGAGCAGCTGTTGACTGCCATCGTCGTCGAAGAGCGCCCTGAATTTCCGCAAGGTTTGGAAATTCGGATCTTGCCGCATGTTCTCTCCATGGAGGAGAGCCAGCTCTGCGTTTATTTGAAAAATCACAGCTCCCGCTCTCTAGAAGGCGCCGTTGCTCTTGATTTTGCCAACGCGGGGACGAGGAAGGTTGAGATCCCCGAGGATTGGAAGCTTGAGCCGGTAGCTCAGCCGGACTTTAACCTAGCCCCCGGCCAGGAGGCGGAAATCTATTTTGCACCCCAGGCTGCAGGATTTGATCCTTATCATCCGGACAAAGGATATCTGCTGCTTTGGTGGGCGGAAGGTTACTATTTCACGGCCACAGCGCGCTTAAAGGACGGAAGCAAGATCGAATATAATAACGGCATGAGTCAAGCGGGGCTGTCTTTACGCGGTATTTCTAAGGTCGACTCTCCTTTGACTATTGATGCGGACTGGGAGAAGTGGAAGGACGTGCCAGGCTTTGACCTGTCACAGAAAGTACGTCGGAATGTGGCCCTGGACAAATACTGGCGGGGAGAGGAGAGCTTTCTTCCCACATTTAAGGTGCAGTGGGACGACGAATATCTGTATCTGATGGCCAGAGTGCAGGATGATCGCCACCATCAGCCCTTTGATGACGACAGAATGTGGTGGGCTGATTCTTTCGATTTAGCCATCGACGTGGAGTCGAAAAATAAGAATCCCCTCAGCTATCACTACTTCACAGTGGGCCTATCCGAAAACGGCTGCAATGTTTACCGGCGTCTGGCCTCCTATGATCATCCCGAAGCTAAACTTGAGGATGTGAAAGCGGCGGGAAAAAGGGACGACGGCTTCACCTACTATGAGCTGGCCATTCCTTGGCGGCAGCTGACGCCTTTCACACCGGAAAAAGGCAAATATCTTAAGCTGGGCATTCAGTTCAATGGCAGCGACGGCCAAAATAGAATAGGCTGGGCTGGCTGGTTTATCGATATGGGCGGACATTTAGTGGGTAAGAGTTTCTTGGGCGATCTCACGCTGGTAGACTAAGCGGAACTACCTCATTAGGAGGCGATTTCCTGTGAAGAAAAGATGGTTTCTGATTTTTCTGGTGTTCTTGGTCGGCCTTTGTTTACAGGCGGGCGCGCAATTCAAAGCCGGGGTGGTTTATTTCGCCCTGAACAAAGATGAAGCAACCTTGGATTATGATTTAGCGAGAATTAAAGAGCTAGGTTATGATAATATCAAGCTTCCCAGCTGGACTTGGACGACGCCCACTCCGGGCTCAAAGTTAGAGCGCTGGACAGGGATGTTCTTAGAAAAACTGGAGCAATACGATTTGACGTTTACTTTGCTCCATAATATCCAATACGGCACGGAAATCAAGGTTTATGATGCGTACTTATCCACGCAAATTGGCAAAGATGTCGAACCGGAGCAAAGGTTGGACAATTGTATTTTAGGCAAATCTCTGTCGTCTACCACCAGAACCTGGGCGCAGCTATTGCGGCAGACCGATCGCCTAGACGGCATCATTTTAGGCAACGAGATTTACCCTGCGCGCAGCTTGAAAGAGCCGGAGATGCTAGACGTGTATCGCGATTATTGTCTTGCTGTGCACGGGAGCCTTAAGGGAATTAACGAAGCGTGGGGCACTTCTTATACCAAAGCTTCGGAGATTGAGGTTCCGCAAAAAAACGATGCCGGCTATCTTGATTTCATTCATTTCACCAACAAACTGTTCGTCGACTTTTATAATAACATGTTTACCGAGCATGTATTCCCGATCTTGGACGATGTGGACTATAGCCTAAAAACCAGCACCAACCCTTTCGTCCAGAAATCGCTTACAGCATGTACCCTGGCTGGGTGGGATGGCGGCGAGTCCCTGTATCCACAGTGGCAAATTAAAGCGATGACCGATATCAGCGGCAAGGTCGGCTATAACTCAGAAATACATCTCTATCATGATTTCTACTATTATAGAGGGACGCCTGAGATAGTTCGCTATCGCTATTTTCTGGATGCGCTCAACGGCAGCTCGCAGACTGCGAATTATGATTATGACGATTGGACTAAGGAATTTACCGATAATGGCTATAAAACGGAGGTGATGCTGGAGGCTAACCGGCAAGTGATTTCGGATCTCAGGCGAACCGCCGACCATGTGATTTCATTGCACGAGACTGCTCCTTTGATTTCGGCTGTTTTGACAGAAGAAAATTATTATCTGGAGCCAAAGGTTTATAACAAGGAAGATACTCGTCCGGCTTTGCTCTATTGCGCCCTGGCAGCTAGGGGTCTGTCTTGGCAGTATATTTCCGAAGACGAGATTGCAAACGTGAAAACTCCTTATTTGCTGCTTTGGACAAATAGGATTACGGCAGACGCGATGGCGGCTTTGGCCAACCTGCCATCATCAACCCAGATCATTTGCCTTGAGCAAGTGCCGGAGCTGAACGAATACGGTTTGCCGTTAGCTAAGGAGATAGTGGATGCTGTACGGAGCAGGAGCTCGGTGATCGCTGCCTCCCGGGAGCCGACAGAGCTGATTTCGCAGTTGATGGTGATTGCCCCCGAATATGGTTCGCGGGATGGCGTTTTTCTGGAGAGCGGCATTCAACAAATGTTAGGTTGGAGTCAAGCAAAAGGACATTTTAACATTGCGTGTCCCTATCCAGTGATTGAGGTTCGGCAAAAGAAAACTGCGGACGGATACTTCTTTGCCATAATCAATCATATGAATGAAGCTCGAACCATTCCTTTGCCGGCGGTTTTGGGTCCCAACGCGCCCTGCAGGAGCACACGAGTGATCGATCTACTAACTAATGAGGAAGTTGACAGTACGCTGGAAATGAAGGCATATGATGTTAAGCTTTTGCTTTACAAATTTGATTGAGTTTACAGGGGGTTGCATGGGATTTAAACATCTGAGAGCCGTAAACCTGGGTCACCCGCCTTTTCATAAATAAAAAAAGCTATAATAGGACTGCTGAATAACTAATCTTATTGCGGTATTTATGATTACATTTATATGGAGTATCGCCAATCAAGGCATTCTGGATTCGTCGCGGGGCTGCTAGTGGTGCTCTATTGTCCGGATATCGAATACGGCACGGACGCTGCAACTAAAGTCTTCGCCTTCCTTGGAGTTTATCCCGTCGTCATCCTGCCGTGGGTTGCGGCCGCCGTCATGACTTGTTAGGTTGGAGCCGATGGCGACTGGCAGCGTCATCTTACAGGTGAAAGGAGTCGTCTTCTTTGGCCTTTTCTTGGAGAGTGAAGAGCAATTCATCCAGATTGGTGCGGCTGGGAGTTAGGTCGTGGCAAAGCGAATGAGCAAAAGCGGGATCAAAAAGAATTACCTGCTCACTAGCGGTGCGGTGGCCTTTCCGCCGCTTCCCTAACCGCAGATTTCGTTTCAAAATAATTCTTTGGTTTAAAACCTGTTCTGGATTTTATGGTTGTACGCAGCGAGGTTGTGTCCCATCAAAGAAGCAGAGCCTCCTGATTAAATATGGTGGGCCATGGAGAAGTGGCGGGGAGTAGGTATTTTGCTGGTTTGGTTTTATTGTGCTGGAAATCCTGTGGTAGTAAAATGACTAGCGTATTGGGGGACCTTAGATGGAAAGCATTGCAACCAAACCTGCGGATCCCAAAAGTTGAGCGCTGGCAACGGGACAAAGAGGCTTGTTAGGAAGCTGCCAAACACCTCTGCCTAGTTTTTGTTAAAAGCTTTTATTTAGAAAAATTTGGACTTACAGTATCGACTTTGCTTACCTAGAATAATGCTATCCTAAGAATCTAGGAAAATGATTTGCTCCCTCTAGGCTTCTCGGCCTAGAGGGAATTTAAACCCGGGAGGGACGCAGATGGTTGAAGATATTAAGGCAGCAAATATGTCTACACACGCGCGCAAGAAGTTGATGGGTTACCTGTTCTTGCTTCCTGCTGTAGTCTCGTTTCTATATTTTGTCTGGTATCCTGTTGTGTTAACTTTTATCATGAGCTTCCAGAGTGTAAACCTTGCAGGGGCAACCTCATTTGTAGGGATTGCTAATTTTAAAACTCTGTTTGCTGATCCGGTCTTTGCTAAGGCCTGGGCCAATGCAGGTCAGTTTACGATCTTCTCACTTTTGATAGGCTATCTTTTGCCTGTGGTCGTTGCGATCTTAATTAATGAGGTGCGCTTTGGTCAGGCCTTCTTTCGGATCAGCGTCTATTTACCAACGGTTGCGCCCTCAGTTGCTGTGAGCATTCTCTGGTTGTGGCTGTTTGATCCTAGCTTGGGTCTACTGAATAAGATTTTAGGTTGGTTTAATCTGCCAGCGTCCCAATGGTTACTATCATCTCAGAGTGCCTTGCCTAGTCTGGTGTTGATGGCAACCTGGTCAGGTTTTGGTGGAACCGCTATTATCTATCTCGCGGGCCTACAGGGAGTGCCAGAGGAGCTCTATGAAGCAGCGGAGATCGATGGGGCTGGGATCTGGCAGCGAGCTTGGAATATCACGATTCCGCAGCTGAAACCGGTGATGATGGTGATGTTTATTATGCAGATCCTAGGCACCATGCAGGTTTTCGCGGAACCCTTCATTATGACCGGTGGTGGGCCTAATAATGCGACCATGACGATTTTGCTCCTCATCTATCGCTATGCTTACACTTACATGGATATGGGAGTGGCCAGCGCTGCCTCGCTGCTGTTATTTATCGTTTTGTCCATCCTCTCCTTTATTTATTTTAAGCTTGAGAATCGCGCAGCGTAAGGAGGAGAAAAAATGGCTGAAAAAGGAAGAGCATTAGTCGGTAAACTTGATCTGAAAAGGCCTATGGTACGAGCGGGCTATTTAATCATGATGATTCTATTGGTGGTTGTAGCTCTGGCTACACTTTTTCCCCTGTTGTGGGTTTTTATCAGCTCGGTAAAAAGCAGTGTTGAGATTTTCCAGGTTCCACCTTCAATCTGGCCTCAAGAGTTTAATTGGAGTAGCTATGCTAATGTCTGGAGCAAGTTTAACTTCCTCCACTATTTTGGGAATACAGTTGTTTTTATTTTGGGGATCTGGATTATACAAATGCTGGTTATCACCTTGGCTGCTTATTCGCTTTCCAAGTTGAAGCCACCAGGCCATCAGCTGATTATGTTTGGGTTTTTAGCGGCGCTGATGGTACCCGGTCTTGCCATGATGGTTCCTAAGTATGTGATTTTGCAAGATCTGCCGTTGTTTGGCTGGAATCTTTTAGATAGCTACTGGGCTTTTTGGTTGCCTGCAGGTGCTAATGCATTTAACATTCTGCTACTTAAGACATTTTTTGATGGAATCCCAGATGATCTGATTGATGCTGCCACAATCGACGGGGCTACGGAAATGAGAACCTTTTGGCAGATCCTACTGCCACTTTCAAAGCCCATTTTAGCTACCCTGACAATCTTTATTTTTCTTGGAGCTTGGAATAATTTTATGTGGCCTTATATTGTGATCTCAACCACGGAAAAACAACCCTTGATGGTAGCTATTTACGACAGTGTCTTCAAGAGTGCGGTTTTCGCCCAGAACGATATTATGGCAGCCATTACCATCGCCATTATTCCGCCAATTGTTGTTTTCTTTGTGCTCCAAAAGTATATTACCCAAGGAATAACATTGACAGGAATCAAAGGTTAAATTTGGAAAAGAAGCTCTGACTATAGAGTTGACAATGAGCTTTTAATCTGAGGGCAATCTTGATCGAGGGTCATTTCTGAAGTTTTGCTAGGAAGCTGGATTCATAAGTATAGAGATGTACGTGACCTGGAAGAATTTCGCACCTAAGCTAGGAAAGTTCGATTGGAATATGGATGATTAACAGATGGAGCTTTTTCAAGAATACGGTTTGAAGGGATGTCGTTTTTTATCATGGGGCCATGAACTCCTAGCTGGTTTTCGGAATCGACTCAATCCGCCGGTTACGTTTATCTAGAACATGGTAAAGAGCACGAAAAAACAAAAAAGGGGGAGAAATGAATGTAATATCAAGTCAAAGGCATCTGGACAAAAACAAGGTTGACTGACCTGAATCCGAACATCCATAAGAAGCAGTTGGACCCTGGAAAAATCACGAGCCGGGATGGTGGATCTGTATGTCGGTGCGATGCGGGAGGTAGTAGCAAAGATGAAGCTCCCCTTTAGAGATGCTCATGCTGTGTGGAAGAAATGGGAGCGAGAGATCAACTTCCTTCTGGCCAATGGTATAAATCATCCTGGAGAAAAAGGGAATCAGCTGATAGCTGATCTCCTTTTTGCCAAGCTTGTGGAGGCTTCTAAGCTGTAGGGAGCCCCTTGCTTTTAATTATTTTTGACAATTATGGGAGGGAAAGCAGTGAAACTGACGCGTCCAATTTATCCCCAGCCCCAAAAGGTGGCTTGGGGGAATGATGTTTATGAATTTGGAAAGGAACTAACCCTTTATTGTAACTTAGCTGATCCCCTTGTCCTTGAAACCATGCAAGAGCTATGGCAAAACTTCACCATGGGAGTGGGGCAGCTCAAGGTTCAACCCTCAAGGCTACCACAGTTTGCTGCAGCGATAGCGACAAAAGAACCGGCAGAGGCACTGATGCTTGAGGCAGGTTTTGAATATAGCCTTGCAGTTACAGAGGAAGGGATTGCCTTCGCGGCTAGCGATGATCAAGGGTTAATCCATGCCTTCTTTACGGCTTTGCAACTTATTAATGCCCGCTCTTTAGAGGAGGGAGAGGAAAGCTTTGCGGCTCCCTTTGTCACCATTAGTGATCGGCCGGATTTGGCTTTTCGGGGGATTAACCTTTGCGTTTATCCGGAAACTACCCTCTTACTATTAGAGAAAGCAGTGAAGTTGGCAGGCCTTATGAAATTCACCCACGTAGTCTTGACGTTCTGGGGTACATTAGAGTTCGAGGCGATGCCAGAGCTGCATTGGCGGGATCACTATTTTACAAAAGAGGAAGTGAAGCCGTTAATTAACATGATCCGGGGGATGGGGATGGAAGTAATCCCTTTGTTCAACCATCTAGGACATGCAGCATCTGCCAGAGAATGTTATGGGAGACACGTAATTTTAAACCAAAACCCCAAGCTTGCTATGCTCTTTGAGCCTGATGGCTGGACTTGGTGTCTCAGTAACCCTGATACATTAAAACTACTTAAGCAAATCAGAGAAGAGCTGATTGAACTGTGTGGCCCCGGTTCTTATTTCCACCTTGGTTGCGATGAGGCGTATTCCTATGCAACTTGCGATCTCTGTAGCCAAAAACATGGTCCGGAAATGCTAGCAGATTTTCTCAATGACATCTCCAGGGAGCTTAAAGCCGAGGGCAGACGGGCTATTATCTGGGGTGATGCCCTCCTGGAGAGCAGCCAGTGGCAGTCGCCTAGCGTGGCCACAGGTGATGAGATCCCCAAGGCCCTTCCCTTGTTAGATAGAGATATTATCATTGCTGATTGGCAATATTATACTGAGGGGAGCGATGTTCCTACCTCAAAGTATTTCCTAGAGCAAGGCTTTGCAACTGTGCTTTCTCCCTGGGATAAACTTGAAAATATGCAAGGTTTAGCGGAAGCCGCAAAGAAGCTGGGAGCTTCAGGTGTGCTTGCCACTGTCTGGCATCACTTGCCGAGCTATCTTGTCAGGATACCATATATGGCAGATGCCATGTGGTGTGGACCATCGCGATTTTTGCCAAGTTGGCCAGAAGCTGCGTCCCTCTTGCGAAAACTTGTTGTGACGGAAAGGTTTGAGGATGCGGGCTGGAACAAGTGGGAGGTAGATGAGTGGTTCCTGACGAATTAAATGACCATCAAAATCCTAAAGATGTTATCAAAAATGGTCGGTATTAACCCTAAAGCGGGAATTAAATGATAGACTTTCGTTTGCCGGAGACTTTTTTCAGTGGAATCATCCCAAGAACCTTGGTGGCAGTACCGGCTGCTAGGATTAGGTGAAATTGACTGGCAAGATTTTATTAAGGCGCTCTATGATGTGGGATATGACGGAGTTTTTTCTATTGAGCATGAGGACCCAATCTGGGGCGGGTCTGTTGAGAAGTCTAAAAAAGACCTAATTTTAGGCTATCGCAACTTAATTGTTTGAGAATGGGGGGAAGAAAATGAATAAATTATGCGATGGAAATAATGAAGATCCTCAATGCCTTTTACAAGAGCGCAGAGAGCGGTGCGGAAGTGAGGCTTTAAAAATGAGATTTGCGCTTTCCTCCTGGAGCATGAGATCCCATATTAATCAGGAATTTTCTCTAATTGAATTTCCCAGGGTTGCCCGGGAGAGATTAGGTTTTGATGCAGTTGAATTATGTAGCATGCATTTTCAAAATACAGATATAAACTATCTAGACCAAATTAAAAAGAATCTTGCCTTACAAAAAATGGGCTTTGTTAACATGCCAATTGATACTGGTAATATCTCTCAATCCGATCCTACCAAGCGCCAGTTTGATCTAGAGCGGATTTATAATTGGATGGCTGTGGCTGCATATTTAGGAGCCGAGGCGGTACGCGTAAATACAGGTGTTCCCGAAGATGGCTGGGATATGTCCATTACAGTGGATTCATACCGGAAGCTTGTAGAGAAGGCTCAAAAGCATAATCTGATACTTCTAATTGAGAACCACGGGGGAGTGTCTTCGCGGTCTGAGGCGATGATTCAGATCTTAGAGCAGGTGAATTCATCAAACTTGAAACTCTGTCCGGATTTTGGTAATTTTCCTGCTGAAACTCGCTATGAGGACTTAGCACGGATCATGCCCTATGCACATATGGTCCATGCTAAGACCTACGATTTTGATGCAGATGGGAATCAACCAAAATTCAATTTTCCTCGCTGTCTTGAGATTACAAAGGCTGGCACAAAGGCTGACTTTCAGGGAACCATTTCCGTCGAGTTTGAAGGCCAAGGAGACCAATACGATGGGGTAGAGAAAACCTTAGCTTTAATCAAAAAGAATCTATAAACAACAAGGGCTGCCCCCGGACAGCCCTTGTTGTTTATAGTAATGATCTTTTGTCTGAGATTATTGAACACTTTTCCTTTCGGTAGTCACTGGTAGAAGTGCGGATTCAGATTTGGGGCGAAAATTTTCGCTTGTAGACTTTCCACCTATTTCGCCACATTTATCCCATGTTTTTTTGTCAGGAAAATAAAACAGGAGCAGCTAAAAGGAATCAATGACTTGACTTCTTGAGAGGAACTATCTTAAAAGAACTGATAGTGAGGACTCAGATGGATAGTAAAGTCTGGCAGTCACGGGAACTTGTGGAAAAGTATCTCAAAGCAGTCGGGGTAGCATACCACTGGCCTCTATCCAACTGGATCTCTTGCTACGGCTCCTTGATCAAGTTGGGGAAGTGAAGAATTTTTTGGATCTGGGCTCAGGAGATAGAGTTTTGGCAAACACAATCCTCCGGGGCCCAGGGAGTTTTGGTGGATTTCTCACAGCCTATGTTGGCTGCGGCTCGGGAAAAGTTAGTAGAATATGAAAACCTTATTTTTTTGCAATTAGATTATCGAGCTCCTCTTTGATACGAAAGAATGGGAAAACATGCTCCATTTTCAGCTGTAGTCTCAGGTTTTTCAATCCACCATCAGCCAGATAGTTAAAAAAGGGAACTGTACCGCGAGATCTACCGGCTTCTAGAGGCAGGGGGGATTTTTGTAAACATAGAATATGTGGCCTCAAGATTTGATGGGGGAAAGGCCCTCTTTGCTCAATATTGTACCGATTCCCTCTATAGTTGGCATCTAGAGCAAGGTCTGAAGAAGACACGAGATAAGGTGGCGAGCGAATTTTACTGCCGAGAAGATAAACAGGCTAATCTTCTCGCGACAGTAGAGGAGTAATGCAGTTGGCTGCGGGAGATAGGTTACTGCGCCGTGGATTGCTTTTTTTAAATTTTTTGAGCTTGCAGTTTTTGCAGGCAGAAAACACCGGTCCTCAAATCGTATCAGTACTGACGCATACAAAATAAACAAGCCATTTATGAAGTGATACCTAAAACCATAAATAAATTTCTTCGCCTTAAATCTGGACATGCGAAATTTGATGTGTTATCTGATATTAGATCATATTTTGGTGAGGAGTAATACTATTTTGATAAAAAAATCCCGTATTTGTGCGGGTTGTGGTGTTTCGCAAACACCCATATTCAATAAACAAGAGAGAAAGGTATATCATGAAAAAATTAAAGATTGCTGTATTTGGTGCAACTCGTGGAATGCAACTAGTAGAAAAAATACTGTTGAACCATCCGGAAGCAGAACTCGTCGGAGTTTGTGATCATTATCAACCCCTTCTGGACAAGGCAGCTGCTAAGGCGAAAGAATCAGGTCTTGAGTTAAAATGCTTTAGTAATTTTGACGATATGCTGTCCTGTGATATTGATGCGGTTATCATTGCCAACTGTGCCAATGCACATGCGCCATATGCAATTAGGGCTCTGGAGGCTGGAAAGCATGTTCTCAGTGAGCTTTTACCAACACAAAATCTTGCTGAAGCTGTTCAATTATGTGAGGCTGTCGAACGCAGCGGCAAGGTTTATCAATATGCTGAAAATTACTGCTTCTTCGAGCCTGTTTTTGAAATGCGTAGGCGTTTTGAACGAGGCGATATTGGAGAAGCCACAGCAATGGAGGCTACATTTATCAATGACCTGTCAGCGCAATGGCCGCGTCTGACCAGAGGTGAAAGAAACAATTGGCGTAATCATGTACCGTCTACATTTTACTGCACACATAGCATTGGCCCTATGCTCTATATAACAGGGAGGCGAGCAGTGAACGTAGTGGGCATAGAGATTCCGGTACAGGACTGCATGAAATGGATGGGTGCCTGTTCCGGCAGTGCAGCATGTCAGTTGATGCAGTTGGATAATGGTGGTATGGCCAAGAGTTTACATGGTAATCTTAAACGAACATTTACTTCCCATTACAGTATATATGGGACAAAAGGCTCTATGGAAACTGATAAATATGATTATAGGAGGTTGCATGTTTCAATAGAAAAACCATTTGAGGAGAATATTCGATTTGGACGGTATAATGTCGAGGATTATATACCATCGGCTTTTGAAGAAAGCAAAAAAGAATTGAGAAAGTCCTCCTACCCGGAATTGGGAAACAGCGACTACTATATAACTAAATTTTTCTTTGGTGCAATTAACGGCGATGAAACAGCTAAGCATTACGGCATCGATATTTATCACGCACTCGATATGTCATTGCCGGGTTTGTTTGCATATCGGTCAATTCTTAATGGTAGCATACCTATGGTAGTACCTGATTTGCGTGATAAGGCGATACGTGAAGAACTCCGGTATGATACTGCCTGTACTGATCCATTAGTAGCAGGGAACTTGCTGCAGCCATCCTCAAAGTTCGGCTCATGTATGATATCTGACGAGGTATATGCTCGCTGCGCTGATTTATTTAGGCGTGGTGAAACAGACTAATTGAAAGAAGTAGCTTTTAAGTGGTTGAAACTTATGTAAAACATCGAAAGCAGAGTACTGTCATCCTCACTTCAAGTGTAGCCAATCTGGTTAGTGTGCGTTATGGCTATGAAAGCACCATATTTAGAAGTTTGGCTACAGATACAAACAATGGAAAGCTTCCGGCATGACCGTTTGAAGAAAATATAATGAGAGAGGAGATGCTATTATGGATTTCAAAGGATTCGAACGCGCCTCGGTTTGACAGGTGAAAAAG
>DIQB01000053.1:0-368 GCA_002427165.1 Firmicutes bacterium UBA5473
GGCAGAGAACATTCGCTCCTGTAGTTCCCGCCGATGGATCCTGATGCTGCCGCCACCTAGCTCAATTCCATTGAGCACCAGATCATAGGCCTGTGCTCGCACCTGACCAGGATCAGTCTCAAGAAGCTCCAGATCCTCAGGGCGAGGTGATGTAAAGGGATGGTGTACTGCCTGATAACGCTTCTCTTCCTCATCGTATTGGAGAAGCGGAAAATCCACAACCCATAATAGCTCCCAGCGATCTTCGTCGATGAGATTGAGGCTTTTGCCCAACTCCAAACGCAGTCTGCCTAAAACCTCCATGGTAACTTGGGGTTTATCTGCAACAAAGATCAATAGATCACCTGTTTTGCCTCCCATGCGCTCCC
>DIQB01000053.1:580-12645 GCA_002427165.1 Firmicutes bacterium UBA5473
CCATCCTCATCAAGAGCAATCCAAGCCAGGCCTTTGGCACCAAACTCTTGGGCTGTGGCAACAAGATCATCTAATTGACGGCGAGTAAAAGAGCTTGCCTCGGGCACACAAATGCCCCGCACCTGGCCACCTGAGGCCACAGTTTTCGCAAAAACACCGAACTGGGAGTCCGCTACCAGCTCTGTCACATTGCACAGCTCCAGGCCAAAGCGAAGATCGGGCCTGTCGGAGCCGAACCGCTCCATAGCCTCGCTGTAGGTGAGACGTGGCAGAGGCATCTGAGCCTTTCTTCCCACTAGCTGCAAGATCTGAACCATCAACTTTTCCATGAGGGCTAAAATATCGTCTTGCTCTACAAAAGAGAGCTCTATATCCACCTGGGTAAACTCAGGCTGGCGATCAGCCCTCAGATCTTCGTCCCGGAAGCAGCGGGCAATTTGGAAATATTTCTCCATCCCACTGACCATCAGCAGCTGCTTGAAAAGCTGTGGCGACTGGGGCAGAGCATAAAAATCTCCTGGATGCACCCGGCTGGGCACCAAATAATCCCGAGCGCCTTCAGGTGTGCTACGGGTAAGCATGGGACTTTCAATCTCTAAAAAGCCCTCAGTGTCTAGAAAATCCCGGATTAACTTCACAACTCTATGCCGGAGAATGATATTCTCCTGCATGGGCTGCCTGCGCAGATCCAGATAACGATAACGCAAGCGCAGGTTCTCATCGCTTTGCTCTGCATCAAGCTGGATGGGAGGTGTTTTGGATTCATTGAGAATCTCCAAGCTCTCCACCAGCACCTCAACCTCACCTGTCTTCAGTTTCAGGTTCACTGTACCCTCAGGCCTGATGCGTACTTGTCCCTGAATTGAGATCACAAACTCGCTGCGTAACTTCTCAGCCAAAAGAAAAATCTCCTCTAGCTGTGGATCCACAACCAATTGTACCAGACCACTGCGATCCCGCAGATCGATGAAAATTAGCCCACCGTGATCTCGGCGGCGATGCACCCAGCCCATAAGTTTTACTGTTTTTCCTGCATCTGTAGCCCTAAGCTCTCCTGCGCCTGTCCGTTTTATGCTTTGCATCTTCCGCTGCTCCCTTCCTTTTGAAAAAGGTCCTCTATTAACTCCACTATTCCCTCCAGGGGAATCTCAGTTTGCGTACCATCATCCATTTTCCTCAATACAGCCTGCCGCTTTTCTAGCTCCTCATCACCTAGAATCAAGGTCCACCGGGCAGCTTGCCTATTTGCCACCTTCATTTGCGCCTTAAGGCTCCTCTCCTCAAGGGGTAGATAGGTGGGAACACCCCTGTGCCTTAGCTGGGTGCCAATTTTAAAGGCAACAGCTAAGGCCTCCTCCCCTAGCGGCGCTAGATAGAGAAAGGGTGCATCGTCGCGCGTAAGTTTAATCCCGTACTGCTCCAGAACTAGCAAAGTCCGCTCAAGTCCTGCAGCAAAGCCTACAGCTGGCACACTGGGGCCTCCAAGCTCCTCAACTAGCTTATTATAACGGCCACCACCGCCGATTGCATCTTGGGCACCTAGCCCCTCTGCCACCACCTCGAAGACTGTACGGTTATAATAATCGAAGCCCCGCACCAGGTTCGGATCTACTAGCACAGGGATCTCAAGGGCACTAAGACCCTTTTGCACCCCTGAAAAATGCTCCCTGCAGTCCGGGCAAAGATAATCTAGGATTTGCGGTAGCTGGCCTAGGGCATTTTGGCACTGGGGGCTTTTGCAATCCAAAATCCGCAAGGGATTGCGCGCATGGCGGGTTTGACAGTTATTGCAAAGCTCTCCGAGTTTCGGCTCAAGGCGCTTTTTCAGTTCCTCACGAAATGCACCTCTGCAGGTTTCGCAGCCGAGAGAATTAATCTTGATCTGAACATCCTCAATCCCCAAACTACGATATGTAGTCCAGGCAAGGTCAATAATCTCCACATCTGCAAAGGGGCCTTCTGCGCCGAAAAGCTCGCAGCCGAACTGGTGAAACTGGCGCATGCGGCCGGCTTGAGGCCGCTCGTAGCGAAACATGGGCCCCAGATAATAAAGCCGGGAGGGCAGGGTGCTATGGAGCTTATGTTCCAAAAAAGCCCGAACCACAGGAGCTGTGCCCTCGGGCCTGAGGGTGATCTTTCTGCCTCCCCGATCTGTAAAATTATACATCTCCTTGTCCACAATATCTGTACCCTCGCCCACTCCCCGGGCAAAGAGCTCTGTGGATTCAAAAATAGGTGTGCGTAGCTCGCTATAGCCGTAGGCCCGGCACAGCTCCCGCAATCTCCGCTCTAGTTCCTGCCACAAAGTTACTTGGGGCAGGAGGATATCGTTTGTTCCCCGTGGTGCATTAATCATCTCACAACTCCCCTGTGAACCGGAAAGAGGGAAGGCACGCCTTCCCTCTTCCTTATTTTTTCTCTTTAGGCTCGGTCTTAGTATCAGGCTTCTTCTTCTTTGCTTGTTCTTGCTTTTCTTTTTTCGCTGCCTCTTCGGCTGCCTTCTGGGCTTGCTCTTGGGCTTCTTGCTGGGCTTTCTGACGCTCCATATATTCTTGTTGAATCGTCATCAGGATTTCTTCCTCAGCTTTGGCCTTATCCTCCATTTTAAGCTCGTTATAGAAATTATAGAGGGTCATGTGAGTTTGCCAATCCCGAGGCCAGATCTCACTTGCCTTGGCAAAGTGGGGCAGGGCTTCTTTAACCTTCTTCCGTTCCTTGAGAGCAGTTCCCAAGCTGAGTTCTAAGGAGGCATCTGCCACATTATACTTCACTGCCTCTTTCAAGTGAGAAAGTTCCTTTGCAGGCTGCTTGTTCTGTTTGTATACTTGAGCAAGACCAAAGTGGAGATAAGGAAGCTGGGGGCTACTGCCATATACTTTGATCGCTTCCCTGTACTGGGCGATGGCCTCTTTCAGCTTACCTTGCTGCCAGAGGCGATAGGCGGAAAGACCCAGATCCACGATCTCAATTTTGCCCTTAGCTTTCAGGTCAGAGACCATTTGCTGATATGCTTCCTGTCCTTTTTTCTCTTTAACCTGCTTTTCAAGATCCTTTTTCTGCTTTTGGAATTCTTCACCCTTGGCTTCTTTGCGATCTAGGACTTGAATAATATGATACCCGTAATCTGACTTTACAAGGTCGCTTACTTCATTTTTCTTCAGGGCAAAGGCTGCTTTCTCAAAAGCTGGTACCATCTGGCCTTGGCCAAAGAAGCCCAGATCACCACCGTTTTCTTTGCTACCTGGATCATCGGAGTATTGTTTGGCCAAAGCTGCAAAGTCGCCACCGGCCTTGATTTTCTCCAAAACTTCTTTAGCTTTCTTTTCGGCTTCCTTTTCCTTACCCTCTTCTGTTTGGATCAGGATATGCCTGGCCTGAACCTGCACAAAGGCATCGGCTACATCCTTCGCTGTCACCTTTACCTTCCGAACCTGTTCACCAAATTTGGTATAAACCTGTTCCTCTTCAATTAGGGCGCGTAGTTTGCGCTCGCTGAGGCCCATTTGGGTAAGCTGGTCCCGAAAGGTTTTTTTGTCAGGAAACTGCTTTGAGATTTCGTTGAATTGCTTCTCAAGCTCAGCTTTAGGTACCTTAACTTTCTGACGCTTGGCCTCCTGCACAATCAGGTTATATTCGATAAGGGAATCTAAAACATTGTTCTCACCTTGGAGCCGCTGCTCTGCAGTAAGATTGGCTCCATTTTGTTCCTGCTGCTGCTGAAGGCGCATCATCATGTTATTAAATTCTTCCCGGGCGATCTTTTTGCCATTAACCTTGGCTACAACAGAAGGTAGCCCCTCCTGACCCCGGGGCGCACCGAAACCTGTGTACAGAAGGGTGGCAACAAAGGCCACACAAACCACAATAATAATTGCTTTCATGCTTTTTCGCATACGATAGAGCAGCACAAGCACTCCTCCTCTTATTTGCCTCTATATAAAGTACAAACTTATTTTACCCCTATTTCGGGGGTGAAGTCAACTGGCATCTGTCAGCCAAGGAAGGGATTATCTAGAAGCTCCCCAGCTATGGTACTGGTAGGACCGTGTCCTGGCAATACTTGCAGTTCCCCTGGCAGAGTGCGGAATCTTTCTAAAGATTGGTTGATTTGACTCGGTGAGCCTCCAGGAAAGTCAGTTCTGCCGATGGAACCACGAAAGAGGGTGTCTCCTGTGAGCAAAACCCCCTCTCCTTGCAAACAGATCCCCCCTGGAGTATGACCTGGGGTGTGAAGCACCTGGAACTGCAGGTTCCCCACCTCCACACTGTCTCCTTCCTCCAGCAAAAGCTCTGCCTCTACCTTTCCCGGAGCCTCCCCCAAAAGACCTGCCAAATTAAAGTTGGGATCGTGGAGGGCTGCTGCATCTAACTTGCCTATGGCCACCGGTACCCGCCTTTGGGCGAGGATTACAGAAGCTGCACCAAAATGATCGTAATGACCATGGGTGAGGATAATTTTATCCAGCTGCCACCCGCCTAAAGCTAGTTCCTCTAAGATGGTCCTGCCATCAGCTCCCGGATCCACTATTGCTGCTTTGCCTGTTCCCTCACATCCTAAAAGGTAGCAGTTGGTGGCAAGCTCTCCTACCACAAGGCGTTTAATTAGCATTTTGCTTCCCTCCTGATTCATGACGACGGGCAGCGAGCACGCCATCTACAGTTTTCAAATGTTTTAAAATGGCTTCCATCTGATCCAAGTCTCGGATATCCACCACCAGCTCAATTATTGCCTGTTTGTTTTTCGTTGTCCTGCCGTGGATCGCCACAATATTGGTCTTCAGCTCTGAGACAGCATGGATGATGTTGGCAAGCAAATTTACCCTATCCTCTGCTACTACCTCAAGCTCCACAGGATAGCTGGTTTTGCTATCCCCCTCCCAGAAGACCTCGATCTCCCTGCCCTCCTCAGCCAAAAGCGAACTGACATTGGGGCAATCCTTGCGATGAACACTGACGCCTCTGCCTCTTGTGATATAGCCGACAATCTCATCTCCTGGCACTGGGTTGCAACAGCGAGAAAATCTAAATAAAATGTTATCCAAGCCCTTTGCCCGTACTCCGTGGGAGGGCCTGCGTCTGGGCGCGAGCCCTAGACGTTTCTGTCTTTCAAATTGCCTCTCTGTGCGCAGGTTCTGTTTTTGCTTGGCCAGTTTCTCAGAGCCCACTAACTTCTCTAGCACCTGATTGGCAGTGATGCGTCCGAAGCCAATTCCCGCATAGAGATCTTCGGCTTCTGCATAACCGTAGCGGCGTGCTACCTCGTCTAGTTGCTCCATCACTAAAACTTGCCGTAGCTCAAAATTAAATTTGCGGACCTCTTTTTCCAACAGTTCCCGGCCTTCGCTTGTTGCCTGTTGTTTTTGGGTCTCCCGCACATACTGGCGAACTTTGCTTTTGGCCTTTGAGGTCTTGACAAAGTTTAGCCAGTCACCAGTAGGTTTGCCGCTTTTAGAGGTGATGATCTCAACGATATTTCCGTTTTGGAGCTTGGTGTTCAAAGGGACCAACTTCCCATTTACCTTAGCTCCAGTGCAGCGATCTCCCACATCGGAGTGGACGCTGTAGGCGAAGTCTACAGGTGTGGAACCTGCAGGGAGACTTTTAACATCCCCTTTTGGGGTAAAAACGAAGACTTCGTCTTCGAAAAGGTCGATCTTCAGGGTCTCGAGAAAATCCTGGGCGTCCTTCATCTCCCGCTGCCATTCCAACAGCTGCCTTAGCCAGCTGATCTTACTTTCAAATTTATCCCCGCTGCCCCCCTCTTTATAGCGCCAGTGGGCAGCCACACCGTATTCAGCTGTATGATGCATTTCGTGGGTGCGAATTTGGATCTCAAAAGGCTCGCCACCGGGGCCGATTACTGTGGTGTGCAAAGACTGGTAGAGATTGGATTTGGGCATGGCAATATAGTCCTTAAAACGCCCTGGCATGGGTTTCCAAAGGGTATGGACAGTGCCTAAAACTGCATAGCAGTCCTTCACAGATTCCACAATTACACGAATGGCGATGAGATCATAAATTTCCGAGAAATTCTTGCCCTTCTCGTTCATCTTTTGGTAGATACTATAGAAGTGTTTGGGTCTACCCTCGATTTTAGAGTTGATCTTCAACTTCACTAACTGCTCTTGAAGGGTATCGATCACCTGATTGATATAGCGCTCTCGTTCCTGGCGCTTTTTATCAACTAGCTGCACTAAACTATAGTATTCTGAGGGTTCAAGGTAGCGGAGGGCCAAATCTTCAATCTCCCATTTGAGCCTGTACATGCCCAACCTATGGGTGAGGGGTGCGTAGATCTCCAAAGTTTCCCGGGCGATCTTCTTTCTCCTATCTTCGGGCAGATTCCGCAAGGTGCGAAGATTATGGAGCCTGTCTGCAAGTTTGATGATAATCACTCTGATGTCTTTGGCCATAGCCAAAAACATCTTCCGCAAGCTCTCTGCATGCTGCTCTTGCTTGGACTGGAAGGGAAGGCGACTGAGCTTCGTTACACCATCCACAAGTAGAGCAACTTCCGGCCCAAAGCGCTGTTTGATCTCCTCGAGGGTAACTTCTGTGTCCTCAACAACATCGTGCAAAAGAGCAGCTGCAATTGTGATCTCATCCATTTTGAGCTTGGCTAAAACCTCAGCCACGCCCAAGGGGTGCGAGACAAAAGGCTCCCCACTCTCACGCTTTTGCTCGCCGTGAGCTTCTTGGGCGAAGTAAAACGCATCCTCGATCAGCTTTAAATCAAAATCGGGATGGTATTCCTCAATCGCCTGGAGCAGCTTTTTTAAGCGCTTTTGCACTTATCCCATTCCTTTTCTAATCGTTGTATTTCACAAGTGATAACACATCATATTTGGCAAGACGGCTCCTGCCTGCAAGATCTTCCAATTCGATGAGGAAAGCAAGCCCCTGAATATCTCCTCCTAGCTGTTCCACCATCCGGATGGCTGCAGATACTGTGCCACCTGTAGCCAGCACGTCATCCACAATCAGCACCTTTTGCCCTGGACAGATGGCATCTTTATGAATTTCTAAGGTATCTGTGCCGTATTCAAGCTCATACTCATATCTGAGTGTATCTGCGGGCAGTTTTCCGGGTTTGCGCACCAAGACAAAGCCAGCCCCCAGTTTGCAAGCCACTGGAGCCCCAATCGCGAAGCCCCGGGCCTCCACTGCAACCACCAACTCAATTTCCTTATCGCGGAATGGATCGGCCAAAGCGCTGGTTGCGTAATCTAGAGCCTTGCCATCCTTGAGCAAAGTGCTGATGTCCTTAAAACTGATCCCAGGTTTTGGAAAGTCCGGTAGCTCCCGAATCATACTGCGTAAGTCCACTTGTCTCTCCTCCTCAATTGCAGGAAAAAAATATTGCATCTTCCGTTATTATAACGAAAAAGGTGGACCACGTCCACCCTTTGGCCTCTAATTTTAAAATGTTTCGCCAATAAGAGCAAACCATAAGAGCAAACCTAGCCTACTTTGCCCCGTCCTTTTACCTGCCAGCTCCCCTGAACCTGGCCATCACTGCAGATAAAGACCTGATCCGCCAAATTTACAACAGGGCAGGCGTGGTTGGGAATAATCTCCAAAATCTCTCCCACCTCAAATTCAAGCTCAGGGGGGAAGGATAAAATACCATGTTCCTCACTGAGCCGCTCCACTGCAACATCTCTGTACCCTTGCACAATCCCAAAACCCTGGACAAGGGAATTACCATGGGCTCCCCGATCCAAAGCTAAAACCTTGCTCCCTGCATCTACTACAGCCCTGCCCCTTTGGGGTGTGCTGATCACAGTGGAGAGGACCCTGAGGGCACAGTCCTCCTCCCTAGCTACACCTAGAGCTACCCCAATGGCATCGTTGAAGACATAGTTGCCAGGCCTGATTTCGGTGACGCCCTGAACAAGACCCGCAATCTTGGCTGTTGGCGTGGAGCCAACACTTACCGTCTCCACCCTGTGCCCTGCCCTCTCTAGGAAACGCGCCAGCTCAACTAGCCGCTCCCCCTCTTGGCGGCCAATCTTCTCTACCTCTTTTGGGCTATTTGCAGCATAAGCGTGGCCTGCATGGGTAAGGAGCCCCTGAAACTCGAGCCATGGCTCCCGCTTTATTTCTTCCACTAAAGCTAAGAGCTCCCCTTCCCCCACCACGCCGCAGCGACCCAGACCCGTATCCACTTCCACAAGCAAAGGCAGCTGCCACTTTCTGTGGGCTGCTGCCCTAGCCAAGATCTCGATCCCCCGCTTACTATCTACCAGTGTCGCGCCTCCGAACTTTGCCAACAACCCAACCAGGCGCTCTGCTTTTCTAGGATCCACCACCTGGTTGGCCAAAAGTAGGTTGGCATCGCTTCCCATGGCCTCTAGCTCTGTGAGCTTGCTGGCTGTAATTCCACAGGCACCAGCCTTAAGCTGCAGTTGGGCAATTTCGGGGATTTTATGGGCTTTGATGTGGGGCCTGAGAGCTATTCCCTTTGCACGAGCAAACTGTGCCATAGATTCGATGTTGGCCTTGAGAATCGAAAGCTCTATAATAAGGGCCGGTGTTTCTAATTGGGTATATTTCATTTTTTACTCCCCCCTAGCTTGCAGCCTCGCGTCTTTTGATCAGCTTCACAATCCGAGGCAATTTCCAGCTTGTCACAAAAGCCTCCAGCTGGGCCTCGTCGCTCTCCCGGAGCCTGTACAGTGGTGATGAATCAAGCTGTAGCTTTTCCTCTGGTGGAGAGAAGAGCAGGCTTTCTGCCTGGGGTTTTAAAATCTCAAGTTCCCTGAGGATCTCAATGCTGTGGGCAACTTCCAGGGCTGTTAACTTGATTTTCCAAGCAGCTTCTCCACCCCGCTGGATCCTGCCCACAAGATCCTCCCTGGCAATAATGGGATTTTGTTGAGCCAAATGCTCTAGCAACAGGTAGACCCTGCCCACAGTCTCCCGGGCAGGTATGCTCTCCCGAACTCGGCGTGCCTCGGGTAGATCCTCCCTGTTGAACAGAAGGTGCACGAAAGCAGGCTCACCTAAAGCACTGAGGCAGGAGAGCTCCGCGGGATCTGGAGGCGGTAGACAAAAAATTAAATGCTCTAGAAAACGAATTCTTCTTTGTAACTCATCTGTCCACAAGGGTAAGGGCCAGATGGCCAAGGACCACTCCCCCTTAGCTAGCCGCTGGAGGCTGGCGGTATTGCTCAAAAGGAGAAACCGTGCCTTAAGTTTAGGTAAAAGCTCTTCTAGCTGAGAGAGGATATTTTGGGCAACATCTGCGCTTGGACAGTATAAAAGAGGCCGGGCACCGTCTGCGAGCAGCGCAGCTAGGTATTCTCCTTTGGCCTCCACCTCTCTTGCATCCAAGATTGTGAAGCCATCCTGCTCGCTTATGGGAATGGTAGGCTGTTTTATGGCCTGTTTGCTGGGACCGGTGTGCAGGCGCAAGGAGTGCATTTGCATGCTAATGCTTCTGGTTCCCCTCCACTCCTCAAGCCGAGGTTTGTATGCCAGATCAATCCTTTGGTTCCCTTGAAGATACTTTTCCATTTTCGCAGCAAGATCCCCCATTCCAAAGCCGATCCCGCGAAAGGAACCTCCTAGGTGATCTCCCAGGCCCAGGCGCAAATGCCGGGCTCCTTCCCCTACCCAGCTCCAGCTTAAGATCTCCAGGCCCGGAGCCAGAAAAAGAGGCTCGGGGTTCTGCTCACCGTGGGGTCCTAGCTGCTCCAGCTCTCCTAGGAGCTGGAAGGTGAGCTCGCTGGGGGTGAGCTCACCCTCCAGCTCCAAGCAAGGCTCCTGAAGCTGAAATTCTTCCCTGGCGGCCACGTCTGCCAAGGCTACCCGTAGCTGGGCTAGCTTGTCCCGCTGGATGGTAAGGCCTGCAGCCTGCCTGTGGCCGCCGTAGCGCACGAGAAGATCTTTGCACAGGGTAAGGGCCGCGAACAAATCAAAGCCTGGTAGGCTCCTGGCAGAGCCTCTGCCCTCCTCCCCCTCCCAGGAGAGGAGGATTGTGGGCCTGCCGTAGCGCTCTGCAATCCGGGAGGCCACAATGCCGATAATGCCGGGGTGCCACCCATCCCCCCCCACCACGATCACAGGTGCAGCCTCTTGTTTCTCCTCTGTGATAGTTTCCACTACAGTATTAGTTAATTCCTCGCACATGGCCTGGCGCTGACGATTAATTTCCTCTAAATTTTTGGCCATGCGCTGTGCCTGGGCTGGATCATCTGTAAGCAGAAGCTCCACTGCCTCCTGGGCATCCCCAAGCCTGCCTACAGCGTTGAGACGGGGTCCTAGGATGAAGCCCAGGTGATATGAAGAAATGGGTTTATCAGATAGACCCGCTCCCCCAACTAGAGCCGCGAGGCCTGGGTTTTGGCTCTCCGAGAGCAAGGCCAAGCCAGCTTTGACTATGATCCTATTTTCATCGACTAGGGGAACCACGTCTGCCACAGTTCCCAGGGCAACCAGATCTAGAAACTCCTGACACCACCTCTTAGCCTCACGAGGCTCGGTGATGCCACCGGAGCTTAGACATGAGGACACTGCCTGGCAGAGCTTGAAGGCAACACCCACACCTGCCAGTTCCCCAAAGGGGTAGTTGCCAAGTTTGGGATTTATCACTGCAAAAGCGGCTGGGAGCTCGGCTTGAGGCTCGTGGTGGTCTGTGACAATCACATCCATCTCCAGTTTTTGGGCCAAGGCCACCTCCTCGGCAGAGGCGATACCACAGTCCACTGTTATCAAGAGCTTAACCCCTTCTGTTGCCAGCTCTCTGATACCATCTGCATTGAGGCCATAGCCTTCCTGGAGCCTGCTGGGCAGATAGTAGCGGGGAGAGGCGCCAAAGTTTCGCAGCGCACGCACTAGCACAGCTGTGGCAGTGACTCCATCTGCATCATAGTCGCCCCAAATTGCGATTTTCTCGCCAGAGGTAATGGCCCCCTCTAGGCGCTCTGCAGCCCGAGCCATTCCCTCAATAAGAAAAGGATCGTGTAGGTCCGCCAGATCTGAGCGCAGGAATCTTTTAGCCTCCTCCTCTGTGACGATCCCTCGGGCCACCAAAGCCTGAGCCATAATTTTACTAATGCCAAGTCGCTCCATTAGGATAGAGACTGGTCTTGGATTATACGATTGTAGCTGCCATTTCTCCTGTTTCAAGGATAACAACCCCTAAATAAAATTCCATGGTATTGTTTCTGCCTCGGAGGGGCGTAATCCTGCCTAGAGCCTAATTAGCTTTTTCAGTTGAGGCAAAGCTGCTCTGGCTGCAGACTCTCCTCGCTCAATGCAATAGGGGATCTTGGTTAGATCTAAATGACCCACATCGAAAATTAGAGGACGGATATACAGCTGAGCATATTCGTCAACTCTAATTTGGGTCATTTCGCTGCTCATCAGCTCCACAGATTGGGTGAGGACCTCGAAGATATTGCCTACAGGAGCCAGTTTCTTGCCAATATGATCTACCCCCACTGCAACCACCACGTCCGCCCCCATGTATCTTACAACCTCGACTGGCAGGTTATCTAAAATCATCCCATCCACCAAGCAGTGTTCATCCATGATCTTCGGTGCAAAGATCCCGGGTATGGAGCAGCTGGCCCGGATGGCCTCCACGAGTTTCCCTTCCGTTCGCACGCTGCGCGGAGGCAAGGGACCGGGTAGATACCTTGGCGAGGCAAAAATCACCCGCTTGTTAGAGTTCAGATCTGCAGCTACAGCTGCAAAGGGTAGTGTTAGATCGGAGAGGGTTTTCTCCCCCAAAACTGTCCCCAAAACTTTCTCAAAGGTGCCACCACCGATTAGCCCCAAAGGAGCGCCCTGGGCGCTCCTTTGAAGCTTCAGTTTGCTTTTGGCCCAACCTCGCAAGAGCAAACACAACCTTTTGAGACTGAAGGATGAGGAAAATAACCTAAGCAGGTTTTCATCCTCCAGCAAAAAGTTTGTGATCTCTTGCGACCCCAGCCCTGCTGCATACAAAGCACCGATCAGGCTGCCCATGCTGGTTCCGGCAATGTAATCTGGCCGTAGGCCCGCCTCCTCTAGCACCTTTAGCACTCCAATATGGGTAGTGGCCCGCAGGGCCCCCA
>DIQB01000053.1:12894-13131 GCA_002427165.1 Firmicutes bacterium UBA5473
GCCCAACCGCTAGCTGCTGGTGGTTCTTTTACCTCAGCTTCAGTTGCAGCCAGTTCCTCTTGATGTTGCTCAGTTTCTGCGGGGGGCACGGGTGTTTCCGCTGGCTGCTGATTATTTTTCATGGCAGTTCCCAACATGGAGACCAGTGGCATTAGCTTTGACAAGTCCCCGCCTCCGCCGCCTAACATACCCATGAGGTTGTTAAGCATCCCCATCTTATCTGAGCCAGGTGGGATC
>DIQB01000053.1:13363-14361 GCA_002427165.1 Firmicutes bacterium UBA5473
CCCCTGACCAATTAGCTCCAAGATGTTGGTCAGATTAACCAGGCTAAGTAGGGCCAACATAGTGTTTGCATCCAATTGCTCTTGTTCTCCGATGGTTTTGAGGCAAAAGTCCAACAGTTGCCCCCCTGGGGTGGGAACTTTAAATTCTGTATCTCCCATCCCTGACCCTCCCCTCTCTTTATGCTTAAAACAGGTTGGTGCCGCCTAAAAAGTCACTGATCATCCCTGCCATCCCATCTGTGGCTCGGTTGAGAACCATCCCTGCTGTCTCCCGGGCCTCGGCTAAGGCCTGGTTTACTGCTATTAAAATAACACTCTGCAATTTCCCCAAATCCTCAAGATCGATGATTCTGGAATCCAAAATCACTTCCTTGATCTCACCTAGGCCATTGGCCACTACTCTTACTGCGCCACTTCCTGCGGCACCCTCAACCCTGAGCTGAGCTAACTCCTCCTGGGCTCCTTGCACCTTCTCCTGAAGCTTGCCAAATTTTGAATAAAGCATCCCAAGGTCCCCGTTCATAACCGAACCCCCTTTAAGTTTTCACTGACTTTATTTTATGCAAGGAATAAAAAAAGGGTGCTAGCCAATTGGCTAACACCCCAAAAGAGATTATCCTTCAGTTCGATTCTGCCCGGCCCGCCTCACCCGCACAGGTAATGGCAATTTTTGCGCATAGGGGACCTATTAGCTCATAGATTACAGTTGCAGCAATCACTGCAGTAGCTATAATCTGCCCTATACCAGGAAACTGTTGTCTCACAAGGAGGCTCAACCCTAAAGCCACACCTGCCTGGGGTACGAGGCCCAGTCCTAAATATTTTTTCACAACCTGTGGTGCATCTGTGATTGAAGATCCAATATATGCGCCCAAAACCTTGCCTATCACCCTAAACACAACATAGCCCAAGCCCAGGAGCCCTACCTGTTTTAAGAGGCTCAGCTGGAGACTCGCGCCGGAGAGAGTGAAAAAGAGCACATAAATTGGAGTTTCAAG
>DIQB01000053.1:14591-20994 GCA_002427165.1 Firmicutes bacterium UBA5473
GAACCTGTGGCCATACAAACAAGCAAGGGCGAAAGATTCCAAAATAGTGCCAGACCTGAGGCCACTAATATGGATCCTAAGGTTAGCACCTGCAAATCTAGCTCTCGCTTTACTTTTTTGGTCAGACTAACTAAAAGTAGAGCAATTACCACGCCTAAGATAATAGCTGCCAGGATTTCGCCTATTGGCCGGAGAAGTGTATTGAAAAAAGAAAAGCTCTCTCCCTTCAGCAAAACCGTGGAAAAACCTGAAGCTATCCCAAAGAGGATTACGCAAATGGGATCATCGATGGCCACCACAGCTAAAAGAGTATCTGTGAACACGCCTTTGGCCCTCAATTCTCTGATCACCATAATCGTGGCGGCAGGGGCTGTGGCTGCAGCAATAGACCCAAACAGAAGCGATACTGCCAGATTCTGCTTAAAGATAAAAATCATGGCCAGGAAAACTAATAGAAAGCCGCCTAGCGCTTCCAAAATTGCGATTAGAAAAATGCCATTGCCCAAACGCTTGATATTGTGGCGAGTAAACTGAGAACCAATTGCGAAAGCAATAAGGGCTAGAGCAGCATGGCTCAACCACACTGAGGTCTCCAGCATCTGTGGCGATAATAGATTGAGGGCGGAGGGACCGATAATTATTCCTGCCACCAGATAACCTGTGACTGCAGGAAAATGTAATAATCCTGCGGCCTTACCAATAAAGAAACCAGCTAAAAGCAAAAAACCAAGATCAAAGATTAAGTTCAACTATGCTCCACCCCTAAACTATTTATTCTTCCTGGGGAGTCCCACAGTGCGCTCCACAGGAAGCACCATCAAAATGCCGGTATCTGGTTTATCAAGTCCATCTAAACATTGGTCGATGGCATCGATAACTGAGTCTACCTTTGATTCACCCATTACCGCAAAGATGGTATAGCTGTAGGGGCGGTCCTCATGCAGAGCCAAGCCTAGACTAGCGAAAAGAGGAACTTCCCCTGCCAGCATCCCCCCCATGCCCGTGCTATTGAGAATTGTAGCTCCCCTCACACCACAGTCCAAAAAAGTTTTCAAGACGTCATCTAAAAGCTCAATCTTATTTAAAACCAAAAATACTGCCTTCATCTCTATCACCCCCTCTGCTTTAATTCTCGTTTTTTTTGCAAAATCCTCTTTGGGCCACTGTCACCGAAACGACCTCTGTTGTGTATTATGCATTAGTACCAATTTCTTCTTTGTGTAACCATCCCTAAGCTACGATAGCAAAAGCAGGAGGTGATCTCATGGCCGAGACAACTGCTCGTCCCGCCCTCAACAAGCAGCTTTGGATTGTAATGCTGGTTCTCTTTTTGATTTTCTTTATCAAATAGTTCAAGAGGGGCTATGCCCCTCCCCCCATTCTCCGGCGGACAAGCTCTCCTAGATAAACCGCCACCATCGCCTTGAGAAGGTCACCTATAAGGAAAGGGGTCATTCCCGCTAGGAGTACTCCCCCAAAACTCAGGGGTTTATGAAGTACCTTGGCCATGATTAAGGCCAAGTGCGGGAGCCCCAATAGATAGAGAGCCAAAGTGGCGGCAAGCACAGCTCCAGGTAGGCGCCAAGGGGTTTTCTGCTGGAGAATCAAGCCTGTAAGGTATGCACCGAGGGCCATACCTGGCAGGTAGCCGAAGGTGGGATTGAGGACATACAAAGGGCCACCGTAGGGGGGAGCTGCAAAGATGGGGATCCCCAACAACCCCAAGACGATATAGACTAGCACTGAGATTGCCCCAAGTCTCGGGCCTAAAATAGCGCCTGCCAAAACTGCTGACAAGGGCACCAGGCTAAAGGGAACAAGTGCGCTGCCAAAGCGCACAAGCAGCGCTGTAGCAGCGCAGAGGGCTGTGAACATTGCCATGCGGGATATTTCTTTAGTTGTAAACATCATTCATCCTCCATTGTTAACTTTATTTCTTCTATAGGTTGACATTGCTGCTAAAAAAGTCCCCCTAATTTTGCCTCAGGGACACCTCGCCGCTAGTTACTGTCACCGGGCCATTTTCAGTCGCCAGCACTAGATTGCAGCTCTCGTCGAGATCCTCAGCTATTCCCCTGGCCACAAGCTCGCCGCGGCTATAGACCTCAACCTCCTGGCCTAAAGTGTCGCACCAGATGCGGTACTTATCCAAAAGCCGCCTTGGTCCTCGGGTTACAAAATGTTGATATTCTGCCTCCAAAGACGCAAGCAACTCTTGTAGTAGCGGCACCCTTTTCCATTTTCTCCCACCTATGGCCCTAATAGATGTGGCCCGCCTTTGAACCTCAGAGGGAGCATTTTCAAATGTACCATTGATGTTCAGGCCAAGACCCACAACTACGTAGTGAATTCGCTCAAGCTCAGCACTAAGCTCGATGAGAATTCCACCTAGCTTGCGCCCTGAAACCATAAGATCATTGGGCCATTTCAAAGTGCAGGGGATATTATAAGGAGAGCTTGTGAGCACCTCTAGGCAAGCCACGCCCACTAGAGGCGCTAATAATCCTGCCTGGCAAGGTTCGAAGCGAGGCCGCAATAGGAGCGAGAAGGTAAGGTTTTCGCCTGGGGAATACCAGCTCCGTCCCCATCTACCTTTGCCTGCCAGCTGCTGATCTGCAATTACCACTGTGCCCTCCACGGCTCCCTCCCGGGCCAAGGCACGCAGCTCGTCATTGGTTGAGCCTAGCTGGTTATAATATAATACTTTCCGCCCAAAAGATGAGGTGGCAAGACCCCTTTTGACTTCCTCAGGAAAGGGACGATCAACACCAGCTATCAGCTGATAGCCGCGGTTTGGGGCAGCCTCAATTTGGTATCCGAGTTCCCGCAGTTTGCCCATGGCTTTCCAGATAGCAGTTCTACTCACCTGCATCCCCTCTGCCAACTCTTGACCAGAGAGGGGCTCTGTAGCTTCATATAGGGCAGAAAGTAATTGCTTTGTTAAATCCTTTTCCATTTTTTTCACCCTGAACCATTTTACTACTTTGTCACAGAATCGTCAACTATAAATCTAACTTCTCGCGACAATTAAATTTTACTTTTTCAATCTCTTATTGTATAATTACCATATAGACAGGTGAAACCCAAGACATAATTTACTAAGAAAGGTTGGTGAAGGCCTGGTCTTGGACCAGCAGTGTGATGAAAATTAACTGGCGAAAAATTCAACCACAACACATTATTCTTTCCTTATTTTTAGTCATAGCCTTCTTGGCAGGAGCTTTGGTGGTCTCGTTATCATCACCGGAAACTTATGCCACAACTGAACTTGTGGCTAAAAAATCAGCAGCCTATAATCCCTATGCAATCGCAGATATTGCAGAAGAAGTGGGGCCTGCTGTTGTTTTTATTGAAACAACCTATAAGCCTAAGACTCAAGGTCGGACTAATCCTTTTAGCGGTTCCCCCTTCGGTGACTTTTTCGGCGACTTCTTCCCCTTCCAGCAGCCACAACAGCCAGGGCAGGGTGTAGGCAGTGGCTTTATTATCAGCCCTGATGGCTTTACAATCACAAACTATCATGTAGTTGAGGGCGCAGATGAAATCAAAGTTACCATCCGGGGCAAAGATAAATTTAAGGCAGAACTAAAGTGGGCAGATGCAAACCTAGATCTTGCCATTCTAAAAATTGTGGACGGTAAGGACCTACCTGTGGCAAGGATGGGCAACTCGGATCAAACTCGAGTTGGCGAGTGGGTTGTGGCCATCGGTAACCCCTACCAGCTAGATCATACAGTAACCACTGGTGTGCTCAGTGCTAAGGGCCGCGAGATTAAAATTCCCGACAGCCAAGGCAGAGCCCGGACGTATCCTAATCTCATGCAGACAGATGCTGCTATTAACCCTGGAAACAGTGGCGGACCCCTCCTCAATCTCAACGGAGAGGTTATTGGCATCAATACAGCTGTCAATGCTCAGGCCCAGGGAATTGGCTTTGCCATCCCCATCAATACCATCAAGGATATTGTAAACCAGCTCCTAGATACTGGCAAAGTAAGCAGACCCTACCTTGGCATCTACTACCAAGGCCTAGATGATCAGTTAGCTCAATATCTAGATCTGCCAGATAGCAAAGGTGTAATCATTCGTTCTGTAGAGAAAGATAGTGCTGCAGATAAAGCTGGCCTGAAGGTGGGCGATGTTGTCCGGGAGATCAACCGGCAAAAGATCAACGAAACAGATGACCTCCAGAAGATCATGGGCAAGTTGAAAGTGGGCGATGAGGCTAACTTCCTGATCATCCGCGATGGCAAACTCCAAACTGTGAAAGTTAAAATTGGTGAGAGACCACAGATTACAAACTAATTACAAAGAGGGCGGCCAGGCCGCCCTCTTTCTTCTTTGCCCCAATTCTTTTCAATCCGCTCTTCCCTCTCAAGCACTCTTTGCCCCAGCAAACGTGAAACCCAACTCCCCAAAATCCTCCTGCAGCTGAGTATATCCCTGGCGGATAAAGCGCAGATCTGCACCAGAGGTGATAAACCTATATCCTAAATCCAAGACTCGTTTCGTGAAAGCAGGCGAAATGCCCGGGATCCCGGGAGTCTTCCCGTGCTGGATAGCTACCTTTGCCACGTGCTCCACAATCTCCCACAGTTCCTTGTTTTGGAAATCCCCAGGACAGCCCAAACGCAAAGAGAGATCGCCGATGCCAACGAAAATTACATCGAATCCATCCAGATCCGCTATGGCGCCGAGGTGCTGAAATGCCACAGGATCCTCAAGCTGCAAAAGAAGAAAGGTTTCTTTGCTTGCATGCTTCAGATACTCAGCCAAAGTGCAGCTGCCCCAGTCTGTATCTGCATTCACCCCATCCAGGCCCCGATTTCCCAGGGGCGGGAAACGCATGGCATCAATCCATGTTTTTGCCTCCTCTACAGAGCGGATATGGGGAACCATCAAGCCCTGGGCCCCCATCTCCAGGGGCCTGAAAGCAGATGAAGGGCCGCTCTTATCAATCCTCACCATGGCATCGGTGCCTGTGGCCCTGGCCGCTAACACCTGACTTGCCAGAGTCTGGGGATTCGCCCACATGTGCTCTTGGCACAGCCAGATGCAATCGAAGCCGAAAGTTCCGATGAGCTCCACAATCCCTGGATCATTGAAGCCTGTCTTCACACAGAGGGCTGGCTCCCCTCTGCGTAACTTATCTAAAACCCTACTATTGTTCACAATTATTACCTCGTTTCTTTGCTAAAAGCGCGATCATAAGTGTCCGTTTTCCCTCTAGCAAACTGGTTGGAAATTCTCTCTCGCCTCGGATGGCAGCGAGAAAGTCTTGGGCCTGGGCTAGATAATAGGTATCCCTCCCTACCCTGTAGTTTGCAAGCTCCTGCCATAGGTTGGAATCATCTTTGCAGAAGAATATTTTGTGCTCCTGACCTTCTGCAATATATTTTAGATTGCCTTTTGTGCCAATAAGCTCAATTTCAGTTGTGTTGGGCTTTTGAAATTGGTTACAAAATACTTCTACCAAACTTCCATCTGCAAAGCGAATTAAGATTATTGCTGAATCCTCTGCCTCTACTCCTTCAAAAACTAGCCTATCGCTCATCGCCATAACATCCTGCACTTCGCCAAAATACCACTGGGCAAGGTTGAGCGTGTGGCTGGCTGCATCTAAAATGCAGCCTCCACCCTCGGCTGCCTTTGCATAATAGGTCTGCTGATAATCCGGCCGGTACTTGCGATAGTCTTGGGAACTGTTGAAGCGTCCCATCTTGATCTTACCTGCCATACCGCTTTCGACTAATTCTTTCAGCTTCTTAAAAGAAGGTAGGCTTCTGCGCATATAGCCAACACCGCACGTTACGCCCTGCCTCTGTATAAGCTCAAGCAGCTCATCTACACCCTCCAGATTCACAGAAAGAGGCTTCTCCAGAAGAAATGGTACGCCAGATTTTGCACATTCCATAGCCATGGGGATATGAAGATGTGCAGGGGTTGCGATCACCACTCCCTGATACTGGGCAAGAGGGACTGTGGTAAAATCAGTATAGGTCTCCTCTAGCTGATACTTTTCCTTGAGGGCTTTGACTCTTTCCTCTTCAGCCTCGCAGAGGGACACCTGCACCTGGCCTGTGTCCAAAAAGCAGCGTAGATGTCGCTCACCGATGCCACCACCGCCAACAATCAATATTTTCATATAGCTATTCTTCCTTCCTCAGTGGGCTGTGTAGCCGCCATCTACAGGTAAGTTGACGCCTGAAAGATAGCTAGAAGCTTTTGATGCTAAAAATACAACTGCGCCCTTGATTTCTTCCCCTTCTGCCAATCTTCCCAGAAATGTGCGTTCGCTATAACGCTTCTGGAAAAGCTGATCTTGCCCTGCCTGGATACCACCGGGTGAGATGGCATTGACCCTAATCCCGAAGGGTGCGAAGCGGGCAGCGTAGTAGCGGGT
>DIQB01000114.1 GCA_002427165.1 Firmicutes bacterium UBA5473
AATGCAGGTGGAGGTAAGGATGGAAGAGGGAGATTCGCTTCTGTTGGTAGTTCCAGGACAACCCACATATACTCTTGTTCCTGTAGGGAAAACTAGTTTTGTTTTGAAAGGCATAGCAGGCTTCAGTGTGGAATTTATGGCAGAAGAGGGTAAAATTGTGCTTATACAACCCAATGGTACTTTTGAAGGGGAGAAGCTCTAGGTGTGGATGTATTTCATCTGAAGTTCTGTGCTTTTAGGGCAATTTCTTTTATATCTATGCTATTATGGAGTGTAAAAATAGCATAGATGTAAAAGGATCATTGCACTAGTGGGATTATTATAAGAGAGGCCAGGCGCAAGCCTGGCTTCTCTCGTTATAGCAGCAGCCAGCTCGTGTTGCTTTTTCACCTTGTAGCATTATTTAACTTGAGGCCCACTGATTAAACGTATTTTTCAACTCATTATTATAATCATAGGCTAACCTTATATATTCTATCTGTGCGTTTCATAGAGATTCGCGCGGAAGATCTCCGGTTCATCTGCAGATAGGCGTAGCACTGTCCAGGCAGTTCTATCCACGACGGTATTCCCTAGCCGCGATTGCACCGAAAAGAAAACAGAACCCGGCGAGGCCCGAACACTTGAAGAGAAGATTAATAGAGGAATCGCGAATTCAATGCCATCTGTTGTATGGCGAATTTGAGCAGGCGTGGCTTTGGCCGATTTGCGTACGATATTTTTGGGTCCCATCGACAGGCTAACCATGGTTCGGTGACTTGCAAAGTTACAGATGTCGATGTTGTATCGGATTCTTGGCGAAATGCGTCCTTTGGGCTTCACTAAAATGTAGAGAGTATCACGGCCCAATAGTGCAGCTGCCTCCTTCAGGTCAGCGCCAGGTCCTAGGCGGCGCGAGATAGTGTCATCTGTAGGGTCCACAATCACATCCGCAGCAGTCTTCCAGAGGTGATCACGCTTGATAACTGATTCGTCCTCATCCCCTAGCTTTGCTACAAGTTGAGAGCGCAATGGAAAAAACAGCTCGTTGTTGCGAACAAAACTTAGCATGTACATGCGCATGAACAAAACTTGGCTTTTATAACTTAGGATCGCTAGACGTTTTTGCGCGATGTCTTGGTCGCTCATGGGGTGATAGAGCCACCGCTCAGGCAACTGTAGCATTTTGGGCGGAGGATCTAAAGGCCATTTTGGTCGATATAGTCTCGGCAGTGGCCAGTCGCCGCGATGCACCAGATATGCAACTGTTGTAGGCGTTGTTGTCAACTGATCCTCTCCGGTTAGCCTATGCAGAGCATAGGTTACCAAGGCGAACGTTCCCCAATGATCTGAATGGGTATCGTTAGGATGAGGTACTAAGATGTGGGAAGGTTTTGTTTTTTTGATAATGGTTGCTATGTTATTTACTGCAGAAAGTCCACAATATGGAGCACCAGGCATGAAGCTATTGAAATATGGGCTTCTCTCTGTTTTTGTATAACGTGATGAGAGTAGGTTATCATAGGTCCAAAATTCACCCCACAGTTTCGCGATCCCGCCATCGGGATAACCTAGGAACGTTACGTTCTCGGGCCCCAGTCCCAATACTTTTAGCGCCGCGAGGGTTTCTCCCTGTCGTGCATACCTAACGAAAGATAGTGTTCGGACCGAGGTCGGCGTCCTTTGGCCATCGCTTCGGCAGCTATAGGAAAACCATCCCCACAGGTGACAAGCACTACGTGAACTCGCGCCCCTTGAGCCAGAGCATGCACAATAGCTCCGGCGCATCCTAGGGTTTCATCGTCGGAATGTGGAGCGAAGATGAGCACTGACTCTACAGGCCTTGCAGTAAGCCATGGTGCGGGTATTTTCTCCGGTAGAACCCGACGCATAGCTGGATAGCCGATAAAATGATAAGTCAGGAAAACCAAAATTGATGCCAAAAAAAAGCGTTTTAGCAGCAAACCGGCTGTTTTCATTATTCTGCGGCTCGCAGAAGGTTGACCTAACTGTGACATAATGGCGTATCCTCCAGGAAGGAATATTTTATTCGATTATATGCACTCGACGAAGTTGCTGTGACCTTGAGGGTGCGTTTCCAGGTGGAGAGTACTTAACTACCATGTAGGATAAACCGCGAAGAGAGACCAGGCGTACGCCTGGTCTCTCTCGCTATAATACCTCTGCTAACCAGCAAAGTTTTGCCATCTCATGTTGCGCAGGTACCTCATGGTAGTTATAGCGATAGAACTTTAGCTTCTTCTCGCCCCCTGCATAGTTGTATGCTGCCATTGTAGTGGAGGGAGGGCAAGTACTGTCGTTGCCGGATACCGACCAAAAGCCTGGTGATTTAAGGAACGGAGCCAGATTCATACAATCAAAATAGGAGAGAGTACGAAATACTTGGGCCTCCCGCTGGGGCCATTTGCGAAGGTATTCCTCAATTTCCTGGTAAGGGTAGCCAGGTGCTATTTGAACTGCCCGTTTAAAATGGCAGAGGAAAGCTACATCTGGAGCATAAGCCTTGATCCGGGGCTCTAGGGCGCTAGCCGCGATGGTGAGAGCTCCACCCTGGCTGCCACCTGTAGCAGCAATCCTGGTCTCATCTACAAAATCCAAGGAGGAGACAAGATCAAAGGCTCGGACGCAGTCTGCATAAACACCTCGATAGTAGTAGTTTTTGGGGCTATCGATGCCAATGGTCATCCAGCCCCGAACAGCTCCGCCCTCACCGCAGCTTGTGCTGTTGGATTCACCATTTTGACCTCGCACATCAATCGCCAGCACTGCCCAGCCCATGTTGGTGAAGCGCAAGAGATCGAAGAGGGGAGGCTTGGAGCCGCTATAGCCATGGTAAAGTAAGATACAGGGAATCTTGCCCTCTATTTCCTTGGGCCTTGCCAGGTAGCCGGAGATCATGGCATTTTCAAAGCTTTTGTAGCGGACTTTGAAAAAAGAAGTATGGGAAGCGGGAACGAAGTCTATCGGCTCGACAGAAGGCTCCAGGGATTCTGAGCGCAGTTCTGCCAGGGTCCCGGTCCAGAAATGGTTAAAGTCTTCAGGTATAGTAAGGGATGGTTTGTAACTAAGTAGCTCTTCTATGGGCATGTCGATAGATGGCATGGCACTCACTCCTAATGAAAGTATATTATTTTCATGTTCGGCCTTGGTTTTCATTATCCTTCTTTTTGCAGTTCAGGGAGATACCCACCTGCTTTTTAAGGTAGGAGAAATAGCGTGGCTCCTATACGCGGACCGTTGGGATATTGTAGAGATAAAGCCGACAGTCCTTAGATTTCAATTCTAAATGTAGTTTGAGTTTTCCTAGGATAATTGTGTGGCTAAGCTGGATGGTGTAATAAAGCTTCAAGACTTTGGGAAGGTGCCTATTGAAGTGTGTATTATCCACTGGGGGGTAAAGAGGAGAATTGCAAGAACTGAAATTAATTTTTATTCCCTATTATGTTTGAAATAGCAGGGGTTTTGGAGCCACGGTAGTATAGATCCAGAGGGCATATGGGAAGGACTTTTTTATTCAATAGAGAAAGATTAGGCATTACCAAATATATGGAGGTGTTGGTTGTGCCCTCATTTGCTCCAGAGGAATGTCATAGGATAGGTTTTGCGAAGAAATCTCCCGCTCTTGCCTACAGGTCAGGTGAGGATTTTGCCCACTGGCAAGCTCAAGCCAAGGAAAAGTTAACAGAGCTTCTGGGAGATTTTCCAGAGCGTGTTCCTCTAAATGTAAAAGTAGAATGGGAACAGGAAAAAGACTTTTATCAGGAAATTCGTTTTCTCTTCACCTCAGAGGAAGGTGCAGATGTGCCCTGCCATCTGTTGATTCCGAAGCAGGGTGATGGCCCTTTCCCTGTTGTGATTTGCCTGCAGGGCCATTCCAAAGGGATGCATATCTCTTTGGGAAACCCCAAATATCCAGGGGACGAAAAAAGCATAGCAGGAGATCGGGATTTTGCCATCCAGGCAGTAAAACAGGGCTATGCAGCACTGGCTATGGAGCAGCGTTGCTTTGGCGAGAGATTAGACCAGAGACCTGAAGAAGTAAAAGGTGTGACCCGGGTTCGTCGCTGTTTCCATGGGAGCCTTACAGCACTGCTCTTAGGACGCACTATGGTAGGGGAGAGAGTATGGGATGTGTCCCGGGCTATTGATGCTTTGGGGGAATTTTCTCAGGTGGATACCAATCGCATCGGCTGCATGGGCAATTCCGGTGGTGGCACTATCACCTATTATGCTGCTTGTATGGATGGGCGGATTAAAATTGCCATGCCTTCTTGTTCCTTTTGTACATACGAAGATTCAATTGGCTCTGTAGATCATTGTGAGGATAACTACATACCCAGAATTTTAAAATATTTTGAAATGGGAGATCTAGCGGGTCTCATCGCCCCCAGATCCCTTGTGATAGTCACAGGAAGAGAAGATCCAATCTTTCCTATAGACGGTGTGCAAGAGGCCTTTCAAGCTGCAAAAGACCTCTACAGGCATGCCGGTGTGGAAAGCAAGATTAGCCTCGTTGTGGGAGATGGAGGTCACAGGTTTTATGCCCAAGAGGCCTGGCCTGTATTCCGCGAGCTGAGTGGTTGGTTTTGAGGCGATATAGATAGTAGGTAGTGTGGAGGCAGAGCGCTTGGGGCCTAAAATAGGCCCAAGGCGCTCTGCCTTTTTTCATTTGTTTTAAGGCAAAGGTGGTGTTAGTTAAGCTGACTAGTTACTAGGGGTGTTGGATAGTGGGGAACGTTTTCACCGAAAAAATATGTTTTCTCTAATTTCCGCGGTTTATCTGAAAAAAGCAAGAGAAAACAGTGAAATACAAAGCAATGGCCGAGAGTATGTTGGAGAAGGCTATTTAAAATAAGGGCTAAGTGAGTGTGGTTTGTGGACCGCTTTAGGACAGTTTTTAAAACGATACCAAAACGACTTTGGGACAACCAGTTCATATTCCTAGAAAAAATTAACAAGTTAAGCTGCTCTTTTAACTTTCTTGTAATTTATTTTTCATATAGGGAAGGAATTCCTGTTTTGGTGTAGAATAACATAAATGACAACGTTACCAAATTTTGAAAACCAAAACTATAGAATACATAAATGATGTAAAAATGGTGGGGATTGATTTGGCAAGCAAAGTTACTATTATAGAGGTTGCCAAAGAAGCTGGAGTAGGGACTAGCACAGTATCGAGGGTATTGAATGCGCAAAGTGTCTCAAATGAAAAGAGACAGGCTGTTTTGCATGCAATCAGAAAGCTGAACTATCGCCCAAATCTCATGGCTCGCAATTTAAGAACTAATGTTTCTAAGATCTGCGGGCTTGTGATTCCAGATATCTGTAACAGCTTTTTTGGGCAGATCGCAGGGGCTGCAGGTGCAATCCTAGAAAAACAGGGCTATGAATTAATTATTGCCAACACAGGCCAAAAAACGGAAAAGCAGAATGATGCTATGCAAACCATGGTCTCGCGGCAGGTCGATGGGATTATGCTCTGTGCTATAGGCGGCAAAGCTGATGTAGCAAACCAAATTAACAAAGATGATTGCCCAATAGTTGTAATTGATAACAAGCTGGAAAGAATGGAAGATTTGGATTCAGTGATGGTAGACAACGTAAAGTCAGCATATTCCCTCACAGAGCATCTTTGCATGATTGGTTATAGAAGAATTGCTATCATAACAGGGCCCCTGGAGCAATCCAGTGCTCTAGAGCGTTTGACAGGTTATCGCAGGGCACTGGCGGATTATAACCTACAGCTTGACGAGGAAATGATTAAAGAAGCTGATTTTACAATTCGCGGTGGTCGTGATGCTGTAAGCTCACTTCTCTATAAAAAACCAGATGCCATAGTCGCTGCTAACAACCACCTAGCCATCGGTGCAATTACAGAAATCAGAAAATCAGGTTTTGAGGTTCCAGATGATATAGCTGTGGTGGGCTTTGATGATACAGAGGTTGGCGAACTGATAGATCCGCCTCTCACCATCATGAGCCAGCCTGCAGTGGAAATAGGGGAGACTGCAGCCCGCTTGCTTCTACATCGCATCTGTAATGAAAATGAAACCATCCCCAGTCAGGAGCGAGTGCTACCGGCAAGATTAATTGTCAGAAGCTCCTGTGGTTTTTATAAAAAGCTTGGTCAAATAGTGTAGCTAATGGAGGTGAGAGAAAATGGCAGATGTTCGAGGTGATGGACGACGGGTCTGGATAATTCCAGATGGAGAGCTTCCACCCAAAGGGGAGGGAGAGATTGAGGGACATGAGTCTTTGCTCATTTTAAATACTTCGCCTGAGGATGCAAACATACTTTTGGATTTGTATTTTCCAGAAAGAGAACCGGTATTGGGGATCCCATTGCTAGTGGCAGCTGAAAGAGTACGCTGTTTTCGGATGGACAAACCAATTGGTCCAGATTCCTACCAGGTTCCTTTTGGGCAGTATGCCCTGCGAATAAGATCTGATGTGCCAGTTGTTGTGCAGTTTGGCAGAGCAGATGTTCGGCAAGCAAATTTAGCTTATTATTGTACCATGGGATTTCCCTCGGACTAAAATATATTTATATTTTTTATCAACATATATTAAGAATTCAGAAAGGGGTTTTTAAAATGCGAGTACTACCTGATTTAGAATACAAAGAGAGGGTCTTACGCCTACAGGTCATGCTAAAAGAAGAGGGTCTAGATGGTCTGCTTGCCCACTCTCATGAAGCAGATTTTGCCAATGCCCGCTACTTCAGCGATTATTGGC
>DIQB01000003.1:0-9142 GCA_002427165.1 Firmicutes bacterium UBA5473
CTTATTTGAACAGGCTTCATATGAAGCCTGTTCAAATAAGGATTGTGGGAAAACGGATAATCCTTAAGAAAAAATTTTATATTCACACTTGATCTTTGGATGTGACAATGGTAAAATGAGATTAGATAATTGCCTTGATCAATTTATAGTCCATCTTGGAGCGGAGCGAAGACTCTCCCCAAATACTGTCTCTGCCTACAGTCGGGATCTAAACCAGCTCCTTGCTTTTGGCCAGGAAGCTGGATATTGGGATAGAGAGACAGAGCTTTGTGGGGAACTGTTTACCAGGTCGGCCCTGCGGCACTGGCTAGCTGAAATGCAGGACCTAGAGCGAACAACCCGGGCCAGGAAGCTGACCGCAGCTCGTACCTTCTTCCGCTATCTTTGCCAGGAGGGACTGCTGGCTAGTAATCCAACAGATGGGCTTTCAGCCCCGAAGCTTGGGCGGAGCTTGCCGGAGTATTTAAGCCCAGACGAGGTTGAAAAGCTCCTGGCAGCGCCTCAGCTAAACACACCAGCGGGCCTGCGGGATCAGGCAATTTTAGAGCTCCTCTACAGCGCAGGCTTGCGCGTAGGAGAGCTTGTGGGTTTAGAGCTCACAGACGTGGACCTTGACACGGGATTTATTAGGGTATTGGGCAAAGGGCAAAAGGAAAGAATAGTACCAATTGGCTCTTATGCTAAAGCTTCTATAGAAGAGTATTTAGCCTTTGGCTATGCTAAATTAGGTGGAGCTAGGTGGCTGTTTGTGAACAACCGGGGCAGCAGACTCACAACCCGAGCTGTGGAACAGTTCGTTGAGAAATATGCGAAGGTGGCACTACCTGGAAGAGGAGTCACACCCCATACCCTCCGGCATTGCTTTGCCACGCATTTGCTTGAGGCAGGCGCGGATCTCCGCTCTGTGCAGGAGCTGCTCGGCCACAGTAGCCTTTCTACCACCCAGATCTATACACATGTAAGGGCTGCGCACCTGCTTTCAGTATACAAAGATGCGCATCCTAGGGCGAGGTGATAATGATGAAGATCCGATCAACTACAGTGCTGGCAGTGAGGCGGGACGGGAAGCTAGCCATGGCTGCAGACGGGCAAGTTACCCTAGGTGAGCAAGTGATCAAACAGCAGGCCCGGAAGGTTAGGCGGCTGTATCACGATCAGGTGATAGTTGGTTTCGCAGGGGCGGCAGCAGATGCATTTGCTCTCTTCGATAAATTTGAAGGTTATCTAGAGCAGCAGGGAGGGAATCTCCAGCGAGCAGCAGTGGCCCTAGCTCGGGAATGGAGAACAGATAGGGTGCTTCGGCGCCTAGAGGCCATGCTGATTGTGGCAGATGAGCAGCAGATGCTACTTCTCTCTGGCACTGGAGATGTGATTGAGCCAGATGAGGATGTTGTGGCCATAGGTTCAGGCGGTTTCGCAGCTTTGGCTGCAGCCAAGGCTCTGTTGGCCTATTCTGATCTTACCGCTGAGGAAATTGCCCAAGAAGCGCTCCAGATTGCAGCTTCCATCTGCATCTATACTAACAACCAGATCACCATGGAAAAATTGCCAAAAGAGGGATAGAGATGGATTTAACACCACGGGAGATCGTGGCCCGGCTAGATAAATACATAATTGGCCAGGATGCTGCTAAGCGTGCAGTTGCCATTGCCCTTCGCAATCGCATTCGTCGCAAGCTTTTGCCTGTGGAAATGCAAGAGGAAGTTATTCCCAAAAACATCCTCATGATTGGCCCCACAGGTGTGGGCAAGACAGAGATCGCCAGGCGCCTGGCGAGGCTCGCCCGGGCACCATTTGTGAAAATCGAGGCCACAAAATTCACAGAAGTGGGCTATGTGGGGCGAGATGTGGATTCCATGGTGCGAGATCTTGCTGAAACCTCCATTCGGATCGTTCGCGAGGAGCGGATGGTCGAGGTGGAGGGGAAAGCCAGTCTTGCTGCAGAAGAGCGGCTTTTGGATCTGCTGCTGCCCACGGGAAAGAAGCGTTCTGGGGCAGCTAATCCCTTTGCTTTTCTGATGGGAGGCGAGGCCGAGGAGAAACCCAGCCAGGAGGCAGCGGAGCAATATCTCCATACTCGCCAGCAGCTGGCAAAGCAGCTTGCCCTGGGGGAGCTTGAAGAGCGGATGGTGGAGCTTGAGGTGGAAGATTCAAACCCGCCTATGGTTGAGGTTTTCTCCGGCACTGGCATGGAGGAGATGGGGATCAATATGGCGGATCTCTTCGGAGGCATGCTTCCCAAAAAGACTCGCCTTCGGAAGGTTACTGTCCGGGATGCCCGGAAGATCCTCACCTCGCAAGAGGCCCAGAAACTCATCGATATGGATAGCGTCAGTGAAGAGGCCATCAGACGCGCAGAGCAAGAGGGCATTATCTTTATCGATGAATTGGATAAGGTTGCTGGCAGAGAAGGGGGCTCTGGCCCTGATGTTTCGCGCGAAGGTGTGCAGAGGGATATTTTGCCTATCGTGGAGGGCACCACTGTGATGACCAAGTATGGGCCCCTACGTACAGATCATATTCTGTTTATTGCAGCTGGCGCTTTTCATGTGAGCAAACCTGCGGATCTAATTCCAGAGCTACAAGGCCGCTTTCCCATTCGCGTGGAGCTTGAGGAGCTCACGCGAGATGATTTCAAACGGATCCTCACACAACCCCAAAATGCTTTGACAAAACAATATCAGGCATTATTGGAGACTGAGGGTATAAAAGTCGAATTTACAGAAAATGCTATAGAGGCAATCGCAGAACTTGCAGAACAAGTTAATCAACACTCTGAGAACATAGGTGCCCGTAGATTGCATACGATTTTAGAGAAGTTGCTAGAGGAGGTTTCCTTTCAGGGCCCAGAGCTCTCGGGACAATCCATCAGCATCGATCAGGAGTATGTGGCAAAGCACCTAGAGGCGATTGCAAGAGATCAAGATCTAAGTAGGTTTATTCTATAGTCGGGCAGGGCGAGGAGGTGAAAGTGGCCCTAGCTTGAGTGGACAAGCAAGATAGAGTTTCTTTAGATTTGGAAGGAGGAAATAAAATGACTACATTATTGGAGAAGACAAGAAGTCTAAATAGGTTGATTCAAAAAGCTGCAGGTTACCCTGTGAATTTTAACGAGATGGCTGAAGTTCTCAAAAAGGTGTTAGATTCCAACGTTTATGTTGTGAGCAAAAGAGGAAAAATTTTGGGTTATAGCATCACTGATGACTTTGACTGTGAGGCCTTGCGCAAGATTGTCTTAGATGATTCCGCATTTCCCGAGGAGTACAACGATCGCCTCTTGCGGATTATTGAGACCTCTCCTAACATCCAAGATGAGCGGGGAGATTACTTCGTAGTTTCAGGTGATGATTGCATTTTTGAAGATCAGTATGTTACCATTGTGCCAGTGAACGGCGGTGGCGAGAGACTAGGAACACTGCTACTAGCACGGGGTAAAAATGCCTTTGCCGATGAGGATTTGGTTTTGGCAGAATACGGAGCCACTGTTGTGGGTATGGAGATCTTGCGCTCCAAGAGCGACAGAATCGAGGAGGAGGCCCGCAAGAAAGCTGCAGTGCAGATTGCCCTGGGTACCCTCTCTTTCTCAGAGCTTGAGGCTATTGAGCACATCTTCGAAGAGCTTGATGGCGAAGAGGGAATGCTGGTTGCCAGCAAGATCGCAGACAGAGTTGGCATTACCCGTTCTGTAATCGTGAACGCTCTTCGTAAATTTGAAAGCGCTGGCGTAATTGAGTCCCGTTCCTTGGGTATGAAGGGTACCTATATTCGGGTGCTCAATGACAGGCTCCTCGAGGAGCTGGACAAGCTGAAAAAGCGGTAAGGAGAGCACCATGTTGGAAGCAAATGGGGCCCGCAGGCGGGCCCTAACATACTTCCAGCGCTCTGGGGTTGCCATCACTGCCGAGGAAGATGCCATGGAGCTCGTCAATACTGGAAGGTACACAAAGAAGATGGTTTTGCCTTTGGGGCAATGTCTCCAACATCGCCATCTACCTTTCGGGACAGATAGGGTAGCTGCCATATGAAGAAACGCTATGGAATTATGGGTGGTACATTCGATCCTATCCATTTTGGTCACTTGGTGGCTGCAGAAGAGGCAAGGGCAGTTTTAGAGTTGGAGTATGTGTTTTTTGTCCCCTCTGGTCGGCCCCCTCATAAACGGCAGCGACCGATTACCAAAGCAGAGCACCGCTACCTGATGACGGTGCTTGCTACAGCTACGAACCCCTGGTTTCGGGTTTCACGGGTGGATATTGACAGGCCAGGCTATTCCTATACTGCCGATACCATGGCCACTTTTCGGGAAAAACTGGGTCCTGAGTGTGAGCTTTGCTTCATCACAGGTGCCGATGCCATCTTGGAGATCCTCTCTTGGAAGGATGTGGACAGCCTGTTTGCCACGAGCTTTCTGGCTGCAGCTACACGTCCCGGCTATGATCTTTCCCAGCTCCGCTCCCAGTTTGGTGACCAGTGGCAGCGCTATAAGGATAGTATCAAAGTCTTGGAGGTTCCAGCATTGGCAATTTCCTCCAGTGAGATCCGCAGGCGTGTGGCCTCAGAGGAGCCCATTCGCTATCTTCTACCAGAAGGTGTTGCCTCATACATCTACAAGCATGGTCTCTATGGGGCGCATAGCCAATCGGGAGACTGCATATAATAGCATAAAAGGTTGGTTTAGAGAAAGGATTGAGATACGATTGACTAAGACATTATACGTTGGCAATCTACCATGGACAACTAAGGAAGAGGAACTAGCTGAGGCTTTTGGCCAGGTGGCTAATGTTCATTCCAGCAGGATCATCACAGATAGGGTCACTGGTCGCTCCCGCGGGTTTGGTTTTGTGGAAGTAGACGATACCGATGCAGAGAAGGCCATCGACGCTCTCAACGGTGCCGATTTTAATGGTCGCGCCCTGATTGTCAACGAGGCAAAAGAAAGAGAACAATAAACCGCAAGCCCGATTTTCGGGCTTTTTTTTTAGGGTGAGAAATAATGCAACTTGAGACACAACTGAAAGCCCAGTTAACACCACATCGCTATAAACATAGTCTTAGTGTGGCCCAGCTGGCAGCCTCTTGGGCTCCAAGAATGAAGTTGGAGCCCAAGCGAGTGTGGATCGCAGGGCTACTCCACGATTGCGCCCACGATCTCCCCGGCTCGGTCCTCTTGCAGAAAAGTGAAGAATTTGGTATATTGATAGGTAGCATGGAGCGGAAGCTTCCGTTTCTGCTCCACGGACCTGTGGGAGCCCAATTGGCTAAACGTGACTATGGCATCACCGATCCCCTGATCCTCGATGCCATTCATCACCACACCACGGGTATCCCTGGGATGTGTCCATTTTCCCGGTTGATTTGTCTTGCAGATTATCTGGAGCCTAGCAGGAGTTTTCCCGGGATTGAGCACCTGAGGCGCCTGGCCAGAAGAAACTTAGATCAGGCGCTCCTTGCGGCCTTCGATAGCACGATTAAGTATTTATTGGAGAATGAAAAGTTAGTTCATCCCCAGACTATTCTTACACGCAATTGGTTGTTGGAATTTTTAAAGGAGGTTCGCGGATGAGTTTCGAACCTATAGAGGTGGCAAAACTGGCATGGCAGGGAGCAGCAGAAAAAAAGGCACTGGACCCTGTGCTCCTTCAGATGCATAAGCTGACTATAGTTGCCGATTATTTTTTGATTGCAAGTGGCCGCACAGCTCTCTCTGTGCGTGCCATCGCCGATGGTATTGTGGAAAAACTAGCTGAAAATCAGCTTTTCCCCCAGGGCCGCGAAGGGTATGAGGAAGGTCGCTGGATTCTTTTGGACTACGGCAGTGTAGTTGTACATGTTTTTTCAGAGCAAGGCCGAGAGTATTATAATCTGGAGCGGCTGTGGCGGGATGCTCCACGGGTGGAAATGGATGATGTATCAAGCACTAGCGAAAATTTATGACGACATTATGACCCGAGTTGACTATAGAGCTTGGGTCAATTTTGTCTGGCAAGCTCATAGTATGCTCGCGCTTCCCTATCCAACCCAGGCCATAGATCTGGCCGCTGGTACAGCTGGAGCAGGCCTAGAGCTTGCGCAGCGGGGCGTGGATGTCCTTGCCATCGATCTTAGCTCTGAGATGCTTGCCCGGGCTAAAGAGCGTGCCCTGGGCCTTGGTCTTTCTGGAAAATTTCGTTTTCTCGAGATGGATCTCGCTCTGTGGCGGGCACCACAGGAACAATACGGGCTAGCTTTGTGCTTTTGCGATGGTCTTAATTATTTGCCTCGCCAGGCATTGGCTGGGCTTTTTGTTCAGGTGGCAGCAGCCTTGACGCCAGGTTCCCTTTTTATCTTTGATCTGAATACACCGTTTAAGTATCAAGTGGTTTTCGCGGACAATGTGTTTGCGGAAAACTTTCCCACCTGCTCCTACATTTGGGAAAACAGCCTCCAAGAAGAAAGCTGTAATTTTCAACTAACCCTTTTTCTCAAGGAAGGGCAGTTATACCAAAAACATCAAGAAAACCATACCCAATATATCTATACTATGGAAGAGATCGCCCAGTATTTAGCCACAGCTGGCTTCAGCTGGAGAGGGATTTTTGATAACTATCGCTGGCTTGAGCCCAGCGATGAATGCCAAAGATGGACGATTATTGCCCAGCGATAGGAGGCCATCCTATGCGGTGGAAAATTATTACCAGTGTCTTAGTTCTAATTTTGATCTTTTTTGCTTTTTTTCTTCCCCAGCCCAAGTCGGCTCTAGCACCACCCCAAAAGCCCCCTCGCTGGTCCCTGTTGGCGCTAGGGGATATTATGCTTTCGGAAAACCGCAATAGTGGTCGGGCCATGGCCAAGCATGGCGCCCATTATCCCTTTGCCCATCTAGCAACCCTCACCCGGAAAGCCACCCTTACCTTTGCCAATCTTGAGTGTCCCATCGCAAGTTCCGGCTGGTCTCTTCCCGGAAAGCAAATTACCTTCCGGGCGAAGCCCCAGGCTATAGAGGCCCTAGAGCATGCTGGGATCGATTTGGTCTCTCTTGCCAACAATCATATTCTCGATTATAACGAAGCGGCATTATTGGAGACAATAGCATACCTTCAAAAACATAATATTGGCACAGTTGGTGCAGGCAAAAATTGGCACGAGGCAATCTCACCTTTGTATCTCACAGTGCGAGGTCAGAAGGTGGCTTTTTTTGCTGCCACAGAAATGGCGGATTTGTTCTTTAGCTACAGCTATCCTAGGAGCTTTCGGGCTACAGAGACAAAACCGGGTGTTGCAGCCCTAGAGTCCCAGTGGCTTCTTCCTGCCATCGCCCAGGCCCGACAAAAGGCGGATCTGGTTGTGATCTCCCTCCATTGGGGGATTGAAGACAGCAGCTACGTTACTCCAAAGCAGCGTGCCCTAGCAAGAGAATTGATTGATGCGGGGGCAGATCTGATCTTAGGACATCACCCCCACGTATTACAAGGCCTGGAATTTTATAAGGGTCGGCCTATTGTCTATAGCTTGGCAAATTGTATTTTTGATCAAAACGATGAACTCAACAAGGAAGGGATGCTGCTGACGCTCCATTATGAAGGCTCGAAACTCCAAAGGGTATGGGCATTGCCTACATATATGTACGAGAAGGGGCAGGGGAGGCCTGCTATTGAGGAGAAAGGCGAGCGAATCCGAGAGCGCTTGATTAAGCTGTCTGAGGCCCTAGGCACAAATTGCGTGCAGATGGGGGAGGCAGTATATTTTTCGGCAGGCGAGGAAAATTATTAAATGATAAACCTCCATGCGTGGAGGTTTTGTTTTAGAGTGTTGTAACTTCATGGGTGACAGTTGTTGAATAAAACATAAAATATGTATCTAAAACATTGACTAATCTCGTCAACGAAGGTATCTATTCCAACAAAATTGCAATTCGACGAGATGGCGTCTTAAAAAGACTGAATATCTAGAATGAGCGAATTGGGCGGTAACCCCATAATATTTGGAAGAGGTGTTTTAAATGTCTATAAGCGAAGAGAGAATCAAAGCTAATTTTCTCGAATTGGTGAAGTTGAACAGTCCATCTCGAAAAGAGAAAGTGGTAGCACAGTGGCTGCGGGCAAAATTTTCTCAGTTAGGCTTGAGCGTAGAAGAAGATGACAGTATGCCTGAAACTCATAGCAATACAGGCAACCTAATTGTGAGGATACCTGGAAAACAAGCTGAGCCCACACTTCTCATGTCTGCTCATATGGATGTTGTAGCTCCCATGGAAAATCCAAAGGTGATTTTTGAGGATGGCATCTTCAGAACCGATGGCAATACCATCTTGGGTGCCGATGATAAAGCAGGAATTGTCGCGCTCTTGGAGGTAGCAACGGTTCTTATAGAGAAAAAAATAGAGCATGCTCCCCTGGAGCTTGTGTTTACAGTCTGCGAAGAGGTGGGACTGGTTGGTGCCAAAGCCCTAAATCTTGCACTGCTCCAGAGCCGGATGGGCTTTGTTTTCGACAGTAGCAAGCCTTTTGGCAATATAATCACTCAGGCTCCCTCAAATGTGCGTTTTTATTGTCGCGTGGAAGGGAAGGCTGCCCATGCAGGTGTCTGCCCTGAGGCGGGAGTAAATGCCATTCAAATCGCCTCTCGGGCCATCGCACAGCTGCCACTTGGGAGAATTAGCCCTGAGACCACATGCAATATTGGAAAGATAGCGGGGGGAGGGGCAACAAACATAGTGCCGGATTTTGTCGAGGTATGGGGTGGAGTGCGAAGCCTAGATCAAGCTGCACTCGAAGCCCAAAACGATTTGATTGAGGAATGTTTCCAAAAATCCGCAAGGGAGCTGGGAGGTAAGGTGGAATCCGAGTTCACCCATTCTTATTCCGGTTTCTCCCTGGCACCTGAAAGTGAGGTTGTAAAGCGAGGGATGGAGGCTATGGCAAGAATTGGGGTAGACGGGCAGATAGCCTCAACAGGGGGCGGTAGCGATGCGAATGTGTTCAATGCAATAGGCATTCCAGCGATCAATATCGGAATTGGCTGCCAGGGTTCCCACTCCACAAAAGAACAGATAGCATTTGCTGATCTTTGCAATCTCGCGTCTTTAGGTCTAGCTGTGGCACGAGGGCCTATCTTCGATAAATAGGGGATTGAGAGCAATTGTTATAACCCAAATAAGCCCTCC
>DIQB01000003.1:9352-10689 GCA_002427165.1 Firmicutes bacterium UBA5473
GTAACTTCCAGAGTGGAAGCGGCTTCAAAAAATGCAGCACTTATTTCCAGAAAGCACGATGAGAGAAGGGTTAGCGGGTACTATTTTGGGCACTTAAGGTGTGAAAAGGAGCGATCCTTTGCTCTATCACATTAAAAATGGGTATAGCAAACAGACCCATAGATCTTCGTTTTTTAAAAAATGCTAGACTAAGTTCCACAAGTTAGTAAGGTGAAATTCTGTTCATGTACCGCCGGAAGTTAATACCGTAAAGACTAAGGAGTAGCCGTTTTTCTCCCACTAAAAATGAGTCTTGGTTTCAGCACAACATCGTCACGCTGAATCTCGCTTATGTTGAGACGCTTTGCTGCTTCCTTCCCGTAGAAGAAGCAAAACACCTCATAGGGTGACTTGTCCTCAAGTGACAGTCGGGGAGTTGAATTAATGTGTGAAAACATAAGGTCAAGCTTGTCTTGGGTAAGACTGTCTAACGGGTAAGAGTTTGGAATAATATCACGCACATGATTATGATTGTTTTCAACATGGGGTTTTTGGCTAGACTGCATCGCATCACAGTAGAAGATATTAAGCCGGGTATTACCAGATGCGTCCAGCTCAAACAATCGGGATATCTCAAACTCAGAGCCCCGGTCGGTCAACAGAAGCGGGAATAGCCTTGAGAATAGCTCCCCGCCGAGCATTTCCTGGAGCTTATCTATGCCTCTTGCCATGCTCTCACTGGTTCTTTCTGCGTGCAGAATCCCTATCATGAAAGCTGTTTTTACAAACAGAAAGGTTTGTATAAACGGACCTTGAGGGCTGTTATAGACAGTATCCATTTCAACCACAGGAGTTTCGGGATTCTCTGAAAGGAAGCGTAGATAGTCCTCATACTTCTTTCCCTCGTAATTTGCAGGCTCCTTACGTTTCTTGTACTTGTTACTGAACCGCTTCTTTCGGTTGACCTGCTCTTTAAGAGAGAAATTATCTACACCAAATTCTTTGAAAACGCCGTTTTCAATATAGGTGTACATACATCTCTCGCTCGGCTTGATTTCGGGATGAGCGGAAAGTATTTGGTGGACAGATTGTCCCTTCTCCAGCAAAGGTGCGATGATATTGCCGATTTCGTCGCGTTCTTCCGGTGTCAGGTCTATGCCCTCGCGGGATTCAACAAGCACTCTATTGTACTCCTTGTCGGCAGATTCGGCGTCGTAGATATACTTGTCCAAGTGACAACTAGGGCTATCCTTGCATTTGTTACAAGCACCTGGGGATTTGTCACGGCGATTGCATTGGGGCTCTTCATGCTCCTCGCACTTCTTAACGCAGGGTTTCTTTGTGCAAGTTTTCATTTT
>DIQB01000003.1:10861-14273 GCA_002427165.1 Firmicutes bacterium UBA5473
TTCTTTGTGCAAGTTTTCATTTTGGCACACACAACGGGATTATTAAATGTATTGCGTGCCTTGAACTTGCGATGATTCCTGATCTCTTTAGCAACAGTGGTTGCATCTTTTCCAATGGTCCGTGCAATAGCGGCTTTGGTGGAGCCGTTTTCAATTCCGGCCTGGATGATCTTCCTCTGTTCTAAAGTTAAATGGGTATTGTCGTGAAGGGGTTTTCTGTTCACATCATTGTCTCCTTTTAGGCGGTACACAATGATAATGAACTCTGGAACTTAGTTTGGCAATTCATAAACTGGAATTTACTGCTGGACTAAGTTCCAGTCGGGGTCTTCCACTCTGGAAGTTACTTTTTCAATTCTCCCCCCCCTTGAAAAAGAAATGATCGCGTGGTCTTGACAATCCTCACTTTGCTCGCTATAATAGACTCGTACCTTGGATGTGGGGCTGTAGCTCAGCTGGGAGAGCGCTTGAATGGCATTCAAGAGGCCGACGGTTCGATCCCGTTCAGCTCCACCATTTTTTCATGTAAAATGATCCACCATAGAATGGTGGATTTTTTTATTTATGCAACCTCCAAAGCATTTTAAAGCGCTGTGGCAGAAAGTCGATTGTCTAATCAATCTTAATGTGATAAATTTATAAGAGTCATCTCCTTTTAGGAGAGTAAAATTTTACTGGATTGAGGAGTCTCGATGTTTAATAGAAAGTTGTTTTTATTGCCTCTGTTAGCATTTATATTTATCTTGTCAGCTACCGGCAGCTCAGCATCCTATAAAGCTGTAGAGGGAATCTTGGATCTTACAAATTGGCAGCTAGATGAGCCTATAGGCCTGGATGGACAATGGGAGTTTTACAGTAGCCGGCTACTGGAGCCCGGAGATCTGAGGGGAACTATACGCAAAAGTGGTTACATAGATATACCCTGCTCTTGGAATAGAGCTGAATTCAATGGCAAAAATTTAACTGGAGATGGTTTTGCTACCTATAGATTGCGGATAAAGATCCGAGAAAATAGGAGACTGGGACTGAAGATACCGAGAATCTTTACGTCATATAAACTTTGGGTCAATGGGGAGTTGATTGCCTCCGCCGGAGTTGTGGGCAAAAGCAGAAGAGCTAGCCTTGCGCAATATCTACCGCAAGTTGCTTTTTTCGAGGCACAACAGGGTGAAAATGAAATAGTTATCCAGGTTTCAAACTTCTATCATCGCAGTGGCGGAATCCTTGAGAGTATAATCATAGGTTCTGAAAAACAGATTCTGGATAAGCGTTATAGAAGCATAGCCTTTGAGCTTTTTTTATTCGGTAGCCTGATGATTATCGGAATCTATCATCTTGCCTTATTCCTATTTAGAAAGAAGGACTATTCACCCCTCTACTTTGGCCTGTTCTGTATATTTGTAGGGATGAGGACAGCTCTTGTGGGGGAAAGATTCTTTCTTTATTTATTTCCGAATTTTAGTTGGGAAGTAGCCCATAAAATGCAAACTTTGACTTTTTATCTGGGAGTGCCCCTAATTTTAATCTTCTTCCACTCCCTTTTCCCCGCTGACTTTTCCCAAAAGTTGGTCAGAATAGTTCGGACAATAGCACTTGCCTTTGCAGGAGTAGTTCTCTTTACACCGGCGAAAATCTTCACTGTTATAAATCCCCTCTACCAAGTATTTGCTATCTTGGTGATTGTTTATATAGTATTTGTTTTCGTGAAGAAACTCAAGTGCCGGGAGCAGGGTATCGGTTTTATTGTCCTAGGTGCCTTTGCTTTGATTATCACGAGCCTGAACGATATATTTTTTCTAAGCATCGTTTTGAACGATCATAGTTCTTCATTTTTACGAAGCTTAGTTAAAACCGGCTATCTTTCCTCTGTGGGTCAATTGATTTTTGTGTTTGCCCAGTCGCTAGCATTGGCCCAAAAGTTTTCCCATGCTTTCAAAAACGAAGAAATAATTACTGCCCAGTTGAAAGAAATGAACATGAATCTGGATAAGCTGGTAATAAAACGAACAGAAGACTTAGAGAAATCAAGGAAACAAATAGAAGAGCAAAAAGCCGAACTGGAAAAAACAAATCGCACTCTCCAGCATCTCTCTTTAAAAGACCATGTAACAAATCTTTGGAACAGACGACAGTTTGACGAAACAATGCAGGTAGAATGGCAACATGCTCTAAGAAAGAAGAAACCTATCTCTTTATTAATTCTAGATATTGATTATTTTAAGGAATATAATGATTGTTACGGTCACAGGGCAGGGGATAAATGTTTGAAGCAAGTGGCCTGGGCACTTGAGGATGCCTTCGGGCAGACACAAAATCTTGTCGTCCGTTATGGAGGAGATGAATTTGCAGTAATTATGGGTGAGGTAGGAAAAGATGATGCTATAAAAATGGCCCTATCCTTGCGAGAAGCAATTGAGGCTCTCAAGATCCCGCATAAATGCTCGAAAGGCGGCAGATCTGTTACGGTTAGCATCGGTGTTGCTACCCAAATCCCCGATTTTGATAGTTCACCGAAAGAGTTATTCCAGGCAGCTGACAGGGCTTTATATCAGGCAAAAGCGTCTGGCAGAAACCAGGTGAAATTCTTGTCCGTGTGAGCATGAAGCCAGTTAAAGGGCTGGTTTGGGCTTGTGAAACCATTATCATTCCACCTGTACCCTTTGTGCTGTCCGGCAGGGTAACATTATCATAGTCCCGTGAAATATCTTTGTAAAACCTAAATTCCCATAAATAATTAGCGTATACAGGAGGTGATGAGTTATGGCTTCATATGGAAAATCTCTCGTCGATATCCCCGATGACAAAGGTGTTCACGTGAAGTCTGCAGGTGCTAAAGGTGAAAAGTACGTCTACAAATATGTAAAGTATTTTCGAAATGCCGATGGTGCACCCCGGAACAAGGCTAAAGCAATCGGCAAATTTGATCCAGAATCGGGCAAGATGTACCCAAACAACAATTACTATGATATTTATCACTTGGATCATTCCCTGCCTGATATTTCGGTTTGGGATTACGGCTACTCGTACCTCGTTCTCAAGGTCTGTCGCGATTCTGGTTTGTTTGATTGTCTCTCTCAGACATTCGGCAGGAATGCAATGGATATAATTATTATGGCTGCTTACATGATTCGGGAAGGGAATTCCATGGATGGGATTGACGATTGGCAACAGAGAAATTACTTCCCTGGGGTCGACCACTTGCTCACATCACAAACATCGAGTAAGAAATTCGCATCCATAACGATCACAAAGCAGAATGAATTCTTCAAGCACTGGATAAAGGTGGCAATGGAAAGCGGTAGTGTTTGTTATGATGTCACTTCCATCTCATCTTATTCCCAAGAGATGGCTTCGGTTGAACCTGGCTACAACCGTGATGGTGAAAATTTGGCCCAATATAATCTTGGAATGT
>DIQB01000003.1:14506-29301 GCA_002427165.1 Firmicutes bacterium UBA5473
AAGACGAATCTCTCCTCCGTATTAGCTAACGCGAAGTCTGTCGGGATTGAGCGTGTCAAGATGGTTCTTGATGGGGGTTTTTGGAGTAAAGAATGTCTAACGAATCTTCAAGGCTTTTGTGATGCATTTACTATGGGAATGCCGCTTTACTTAAAGGAGTCAGAGAGGATACTCGCCGCTCATGGAACTAATATTGAGAAATACGAAAATGAATTGAGTTGCCATCATATCTATTGCGTACCTGTAAACACTGCAATATATGGCATCCCTGGTAGGGTCTTGATTTACTATGATCCGTACAATCATCTCAACCAGTGTAATGAAATTTCAAACCGTATCAACAGACTAAAGGCTGAACTGGCGGCTTTGGTGCGTTATCCAAAGAAAAAACTGAGCCGTTATACGCCCTATTTTGTACTTACAAAGCATGAGCAAGACAGCGGGTTTGACTATGCCGTCGATACAGACAAAGTCGAAAAAATGAGAGAAAGAAAAGGATACTTCCTGATTTTTTCGACTGACATGGAATCCACTCCATCGGATACGTTAGATAATTATCGCGCTAAGGATGCTGATGAGAAGCTATTCGCTCAAATTAAAGTTGACATGGAGGGCGACCGCATTCGAACACATAAAGAAGAGACAACCGATGGCAAAGCATTTGTGATATTCATTGCATGTGTAATACGCTCCTATTTATTGAACAGACTCTCTAACTACCTGGCAGATAATTCAACGTCTATGAAGAAGGTGTTTAGCCAATTGTCAAATATCACCATCCTTTTAGGGAATGATGGATATCGCTTCACAAAGGCTCTGACCAAAAAACAAAAACAGATTCTTTCAGCGTTTAACGCAGTTGATGACATCAAGGATAGTATTAAGTAAATCGTGTCTACGCTAAAATCTTGGGGAATTTAGGGTAAAAATTGACAAAGATGTTTTCTGTGCTATACTCAAACGTAAAGTGAATCGGTGGAACCGCAAACAAATTTACTTTTGTAATTTAAGACAGGGTTTGCGTTGAACGCAAAGACTGTTTCTAACAAAACTTAATATTTAATCCACTAGGGGTGCTTTTAGAGCTGAGAAAGAAACCATGAGTTTCTTACCCTTGGAACCTGTTTCGCCTTTGGGCGGTCTGGATAATACCAGCGTAGGGAAGTGGAGCAAACCTCAAATAGAGGGTATTGCTTCCTTGCTCTGCAGGGAAGCTTTTTTTATATCCAAAAAAATAAAGGAGTGGAATTATGTTAAACAAGAAAATTGTCAAGTTGGACCGAATAAGAAGCCTTGTCCTAATGGGGTTATTTGTGGGCTTGGGGACCATTACCTCCCATCTGTTTTGGTTTCCTGCAGGTGTGGCCCGGGCGTTTCCTGTTCAGCACGCCATTAACGTCTTGGCCGGGATCATATTGGGCCTAGCCCCTGCAGTGTTGGTTGCCTTTACTATAGGTTTATTGAGGAATATTTTAGGTTTGGGCACCATCTTAGCCTTCCCAGGCGGGATGATTGGGGCATTTTTGGCAGGCTGGCTCTATCAGCGCACAGGCGATGATGTTGTGGCTCTTTTTGGGGAAGTGCTAGGTACAGGATTGATTGGCAGTTTAGTGTCTGTTCCCATAGCCAATTTACTCCTGGGAAAAAGTGCAACAGCTTTTTTCTTTATCATACCATTTACCATAAGTTCATTTGCTGGCTCCATAATCGCGTATTTATTGCTAAAAACATTGCGTTATTATTTCACTTTGCCTGGGAAGAGGCTATGAAGAAAGCTTTAACCATTGCTGGATCTGATAGTAGTGGTGGTGCAGGAATTCAGGCGGATCTAAAAACTTTCAGTGCCCTTGGCGTATATGGAATGTCCGCTATCACCGCTGTTACCGCTCAAAATACCTTGGGAGTTTTTGGAGCTGAGGAAGTAGCTTTGCCTTTGATTGCCTCTCAAATTGATGCGATAGCAACGGATATCGGGGCCGACGCAGTAAAGACGGGAATGCTCTGTAGTGCTGTTGTGATCGAGGTCGTGGCCCAAAAGGTTCGAGAATATAAGTTAGCTCCACTGGTAATTGACCCGGTGATGATCTCAAAAAGTGGATATGCACTGTTAGCACCAGAGGCTGTGGCTTTTCTTAAGGAAAAGCTGATTCCCCTGGCGACTCTAGTCACCCCCAACATACCAGAAGCTGAGGTTTTGAGTGGTATGCAAATCCGCACAGAAAGCGAAATGCGAGTGGCAGCAAAACAGTTGTGTAGCCTGGGTTGCGAGGCAGTGCTAATTAAGGGGGGACACTTGCCAGGTGATGCGATGGATGTCCTCTATGATGGCGGCTCATACTACATATTCTCAAAAGAGCGCATTGCTCAAAAACATACCCATGGAACAGGTTGTACTCTTTCCGCTGCCATAACGAGTCTTCTGGCCAGGCAGAGAACACTAGTTGAGACGGTAGGAGAGGCGAAAGACTATCTAGCGGTGGCTATAGCCAGAGGTCTAGCTATGGGTGGGGGAATTGGACCGGTAGATCACTTTCATACTTTTTTTAAGGAAAAAGGAAATGACTGAATACAAGCAGGAAATAGAGTCGCGGAAAGACGCCATCCACGCAAAGAAACCCCTGCTTCACCATATCTCAAATTATGTAACCTTGAGCGACTGCGCCAATATTACCATCGCAGCAGGTGGGGTGCCGATTATGGGTGATGCCCTCGACGAGGTGGAAGAGATCGCACGTAGCGCCCATGCCCTTGTGCTAAATTTGGGTACTCCCAACAAGCAGAGGGTTCGAGCTATGATCAAGGCTGGCAAAACTGCACGAGCTTTGGAAAAACCCATTATTTTTGATCCAGTAGGTGTTGGTGTAAGCACTGCCCGGATGAGGTGGGCGGAGAAGATTTTCACGGAAGTGGAACCGACTATCATCAAGGGTAATAATGGTGAGCTTGCAGCTTTAGCCAATCTTGCAGGCTTCCATTGCGGTGTGGATTCCCTTCCAGGCTACCAGCTGCCCTTGGAAAAGCTCAAGGAGCTGCAGAAGATACTAAATGCTGTTGTGGTAGCAACAGGAGCTATTGACCGTGTGATTGCCAAGGGAGAGTGTATTTCCGTATTGCACGGTGATCTATATTCAACTCGGATTACTGGAGCTGGCTGCATGTTAAACAGCGTGATCGCTCTTTTTGCAGCTGTAGGTGACGCACCAGGGGCTGCCGTGTGTGGGCTTGCAGTATTCGGTAAGGCAGCAGAGGATGCAGCATCAAAAACGGAAGGGCCATTTCAGCCTGGCACCTACAAAGCACGCTTTTTCGATGAGATGGCACTGAAGATGCATACAAGAGCTACTGGAGAGTGGAAAATCCAGATTCTGGAATGAGGAGGACATGATGAAAAAAAGGTTAGAGCTCACTGGTATCTATGGCATTTTAGACGAAGAATTCTCCTGTGAACGCTCGAATCTCGAGATAGCGTCAGCAATGCTTGCAGAGGGAGTACGAATTATTCAGTATCGGGAGAAGTCGAAACCCGCACGTTATAAGTATCAGCAGTGTTTGCTCCTCAGGGAGCTTACCCGCCAAGCCCAGGCAACTTTTATGATCAATGATGATGTTGCCCTGGCGCAGCTAGTGGATGCAGATGGGGTTCATCTAGGTCAGGATGACCTACCTATGGCGCAAGTCAGGGAGCTATTAGGTCCGGAGAAGTTCATTGGAGTCTCAACTCACTCGCCCAGACAAGCTAAAGAAGCAGTAGCAGGTGGTGCAGATTACATAGGAGTGGGACCGATTTTTCATACCACCACTAAAGATGCAGGGGCTCCTGTTGGCTTGGAGTATCTGGAATATGTGGCCACAAAGCTCGCTATTCCCTTTGTAGCTATCGGTGGGATAACTGAGGATAATCTCAAGCAGGTAGTGGCCTCGGGGGCTGGGTGTGCTTGTTTAATAAGCGATCTACTTGGTGCTGATAATATGCAAGCAAAGCTAAGAACACTTCAAACTCAAATGAAGAAAATTGGAGGTTAAGTTGATGCAATATACAACTCAGATGGATGCGGCGAAAAAGGGGATCATCACGCAGCAGATGGCTACAGTGGCCAAAAAAGAGGGTCTCTCTGAGAGAGAGTTGATGGAACTAGTGGCAAAAGGTCAGGTGGCAATTCCTGCGAATATAAACCATCTAAATTTGAGTCCTGAGGGGGTAGGCAAGGGACTGAGCACTAAGATCAATGTTAATCTTGGTATCTCCAAGGATTGCTGCAATATCGATCTAGAACTGGAGAAGGTAAAGAAAGCTTTAGACTTGAAAGCAGATGCGATTATGGATCTCAGCTCGTATGGGAAAACCAAAGAGTTCAGGGAAAAACTTGTCCAGCTGTCACCTGCCATGATCGGTACTGTACCCATTTATGATGCAGTGGGTTTCTACGAGAAGGAACTACAGGAGATTTCTGAGAAGGAATTTTTAGATGTAGTTGAAGAGCATGCTCGCTGTGGCGTGGATTTTGTAACAATCCACGCGGGGTTAACCCGAAGCACTATTGAGCGGATCAAGAAGACATCTCGGCTCACCAGTATTGTCTCTCGCGGTGGCTCTCTCCTTTATGCATGGATGGAATTGAATAATAAAGAAAATCCTTTTTATCAAAACTTTGATCAGCTCCTGGATATCTGTGAGCGTTATGATGTAACTCTGAGCCTGGGAGATGCTTGTCGCCCAGGGAGCATTCATGATGCAACAGATGCTGCCCAGGTGGAGGAGCTAATTGTGCTGGGGGAGTTAACAAAACGCGCGTGGGCAAGAAACGTTCAGGTGATAATTGAAGGACCTGGACATATGGCCCTAAATGAGATCGCCTCTAATATGACTTTAGCAAAACGGTTGTGTTATGGGGCTCCGTTCTATGTATTAGGTCCGATTGTGACTGATGTGGCACCTGGATACGATCATATCACCAGCGCCATCGGAGGTGCGATTGCAGCTGCCAACGGTGCCGATTTTCTCTGTTATGTAACTCCAGCCGAGCATCTGAGACTACCAACCCTCGAGGATATGAAGGAAGGAATTATCGCTGCCAGGATTGCGGCCCATGCAGCAGACATAGCCAAAGGGATCTGCAAGGCCCGGGATTGGGACAATAAGGTGAGCAAGGCACGGGCTGATTTGGATTGGGAGAAATTATTTGAAATGGCGATGGATCCGGAAAAAGCGCGTCGTTATCGGCTAGAGTCCACTCCACTCCACGAGGATTCCTGTACTATGTGTGGCAAGATGTGCTCCATGCGCAACATGAAAAAGCTTAAAGAAGGTAAGGTAGTTAGTTTAATAGATTAGGGTTGAGAACTGAAAATTCCATAGCAACCAGCACCAGCAAGCGGGAGTCTCAAGTTTATTTTAGATAAACTTTAATGTAAAACAGATTATCGTATATAAAAAAGTCGTGAACTATACTCGCGACTTTTTTATGTTATCACCTGTTGGGGCCATTGACAAACAAAATTAATGTGTTATACTCAAGCTTGAAGAAAAATAATGAGCATTACACAATAGAGAGGGGGGACTCAGCAGATGGAGCAAAATGTTTTAGTTAAAATCAAGAAAGAACTTCTCTCCATGTCGGAGGTTGAAAAGAGGATCGCCACTTACATCCTTGACAACCCCCAAAAAACTGTCAATCTCACTATGCGAGTTTTGGCTAATGATACAGGTGTCTCAGAGGGGAGTATTATCAACTTTGCCAATCGCATGGGGTTCGATGGTTATACAAAACTGAAGATCAATATTGCCCAGGGATTAAGCGGCCATAATAGCATGATTTTCGATAATGTAGGCCAGGGGGATACACCAAAAGATGCCATGAAGAAAATGATCGACAATGCCATCTCTTCCTTCCAATCAACCTATGAGATCAATGAAAGTCGGGAATTTGCAGACGCTGTGAGTTTGATTCTCAATGCTAAGAAACGAATAGAGCTTTATGGTGTTGCCAGCTCTTCCATGGTTGCACAAGATGCTGCCTATCGCTTGATGAAGATAGGTATCAGTGCAGTTGCTGTGACCGATGCACTTATTTGCCCTGTCTCAGCTGCGATGCTAGATGAGGATTGCCTTGCCATCGCCATCTCCTATACAGGGCGGACAGCCGATATTGTAAAGGCGATCAAAATTGCCAAAAAACAAAAGGCCAAGACTCTTTGCGTTACCAGCTATGCAGAAAGTCCACTTTCATCTTTATGCGATCTGAGTCTTATCGTTGCCTCTAAAGAAGCTGAAATTGAAAATGAAGCCACCGCCGCCAGACTAACCCAACTGTTGCTCTTAGATAGCATCTGTGCATTCATCAGTTTCCAAAGAAGAGACTTTACCTTAGAAAAACGCTTTTTGATTGGCGATCTAATGGACGATCACTACAGAGAGTATTGAAAGAGGGGAAGGTCAGCATGAAAATCTACACACTCTTCAGGGAAGGAAACTTTTATAAAGGGAACCTGCACACACATACCACAGTCTCCGATGGCAAGCTTACCCCCGAGGAGGTTATAGCCCGCTACAAGGAAAATGGCTACAGTTTTCTTGGCATCTCAGATCATATGTTTTATGGGCATTATCCGCAGTATGAGGATAAAGACTTTCTCTCTATACCTGCAGCGGAGATTCATACATCTGAAAATGGGGTCGCGCATCATCTCCTCGCCTTCGGCGATCCCGAGCAGACAAAACTTACTGCTGGCAAAGTGGATTCGGCGCTGAATCAAATGGATGTGCAATCATTAATTGACTATATACGAGCACAGCGCAACCTTGTTTTTTATTGCCATCCTTATTGGTCAAGAGCGGAAATCCATCAGGTTGCGCGCCTGGAAAATATTTTGGGGATTGAAATCTATAATCACGAATGCGAAATGGAGTGGAAAAGTGGTAATGCAGAGGTTTTCTTCGAACACCTCTGGTGGCATGGCAATCGGGTTTGGTGTTTTGGAACCGATGATGCCCATCGATCCCACACATTTTGCGGAGGCTATATTACAGTAAAGACTGATGATTTCTCCCATCGGGGAATTTTAAAAGCCATAAAGAAGGGGAGCTTTTTTGCCTCTTCTGCCAGAGAGGGAGAGGAAGCGCCAAAAATCCTGGATTTTTATTGCGAGGATGGGGTAGCTAAATTGTGGTGCGACCCCTGCCGCGATGTATATTTCTACTTTGGCGCTAGTTTTGATCCCGAGATTTGGTCTTATAGTTATAAGTCTTTTCATTCAGACCAGGAAAATCCTATCACCTACAGAGAGCAGAAAATACCCGAGGGTACAAAATACGTTAAGGTTTCAGTCCAGGATTTTTCAGGCTACAATTCCTGGTGCCAGCCCATCGTATTAAAATAGAACGCTCACAAAATTTTTAAAATGGAGAATCATCATGATCACAGAAGAAAAACAGAAAAATAGCGGTATCGGCCATTTCTGGTCCTTAGGTTTCGTCTGCTTTTTAGCATACACAGCTTGCTATTGGGGGCGGGGAATTTTAAGCGCCATGATCCCCCAGATCCTAGAGCAGACCAGTTTCACCAAAGAATCTCTCGGGCTCATGGGATCAGCCTTCTTTTTCACCTATGGAATTGGGCAGCTTATAAATGGCTTTATGGGTGATTTTGTCAAAGCAAAATACATGGTGGCCCTAGGCCTCTTTCTCGCAGGACTTGTGGTTTGTCTCTTCCCCCTCTTTGAGTCTGTGCTGGTAATGACGATTCTGTGGGGATTGTGTGGCCTTTGCTGCTCTATGCTTTGGGGTCCCCTCTCGAAGGTGATTGCAGAGAACACTACTGAGCGCGTGGGCAGGATCTTTATGACCCTACTTACTGTGGCCTCTCTCGTTGGCACCATGGGAACCTACATTATCGCCATCGTTGCCTCTGGAGGCAGCTGGGGTTTTGCCTTTTATCTCACAGGAGCCTTTTTAATTATCAGCGCTATTTTATGGTTTATTAGCCTGGGTGTTTTAGAAAAACGAGGGCTTGTCAAATATATGAAGTATCATGCAGAGGGAGAGGACAATGTTTTTAAAATAATCTTGGCTCCCAGCTTCCTTTTGATGACTATGGTCGCCCTTATCAATGGCATTATTCGTAATGCCGTGGTATTTTGGATCCCCACCTATATTACTGAAAAACTACTGGTCTCCACCACTGTGGCGGCAAGTATTTCAACTTTTCTGCCTCTGGTTAACCTCCTGGGCACTTTTATGGGAATGTGGATGCTAAGGCGGATGCACGATAACGAAGAAAAGGTAACCATGGTGATGTTTGCTGTCTCCACCCTGATGTTTGTGCTGATGTTTGTGCTAGACGGTAGCTTATTTTTCACTACAGTTTTAGCATTATTTATTTCAAGTGGAGCTATGATTGGGGCAAGTAATATGATCTTCTGCATTTACTGCCTGCGTTTTACCGATACAGGTAGGGTTAGTGCAATCACGGGTCTGATGAATTTTACAGGATATGCATCAGCGTCTTTGGCAAGTTTTATCTTTACAGGGATAGTAGAGACAAAAGGGTGGAACACAACTGTAGCAAGCTGGGCTGCCATTTCCTTGGTAGGTGGGATTTTTGCCTATCTGGCAGCGAAATCTAAGGAGAAAAAGGTAATTCCCACCTCTAATTGTAACTATCATAGAAGTTAGCCAAAAGACCGTGGCATTTGCCACGGCCTTTTGATCATGAACGTGTCTCATGTTAGCAAGAGATCAAACCACTGCAGCGAAAGTCTCTTTTCCCTAGCTGTTGGTAATTCCTGGAGATTCTCTTTTTGGTTAGAAAGATTTTTAAAAAATCCCTTGACATTGACGCTACGTAAAGGTGTATAGTGATTTTGTCAGGAGGTGAAGCTTTGGAATATACAGTGCAAAAACTAGGACGGATGGCAGGGATCAGCACCAGAACACTTCGCTATTATCACGAGATTGGCCTTCTCGTGCCTGCAAGAATCAACTCCGCGGGGTATCGCATCTATGGGCAAGCGCAGGTGGATAGACTACAGCAAATCCTCTTTTATAGAGAGCTGGGGCTTGGACTCGAGGAGATCCGAAAGATCGTAGGTGATCCTGCTTTCGATGGACTGGAGGCACTGCGGGAACATCGCCAAAGGCTCCAGGACAAAAGGAAACAAATAGATCTGCTCATCGCCAATGTAGAGCAGACTATAGCGTCAAAAGAGGGGGGAATTGAGATGGGTGATCAGGAAAAGTTTCTGGGCTTCAAGGAGAAGTTGATTGCCGACAACGAGGAGAAGTACGGGGACGAGATCAGAGCCAAATATGGGGATAAGGCAGTGGAGCAATCAAATGGGGCGATCGGAGGCATGACCCGGGAACAGTATGAGACGTGGGAGGAACTGGGAGCTAGCATTTTGAAAACGCTGAAAGCGGCAGTGGCTACAGGGGACCCACAGGGCGAGCTTGCCCAAAAGACTGCGAAGCTACACAAAAGGTGGCTAGAGATGGCCTGGGGCAGCTACAATAGCGAGGCACATGCAGCACTTGCCCAGATGTATGTGGAAGATCCGAGATTCGCTGCCTTCTACAACCAGGGGCAGGCGGGTGGCGCAGAGTTTTTGCGCGATGCAATCCTCTTTTTTACTGGCAGCAAAAATTAATTGAGCTAAAAGGCAAGGGCGTGACCATGTTTTTTCAACCACGCCCTTGCCTCTTTATATTCCGGGCAATGTTTGGTAACATGCTGCCAAAAGCGTGAGGAATGATTAGGTTCATGTATGTGACACAGCTCATGGATAATTACATAGTCAAAAATCCACTCCGGTGCCATCAGTAGCCTGATATTTAAACTAATATTACCTGAAGAAGAGCAGCTTCCCCAGCGGGTCTTCTGATTGCGAAAAGAAATCTTCTGCGGACAGACACCAACTTTTCTCGCAAGCTCCCAGACTCTCTTGGGGATAATTCTTTCGGCCTCCATCTTAAACCAGCATTCTAAAAGCTGGCTGATTACTTGGGGATCGCTCTTAGGTGTATTAACCACAAAAGCATCTTCTAAAGAAACCCAGTTTTTTTCTGCGATCTTAATTTTAAGCGGATAGCTTTGACCTCGGTAGAGGATGGTATCCTTTGGCCTGTCAACCATCTTTTTTTGGCGCGTGAGATTTTCTTCAATCCACTGTGCTCTCTCTTGGAGCAGCTCTTCGATAATGGAAACAGGGCAATCAGAAGGAGCGTAAACTGTGAGTTTGCCATTTTTTATAGCTACCCGAAAAGAACCACTGCGTCTGTTGGTTCTTTTCAGTTCATATTCAATTGTTTTACTTAACTTCTTCAAGAAAATCTCCATTTTTCTACCTCCCAGGGGAAAGTATAGCATTTTTTCAAAGAAAAAGGTAGTTGTTCTTGTATTTAACCCTTGAGAGGATCCTCGGAGTCTGTTAAAATAGAAGCAACTTGAATTTGGAATTATAAATGGGAGGTAGAAGAATGGTTGAGCGGCTCAAAGAAAAGTATGAACCAGGAGAAATTGAGGAGAAGTGGCAGCGAAATTGGGCCGCTGCAGAGCTTTTTAAGGTAGAGGAGGACCAGGACAAACCCAAATACTATTGCCTGGAGATGTTCCCCTACCCCTCGGGTAAACTTCACATGGGACATGTCCGCAACTATACAATTGGCGATGTGATCGCCAGATACTTCACTATGGGTGGCTATAATGTCCTCCATCCCATGGGCTGGGATTCCTTTGGGCTACCTGCAGAAAACGCAGCAATCCAGCGTGGTATTAATCCTGCGCTGTGGACTCAACAGAACATCAAGCTGATGCAAAAACAGCTCACCCAGCTTGGCCTCAGCTACGATTGGAGTCGGGAGATCACAACTAGCCAACAGGATTATTATCGCTGGACTCAGTGGCTTTTTCTCCAGCTTTATAAAGCGGGCTTGGCTTATAAGAAAAAGGCTGCTGTAAACTGGTGTCCATCTTGCCAAACAGTGCTTGCCAATGAGCAGGTGGTAAATGGAGCCTGTGAGCGCTGCGATTCCGAGGTAATCCACAAGGATCTGGAGCAATGGTTCTTCAAGATCACAGCTTATGCAGATAGGTTGCTGGAGAATTTAGAGAAACTGCCTGGCTGGCCAGAGAAAGTAAAGCTGATGCAGGAGAACTGGATCGGCAGAAGCGAAGGCGTAGAGGTGGGCTTTCCCCTGGAGCGGGGAGAGGGTAAGGTTTCTATCTTCACCACCAGACCCGACACCATCTTCGGCGTCACCTATATGGTCTTGGCACCTGAGCACCCCTTGGTGGAAGAGCTACTGGCTACTGCACCGAATCGCAAGGAGCTCGAGGATTTTATTGGGCAGGTACGGAAAGAAGACGATCTGACCCGCACCTCTACCGAGACCGAGAAACGTGGGATCTTCACTGGCAGCTACGCTATCAACCCACTAAATGGTGAGAAGGTTCCCATCTGGCTTGGCAACTATGTCCTGGCCAGCTACGGTACAGGGGCTGTAATGGCAGTTCCTACCCACGATCAGCGGGACTTTGAGTTTGCCAAAAAATATAATCTCCCCTTGAAGGTGGTAATTCAGTCCCCTAGAGGAGACATAAGCGTTGAGTCTATGCGTGAGGCCTATGTTGAAGACGGAACCCTAATCAATTCCGGCTCTTTCTGTGGCCTTAATAATCAAGAAGCAATCGAGAAAATCTCGGACTTTATTGAACAGGAGAAACTGGGCAAGCGCCGGGTGAACTATAAACTCCGTGACTGGCTCATCTCCAGACAGCGCTATTGGGGAGCTCCTATTCCCATTATCTATTGCGAGAAGTGCGGTGCTGTTGCAGATGAGAACTTGCCTGTGGTTCTCCCTGAAAATGTAGCCTTCAAGCCAGGTGGACAATCTCCCCTGGCAGATTGCGATTCTTTCGTGAACACAACCTGTCCCACCTGCGGTGGACCGGCAAAACGCGAGACAGACACCTTCGATACTTTTGTTTGTTCATCGTGGTATTTCCTCCGCTATGCAGATCCTAAAAATAGTGAAGAGGCCTTTGCTAGGGAAAAAGTTGACTATTGGATGGGTGTGGATCAGTATATTGGCGGGGTAGAGCATGCCATCTTGCACCTGATGTATTCCCGCTTCTTTACCATGGCCCTTCACGATCTGGGGCTTGTGGGAGTGGATGAACCATTTGTAAACCTCCTCACCCAGGGCATGGTGCTGAAGGACGGCGCTAAAATGTCCAAGTCCAAGGGGAATGTGGTTGATCCAACTTATATCATCGATAAGTACGGAGCAGATACTGCGCGTCTGTTCATCCTCTTTGCAGCGCCTCCAGAGCGTGATCTTGAGTGGAGCGATAAAGCTGTTGAGGGAGCGCATCGTTTTCTCAATAGGATCTGGCGCCTGGTAGCCGACTGGCAGGATGTCCTGGGCAGCCAAAAGAAGCAAAAAAGTGGCGAGGCAGAACAGGAACTTCGCAGGCAAGCCCACCTGGCCCTGAAAAAGGTTCAGGAGGACCTCACAGATCGCTTCCAGTTTAATACCGCCATTAGCGCCATTATGGAGCTGGTGAATGCAGCATACCACTATCGGGAGCAGGCTCCCAATCCTGATCCTACCACAGTAGGTGAGGTAGTGGAGCTATTGATCCTGATGCTGGCGCCCTTCGCCCCCTTCATCAGCGAGGAGCTGTGGACTGCAACAGGGCATGAGGGTAGCGTTCACAAACAGGCCTGGCCTCAGTATGATCCAGCTGCGATAGTTGTCTCTGAGGTGACTGTTGTGGTGCAGGTCAATGGCAAGGTGCGAGAGAGATTAGCAGTAGCTGTAGATGCAACTGATGCCGAGCTAGAGAAACTAGCCCTAGCTTCACCTAGGGTTCAGGAGTTTATTGGTGATAAACAGATCCGAAAAGTAATTGTGATTCCGAAAAAGCTCGTGAATATTGTTGTAGCTTAGCAGGAGAACACAAGTAAATCCAGAATAAGTAAATTGTGAGAAGGCCACCTGCTCGAGGGGACTGACAAAAGGAGAGGTGTGCCTGTGGTTATCACAAATTGGTTTGGTAGGTTATCGCCACGGGAGCGTGCTTCCGTGGCGATTTTTTTGTCCCTCCTTCTTTTAGGAGCGGGCCTTTTGGTAGGCCGCTCCTGGGGAGGAGAGGAGGTTGTGCTCCAGGAGCCACAAACAGTAGCTCCAGAGCCTGAGCCCGAGACGATCTACGTCCATGTCTGCGGCCAGGTGAAAAAGTCCGGTGTCTATCAGCTCCCGGCCTCCTCCCGGGTCTTCCAGGCCCTAGAACGCGCCGGGGGGCCAACAGAAAAAGCAGATCTTGAGTTTCTCAATCTAGCCCAGGAGCTTCTAGATGGCAGTAAGATCTATCTGCCAGCGAAAGGTGAGGCGCCTCCAGAGGAAAAAATCCAAGGTAGCATCTCAGAGGCTCCCCAGCCACGCACTACAGCCCAAAAGTCGAAGCAGGCTCTCAGGGGCAAAGTGAATATAAATACTGCAAACGCCACGCAGCTCCAGCTTCTGCCCGGGATTGGTCCGGCTATTGCCAGCCGGATCCTCTCCCACAGGCAGAGCATCGGCCGTTTCGACTCCATGGAGCAACTTCTAGATGTCTCAGGAATCGGGCCTAAAACTTTGGAGAAGCTCCGGGAGCATTTGGAGCTATGAAGCAATACCCCCTTCTTTGCGCTCTGTTTTTTTTCGGATCTGGAATTGCCATAGCCGAGGTATGTCCCAGTTGGCTCTGGCCCTTTTGGCTGGCCATCGCGAGCTTAGGAATTTTGCTTTTGGTGTGGATGCTCAAGCCTGATCTTTCTACACCCTGTTTGCTTCTTGCCATCCTAGTCTTTGGTTTTGGCAGAATGCAGCTTCAGCTGCGGAGCTATTATCTGTTTGTGGAAAGCTTTGGGCGGGTAGCAGTCGACGGGAAAATAACAGCCCAAGTTTGGGGTGTGATCCACGAGGTCCGGGAGCATTCTTGGGGCAGTGTTTTATTGGTGGTTTTAGAGAAGCACTCTCTGCCCCTGGTTTTGCCCAAGAAAGTAAAATTTGAGGTTAGCATAAAAGGGGGGGACTATGCTCCTGGGATGCGAGTAGAGCTTCAGGGCAACTTTGCTTTGCCGCCTCGGGCCCGCAATCCTACAGAGCGCAGCTGGCGGAGGCACCTGGCCCGGGACAGCTGCTATCTTACAGGGGAGGCGAGGAAAATTCAGGTGGTGGGCCAGCGCTTTTTTTGGGGGAAAGCCCTGGCCCGGAAATTGGCAGCGCCCTGGAGGGGCCTGCCTGAAGCTGAGCGGGGTTTGCTGGAGGCTGTGATTTTAGGGCAGCGCCAAGGACTGAATACAGATGTGGCCCATGGCTTCTCTGCCTTGGGTCTCGCGCACCTGCTTTCGGTCTCAGGGCTCCATGTGGGGTTTGTGCGGATCCTCTGTGCAAGTTTTGCCTCGCCTCCCTTGACAATCATCTTGATGTTTCTCTACACTTTGGCTGTGGGCTGGAAGCCGCCGGCGATCCGGGCTCTTGTGATGTTGTCACTAGATCTTGTGGCCAAACTCCTGGGGCTGCGCACAGAAGGTCTCAATTCTCTGGGGCTCTCTGGGCTACTTCTGCTTCTGTTCAATCCCCTGCTGCTTTTCGATCCAGGTTTTCTCTTGAGTTTTTTGGCCACGCTGAGTATTCTCGCCTACAATCAGCTCTCTCTTTCCACAAAAGGCCTGCTCAAGCTTTTGGGGATTTCCCTGGCAGCGCAACTTGGGACCTTGCCTCTGGTGGCACATTTTTTCAATCAAGTGGTGCC
>DIQB01000003.1:29459-30122 GCA_002427165.1 Firmicutes bacterium UBA5473
TGGCTAATCTCCTCTTCGGGGCCGCTTTGGGATTATTAGTCCAGGGGGGCTTGCTCTCGGGGCTTTTGGCTTTGGTAGCACGGCCCCTAGGAGAAGCTTTGGCATGGGGGTTATATCCCATCGCGCGACTCGTGAACGCCCTGGCGAGTTTTCTAGGCAAGTTACCCTGGGGTGTGCTCCAGGTACGTTGTCTTGCCCTGTGGGAGTTTGCCCTCTACTACCTCCTCATTGTGGTGGTGTATCGCATTTGGCAGGGTGCCCTCAGCTGGCCCCATGGCCTGGCGGGGGTAGGTAGGGGAGCAAAGATCCGGGAGGCAGGCAGGAGAACTATTGCGCTTCTCCTTGTGGCATTGTTTTTATGGCAGGGGTTGCCGCTGGTTGGGAGCATTTTCAATCCGCGCCTTCAGGTTACCATTTTCGATGTGGGGCAGGGTGACTCGATTTTAATCCGGACCCCCCGGGGAAAGTTTATCCTTGTGGATGGGGGGCCAAGTTCTGTGCAGGTGGACAGGCTCCTGACGAAGCTTGGGGTGGGGAAGCTGAGTTTGGCAGTCCTCACCCACAAGCATGCAGATCACGCCCGAGGCTTTTGGCCGGCGATTGCCAAGCGTGACCCCACATATTTGTGGACCGATGATGAGCCTCCTGTGGGGAGGCGCCTGA
>DIQB01000115.1:0-2610 GCA_002427165.1 Firmicutes bacterium UBA5473
GTATTTTTATCTTACAACAAACACTAATAAACTGCAAATATGACTTTTAGATGGCAGGTCCTCTTTTAAACCTACAATAACTTTACGCGATAAATCAGTACCATCTTTTTGCCTTTTTTTCCTTGTTCGTGGTATAATAGCAACAAGAGGTGAAACCATGAACGGAAAGAAATATTTAATCTTCACATATGGCTGCCAAATGAATGCAAGAGATAGTGAAACTATCGCAGGCATCTTAAACTCACTGGGCTACAGTGCCACAGAGAGGGAAGAGGAAGCTGATCTTATTCTTTTTAACACCTGCTCTGTACGGGAAAACCCAGAGCGTAAAATCTACGGCAAAGTTACAGAGCTGCGGATGCTCAAGGAAGAAAAGCCAGAACTTCTCATTGGCATCTGCGGCTGCATGCCCCAGCAGGAGATCGAACAGGAGCGAATTCGGGAGAAACATCCTGAAGTGGATCTGGTCTTCGGCACCCATAACATCTCCCGCTTGCCACAGCTACTAGAGCAAGCCCAAGACGGCAGAATCTTGGAGGTCTGGACAGAAGGTAGAACAGAAGAATCACTGCCTGCCCAAAGAGAAGATGATCTGAAAGCGTTTGTAAATATCATGTATGGGTGCAACAACTTCTGCTCATACTGCATTGTCCCCTATACTCGAGGCAGAGAAAGATCCAGGGAACCTGATGCAATTTTAGCAGAGATACAAGCCTTGGCTGATGCCGGCTACAAGGAGATTACCCTTTTAGGACAGAATGTAAATTCCTACGGACGCGGCCTGTCGCAGGAGATAGACTTTGCCCAGCTTCTAGGCCTTGTAGGTGAGATTGGAGGCATAGAGCGGATTCGCTTTACCACCTCTCATCCTAAAGATGTCTCAGACCGCCTAATTGAGGCCCTGGCAACAGAGCCCAAATTATGCGAGCACTTGCACCTGCCACTTCAGGCCGGCAGCGATCGCATTCTCTCTGCCATGAATCGTGGCTACACCTCAGCTGAATACCTGGAATTGGTTGCAAGGATTAGAGAGCGAATCCCCCACATTGCCCTGACCACAGATCTCATCGTGGGCTTCCCCACAGAGAGCGAAGAAGATTTTGCTCAAACTTTGAAGATGGTGGAAGAAGTTCGCTACGACTCCGCCTTCATGTTCGCCTACTCACCGAGGGTAGGAACCCAGGCCGCTACCCTAGACGGGCAGGTGGCAGCAGAAGTTAAAAAAGAAAGGCTCAATCGCCTAATCCAACTACAAAATAAAATCAGTGGACAGGTGAGCCATGAATATCTAGGCAAGACCTGTGAGATCCTGGTTGAAGGGGCAAGTCCCAAAGATCCGAGGGCACTTTTTGGCAGAACCAGAACCAACAGGGCTTGTATCTTCCCCCTGCCAAGTGGAGATCCCAAATCGTGGCGGGGCAGGCTTGTTCCAGTTAAGATCACCCGCGCCCTGACGTGGACACTCCACGGGGTGCTTGAGGAGGAGACCGATGCGAAAACGGTACCTAAGGGAGATCAACGATCGGGACATTCAGGCAATGGCAGTCTATAGCAGTGATGGAGAATTTGTAGGCACAGTTTATCGCGAGGTATCAGACCTGGAGGCCTACACACACCGCTATCTGATCGTAGAGCAGGACGGCAGTCAACTGGCAATACCCTCCGATGCTATCTCCAACATCACAGAAGATGGGGTCAGCCTGTCACTGGAGGCAGTCGAGCTAGAGTATCTGCCACCATACGATCCCGAACTTGGACACGCCTTTGAACTGCGGGTCCACTTTGCACTAAATAGAAAACCATATTGGGAGCTTGAGTTTGATGAGTAGAACACCCATGTTAGAACAATATTACACAATCCATGCACAGTATCCAGATTGCCTGCTTTTTTTTCGTCTCGGAGATTTCTTCGAACTCTTCGGCGATGATGCAAAAGTAGCATCTAAGTTACTTGAGATCACCCTCACCTCCCGGGAGGCAGGAGGCGGGCAGAGAATTGCTATGTGCGGCGTGCCTGCCTTTGCTGCAGATCAATACATAGCGCGACTAGTGAAAGCAGGAAAGAGGGTTGCCATCTGCGAGCAGGTGGAGGACCCTAAAACTGCCAAAGGAGTAGTGAAGCGAGAGGTGGTGCGGGTGGTAACGCCTGGCACAGTCTCGGATCCCGGCTATTTAGAGGCCAAAACCAACAACTACCTGGTGGCAGTAGCAGGTGAGGGGAAAAGCTGGGGCCTTGCAAGTGTAGATCTTTCCACAGGGGAATTTTTAGCAACCCAGCTGGATGGCGCCTCAGCGCTCACAGATCTGAAAGCAGAGCTAATGCGCCTTGGCCCGAGCGAATGTCTCCTGGCAAGCTGTGATTCTTTGCCTCCCCAGATAATTCCACAGGAAGTGATCCGGGAGCTGGGAGTGGAAAACTTTCTGCTCCCAAAAGCCAAAGCTGCTTTGGAAGAACACTTTGGGGTTAACTCTCTGGAAGGCTATGGCGCAAGTGGCAAGCCTCAGCTGATCCGAGCTGCCGGTGCCATTCTCCACTACCTAAAACAAACGCAAAATTCTCTCGCAGGCCTTTTGGAGCTGCGCACATACTGGCGGGGTGCTTATCTGGGC
>DIQB01000115.1:2736-3341 GCA_002427165.1 Firmicutes bacterium UBA5473
TGGTGCTTATCTGGGCATAGATCCAGCGTCTCGACACAACTTAGAACTGGTACGTAACCTCAGGGGCGGTGGCCGGGAGGGAACCCTGCTTTCGGTGCTGGATCGAACTGTCACTGCCATGGGAGGAAGGCTCTTGTGCCAATGGCTTCAGCAACCTCTATTGAATCTTGACAAAATACAGGAAAGACAGTCTGCCGTAGGAGAGCTAGCAGGGGAGGGACTACTTCGCGATGAGCTCCAAGGTGAGCTGGGAGAGCTTTATGATCTGGAGCGCCTTTTGGGTAAAATGTTCTCAGGCTCCGCCAATGCCAGGGATCTACTTGCCATGGGCAGCTCCCTGCTGCTTATCGACAAGTTATGCCAGAGCCTGGTAGCAGCCGAGGCAGCTGGCCTTGTGCGTTTGAGGGGAGAGCTGGATCAATATGTCCAGGAGCTAAAAGCTCTAGGCCAGCTCCTCCACAGTGCGATTGCAGAGGATCCCCCGGTTTCAGTAAGAGAGGGGGGGATGATCCGCGACGGTTATAACCCGGAGGTGGACAGGCTTCGGAGCCTCAGCTCCTCGGGTAAAGACTGGATCGCGGATCTCCAGGCCCAAGAGCGGGAGC
>DIQB01000115.1:3507-3665 GCA_002427165.1 Firmicutes bacterium UBA5473
GCGCCCAAGAGCGGGAGCGGACAGGGATCAAATCCCTGAAAGTGGGCTATAACAGAGTCTTTGGTTATTATCTGGAAGTTACCAAACCCAATCTGAGCTTGGTGCCAGAGGATTACCAACGGCGGCAAACCCTCTCCAATGCAGAGCGTTTTATTACC
>DIQB01000115.1:3904-6222 GCA_002427165.1 Firmicutes bacterium UBA5473
AGCTGAAAGAATTCGAAGAGCAGGTCTTAGGTGCCCAAGAGCACTTAGTTGAGCTTGAATATGAGCTTTTTGTCCAGCTAAGACAAAAGGTAGCCGAGCTTGCCGGCCCCATTCAGACTGCAGCGCGCTCTGTGGCAGAGCTGGACTGTCTATGCGCCCTAGGACAGGGGGCAGCGGAACAAAACTATATCCAGCCCAAAGTTATCCAGGAGGGGGCCTTGGTTTTAGAGGGAGCACGCCACCCCATCGTGGAGCGAGCTTTGCCCCTTGGCAGCTTTGTGCCTAACGATCTCTATCTAGATTCCCAAAAAAGGATGATTATCCTCACAGGGCCTAATATGGCCGGCAAGAGCACCTATGGGAAAATGGTGCTTCTGTGCCAAATTATGGCTCAGGTAGGTAGTTTCCTGCCAGTGGAGGCAGCAACGATTCCCCTTGTGGATCGAATCTTTGTCCGGGCAGGTTCAGCTGAAGATATGTCCACAGGCAAAAGTACTTTTATGATGGAACTGTTGGAAACTGCCCAAATTCTCAACTGCGCCACAGACAAAAGTCTCATCTTTGTAGATGAGCTGGGCCGAGGTACCAGTACCTACGATGGTATGGCCATAAGCCAGGCTGTGATGGAATACCTCCATGATAAGCTCAAAAGCCGGGCTATTATCTCCACCCACTACCATCAGCTCACAGAGCTGGAAGGTAAGCTTGCTGGGGCTGTAAACTATCATGTGAGCGCAGTGGAGCGTGATGGGGAGCTAACTTTCCTCTACAGCGTCCGCAGAGGCGGCACAGATAAAAGCTATGGCATCAACGTGGCTCGGATGGCCGGCATCCCCAAATCTGTGATTAGCCGTGCCAGACAGATCCTCCGGGAGCTGGAGGCAAGTCACAACAGCCAGTTGACCTTGCCCCTGTTTGAGGAGGATGCCTCGGCAGCAACCAAAGAAGAAAGCATAGGCGATCTACTGTGCACGGAACTTGAGGAACTAAATCCAAACCAGCTCTCGCCCATGGATGCCTTAAATTTAATTTTTCAGTGGAAAAAGAGACTGGAGGCAGAGAATTGATTCGCGTTTTGCCAGATGAGGTGGTCAATCGAATTGCTGCAGGGGAGGTTGTGGAGCGACCCCTGAGCGTGGTCAAGGAGCTGGTGGAAAACTCCTTAGATGCAGGTGCCACGAGAATTATCGTTGAAATCTCCCGTGGGGGCAAGGAACTGATTAAAGTCGTGGACAATGGTAGCGGGATTCCACCCGGAGAGCTGCCCACTGCCTTCTCACGCCATGGGACAAGCAAAATTACAGCGGCTACAGATCTCGATACCATCGCCACATTGGGCTTTCGCGGAGAGGCGCTGCCCTCTATCGCTTCCATTTCTCGCCTCACTCTCACAAGTAGAGAGCAAGGTGCTCCCCAGGCCCACAGTATTAAAATCGAGGGTGGGAAAATGGGGCCTGTGGAGCCCACAGGCGCACCACCTGGCACCACGATCGTGGTAGCGGATCTTTTTTTCAACACTCCAGCTCGAGCCAAGTTTCTGAAGACTGATGCTACAGAAAGCCTCAGGGTAACCCAGACCCTGATGGCACTGGCCCTTGCAAATCCCAAAGTTAGCTTTAGCCTGCATGCAGATGGCAGGGAAACCTTCAGCACCACAGGCACAGGCAGCCTCCAGGAGGTTGTAGCGAGGCTGTTCAACGCTAGACTCGCTAAAAACTGCCTCTCCTTGGCGTGGGATGAGGGCTGGGTAAAGCTTTCGGGCCTGATTGGCAATCCTGAAACAGCTCGGGGTTCTAGGCAACAGCAATTTTGGGCTTTAGGGAAAAGGCCTATCGCGAGCCAAATGCTCTCCAGCGCCCTAGATCGCGCCTACGATACCCTTCTGCCCCGGGGACAGCATCCCTTCTGCGCCATCACGATCCAGCTGGAGCCCAGGCTTGTTGATGTGAATGTCCATCCTGCCAAGCGCGAAGTTCGTTTTCGCCAAGAGCAAGAATTATACAGGGCAATTGTCCATGCCATCCGAGGGGCCTTGGAGCAGATTACGCCAAAAAAAATTGAGGTTGAAGAAAAATTATCCAAGCTTCCGCCCGAGCCAAGCTACAGACCCCGGGAGCTCAACTTCCCTACGATTACAACAAGGGAAGAGCAGCCCCTCTATAAAACACGTCCCCAAATTATCCCACATGAGCCTGTGCCCCAGGCAACCGCCCAAGAAGAGATCGTTCAGCTACCCAAAAAAGAAGAGGAGGGCTGGCCTCAAAGTTTGCATGTGATTGGCCAGGCTAAAAAACTCTATATTATTGCCGCAAGCGAGG
>DIQB01000115.1:6390-12134 GCA_002427165.1 Firmicutes bacterium UBA5473
TATTATTGCCGCAAGCGAGGATGGACTCTATCTTGTGGATCAGCATGCAGCCCACGAGCGCATTCGCTACGAGGAGCTCCAAGCCCAGCAGCAAAAGCACCCCTCCCAGCTCCTGCTCTCTCCTGAAAGAATCGAGTTAGGCGTAGCTGAGAGCAAAGCCTTAGCCCGAGTCGAGAAGGAACTGGGGCAGATGGGTTTCGATTGGGAAGATTTTGGGGGAGGGAGCATTCTTCTGCGGGCTGTGCCAATAGGCTTGGTTAGCAATCCCGGGGAGGTGCTTTTGGATTTTGCCACCCTGGCCCTCTCCTCTGAGTTTCGTGGAGCTACTCCCTGGCAGCAAAAAGCCAAGGTGCTGGCCACTATGGCCTGTCACAGTGCAGTGCGGGCAGGGGAAGTATTGCCAACCAAAGCCATGGAGCAGATCATAGAGCAATTGAGCCAGTGTCAAGTGCCACGCTCTTGTCCCCATGGCAGGCCCACGATGCTAAAACTAGCATGGCTCGAGGTGAATCACCATTTCCAACGCTAAGCCACTTGTTGCTATAGTTGGGCCCACAGCTGTGGGCAAAAGCTCTCTAGCCCTGGCTGTGGCAAAAGAATTTAGTGCAGAGATCGTTTCCGCCGATTCCATGCAAATTTATAAAAAACTAGATATCGGCACTGCGAAACCATCGCCTCAAGAGAGGGAAGAGGTGACCCATCATCTTTTGGATGTAGTGGAACCATGGGAAAGTTTTGATCTTTCAACTTATCAAAAGCTAGCCCTCGGGGCCATTTCAGATATTCATCGCAGGGGGAAGCTACCTTTGCTCTCAGGGGGTACAGGGCTCTATGTCCGCTCTGTGCTTGAGGATTATCTTTTTACCGAGGAAAGCTCAGATCCCTCTATTCGCTCTGAGCTTTCACAAATGTCAACATTGGATCTGCTAGCAAAGCTCAAAGCGGTGGATCCCAAGTCTGCTTTGCGGCTCCATCCCAATGATCGTCGCCGGCTGGAGCGGGCTTTGGAAGTTTATCTGGTGACAGGAAAGCCCATCTCCCAGCAACAATCCCAAATGAGCCGCAAAAAAAGGTTTCACAGCCTCACTTTTTGTCTGACCCGCTCTCGCCCTGAGCTTTATCGTCGTGTTGAACAGCGGGTGGACCAGATGATACAGGAGGGTCTACTAGACGAGGCGAGAATGCTCTATGCTCTAACCTCAGCCCCCCAGCAAACAGCCATGCAGGCTATAGGGTATAAGGAGTTTTTTCCATTTTTTAGAGGAGAGTGCTCCCTGGAGGATGCTATCTCTATCCTCAAGCGCAATACCCGGCGTTATGCAAAAAGGCAGCTCACCTGGTTCCGGCGGGAAGATGTTATTTGGTTGGATCTGACGGAATTAGGAGAGGAGGGAACCACGAACAAAATAATCAATCTTACCAGCAAGGAATTCTTTTGAAATAAAGTCCCCTTACCTTATGAACTCAAAATATCATAACACTTGATCTTCATCAAGTGTTATGATAATATGTTTTTAACGAGGGGGTGAAGCTAAATGGATTATGATCTCCGTCAGTTAGTTTCGGAAGAAGTTTTATTTGCAAGGGAAGCTGCTGAATTTTTGAGCATATCGCCACAACGATTAAATCAACTTGTTCATTCTAATCAGCTTAAGCCAATTAAGCGTAGTTCTGCGGGTACTCTTTTTTTAAAACAAGACCTTGTAGAAAGGAAAAAAGGGTTAGTTGATATTGGTCGAGAAATCGCGAATCCTAAAAATAATATTAAATTAAACCTTTCCCTGCCAAATATAAGAGAAGCAATAAATTATTTTACTCTCCAAGCGCTTAATAACTATTCCGATAAGAGAACTGAACCTATTTTTAATAAAATATCAAAAAATATAGATATGACTTCTCCGTTTGAAGAAATTTCTAAGGAGCTTATGAGTTTTTTGAAGATTGACATTAGCAGTCTCCAAAAAGCATATACCAATACCATTCGTGGTTTTGAAAAATTAGAGCAAGATGACATAATTATTAAAAAAGATCATCCACAATATCCTTCTTTGTTATTGTCCACCGAAGAAGCATCACCCTTCCTTTTTATGAGAGGAAATATTGATTTACTTCAAGAACGTATTGTCTCTGTAGTAGGAACAAGAAATCCCACACCCCAAGGACGTGAAAGAGCTTTTATGCTATCAATGCTTTTAGGAAGATTCGGTATAGTTGTCGCATCTGGACTTGCAAGGGGTATAGATTCAGCTGCCCACACTGCCGCCGTCAAAAATGAGCAACCCACGATAGCTGTAATTGGTACTCCCATCACGAAAGTATATCCTAGAGATAATGAAGCTTTGCAAAAACAGATCAGTGAAAAAGGCCTTCTTATTTCTCAGTTTCCACCTTCTGCAAAAGTGGAGAGATGGTTCTTCCCTATGAGAAACGCAATTATGAGCGGAATATCCGCAGCCACAGTAGTTGTAGAAGCAGGCGAAACCAGCGGTGCCCTTAAGCAGGCAACTTATGCTCTTAAACAAGGTCGTCTTGTTTTTATTCCGCAAAGCGCTATTGATAATCCAAATCTAGAATGGCCAAAAAAATATCTTAAACGCAAAGGGGCTTTCAAATTTTGTAAAATTACCGAGTTATTATCTGAACTATGTGCGCACAGTATTATCGAAAAAAAGGAACAATGTAGCCTTTTTTAATCTAGGAGGATGATCTGTGTTTGTTTCAATATCTTACTTGAAGGGGCTTATAATAGATCTTGACACTTTCAAATATGAGCATTCAAAATGGTTGAATATTCACAAGGGCATGAAACTGTTATTTTTTTCTACCAACCAAATTCTGCTTAATAACATAGAGCAGCTTGATCAGAGAAACTTTTATTTAGCCAACTCTAACCCCTTTCAATTTGTGTTTAATATAGGAAGTTTTCTCGATTTTTTTTCGATACTGAACCTGAGATCTCACGAAGTAGCGTTCGTTTCAAGTAGCTTAGAGCGAATTCAGTTGCTCCAAAAGCACTTGCCTATTGGAACAATATATATTTCGAAATCACAATCACTCAACTATAATGATGTTGGCAAATTACCTGATATTATATGCCAAAGAATTGAAGAAATAAATATAATTAGAAACCGAAAAAACGGATATCTCGCTGAGGTTGCTGCAGAAAGTACGGTTAATAAAGCTAGATTAGAAAAACTTCAATTGGTCAAAACTGAATTAGACAACGACCATTGTTTTACAATATTAAGTGGCGGACGCTATTTTAATACTAAAGATCCAAGGTCAAGTACTCATCAATTATCAAAAAGGATCTTGAAAAGTAAAGATAATCAATTAAATAATTCGCATTTATTTGTCTCAATCTATATTGAGCTTCTCAATCTTATCAAAGAAGCTGATTCTATTGCGAGGATTCCCCCAAGAAAAGGAAAACCAGATCGCTTTTATAAAATTATAAACTCAATTAGTAAAACAATTGATATAAGAATCTTAAACTGCTTGAAATGTGTCAAAGATTATCCGAGCCAAAAGTTGTTTTCAAGCATAGATAGAACAAGCAATGTTAAAGGTGCTTTTGTTACTGACGGTTCTGTTAAAGGTCGAAATATCGTGCTACTTGATGATATCGTTTCATCCGGCGCCACTTTTCGTGAGTGTGCTACTGAGCTATACAAAAATAATGCAGAAAAGGTAACACTTATTACTCTAGGTGTAAACCAATTTCATAGTAGTTGGAGATTCAAGTATCATAAGAAAATTTTATGCAAAGAATGTGATGGTCACATGGTATTACGTTTTAACTCAAAAAAAACAAATAAACCGGCATTTTTTGGTTGTTCAAATTACTACTCTAAGAATAAATGCAAATTTACTTTGAATTATTCTTATGGTCTAAACGAATACTTTCAAGCAACTGATTTGACAAATTTAACAAATGAAGATTTCGCCAGGGATCTCGATATTAGCTTTTAATCATATATTTGCTGAAACCCTCCTGAAAATCCCCAATGCAGGAAGATTATGCAAAATGGCGAACTATATTAGCAGGGGTTATAAGTAGGGGGGAGTAAATTGAACAAGCAGCAACTCAATCTTCAAGACTACTTTCTCAATCAAGTTCGGAGGGAAAATCTTCATGTAACTATTTTTCTGGTGAATGGGGTTCAGCTGCATGGTAAAGTCCGGGGCTTCGACAACTTTACGATTTTTTTGGAGGCAGATGGGAAACAACTACTAATCTATAAACATGCCATCTCCACCTTAAGCCCAACGGGTCCCATAGCATATCCACCCCAAAATTAAAACGGTGCTCACTGAGTACCGTTTTTTGTTTGCTTTGTATTCCAAAAGCTAAGGCAAATAGTGGCCATCTAGGAGTTCCCTCCTGTATCATTAAAATCTCCCATCATCTTCGCTGCGGATGATGACTATTTCATCAAATCAATCATCTAATAAAATTGCATTCCTATGTTTTTTAAAGCTCTTAGCTACGAAAAGCTTCCGTAACACCTCCTTTTGGCGGATTTGCTCTATAAAAGTCCCTCTCTTGTTTCTTCCTCTGCTATGGTCTGCATTATTCTTCTCACCAGCCTGAGACTTTTAGGAGACAACCCCCGAGCTTGTTCTAAAAGCGCCATCAACTCTTCTCGTTAAGCTCCCTTAAAATCTCTGCCAGCAGGGGAGTGTAAATAGCCTCATCCTCGCGCACTCGGTCCGCTGGGCGCTGCTCTTGGGTGCGGCCTAAAAAATAATCCAAAGAGACATCGAAAAAATCAGCACAACTCTTTTTGGTGATTCTCATGGTAATCTTTTTGTAAATTCTGAATTCCTTTTCCCCTGGGCTTTTAGCACATCCCCGGTAGCTCCTACGTATACTGTAGGGAACAGAGAATATAAACTAGGGGTGGTCCAGGTGCCACAGCCAACAGTAGAAGAGTTACTCTCGAAAGTAAAAAGGGGTGAGCTGGGAGTTGAGGAGGCTTTAGGACTCATCAACAGAAAAGGAGACCAAGCCCCAGCCTTAGCACTAGAGCAGGCTAGAGCCAAATTGCAGGCTTTAGTGGGCCTGGAGAGCGTAAAAAAATTAGTAGGAGAGCTTGAAGCATTCATTGTGGTTCAAAAAAGAAGACAACAAGAAGGACTAGTTACAGAACCTATGGCCCTGCACATGGTCTTCTCAGGAAGCCCTGGAACTGGTAAAACCACTGTAGCTAGGATCTTAGGAGAATTATTCCTTCAGCTGGGAGTGCTCCCCAAGGGCCACCTTGTGGAGGTGGAACGGGCAGATTTGGTAGGAGAATACATCGGCCACACAGCACAGAAAACTAGAGAGCAAATCAGGCGCGCCATGGGAGGCATTCTTTTTATCGATGAGGCATACGCTTTAGCCCGAGGTGGAGAAAAAGACTTTGGGAAAGAAGCAATCGACACCTTAGTCAAAACCATGGAAGACCACAAGGATCAGCTCCTGTTGATCTTAGCCGGCTATGACGAGGAAATGGAGAACTTTCTGGCCACAAACCCAGGCCTTAGATCTCGCTTTCCCATCCAGATCAGGTTTCCTGACTACACTGTGATGCAGCTGGAATCCATAGCCAGGCAAATGCTCCGTAGCAGACAATATCAACTTTCAGCTGATGGTCAGGCGGCTCTACGCAGGCAACTTATTGCAGCCTCTTTAAGCGGAGAACTGTCATGTGGCAATGCCAGACTTGTGAGAAACCTCATCGAAGGCGCAATCAGAA
>DIQB01000115.1:12314-12539 GCA_002427165.1 Firmicutes bacterium UBA5473
TTGTGAGAAACCTCATCGAAAGCGCTATCAGAAAACAGGCAGTGAGGCTGGTAGCAGAGGGAAAACTATCCAGAAATGAACTTATGGAGATCCACGGAGAAGACTTGAGGGGAGGGGAGGGAAAATGAGACGCACAGCTGTAATCGGCAGACCCAATGCCGGCAAAACTGCCTTTACCATCTCCTTTGCTACTTACTTGGGCTTTCAAACATTGCGTTTTGTCCG
>DIQB01000089.1:0-2303 GCA_002427165.1 Firmicutes bacterium UBA5473
AGGGATTTTTGTCTGCTCTTCTTTGAGAGGAGATGATAGTCATCTGCAAGCGGCCATGGTCCTGGGGGCTCGAGATTATCTCCTGGCTCCCTTTTCAGATCTCCAATCTCGATTGGGCAGGGTGCTGGAGATTGAGGCGAGGAAGCAAACTGACTCACTACCAGCACAAGGCAAGGTGGTTACTGTCTTCAGTTCTAAAGGTGGGGTTGGCAAAACTACCATCGCTACAAACCTTGCTTTTGCCCTGGCCCAGGAGACAGGAAAGCGAGTCGTACTGTGGGATCTTGATCTGCAGTTTGGCGATGTGGGTGTGATGGTGGATCTAGCAGGCAAGCGCACCATCGCAGATCTAGCCCAGGAGAAAGGGGAGATCGATCCTGAGCTTGTGGCAAGCTATCTTGTGCCTGCACCTTCCCTTCCCCAGCTGCGGGTGATGCTGGCCCCAAACAGGCCAGAGGAGGCAGAGCTGGTGGAGGCTGACTTGGTAGGGAAGGTTCTTACTGCCCTCAAGAGCCTGGCGGATCTGATTGTGATCGATACAGCCCAGTCCTTCCAGGAGCAGGTGCTCACAGCTCTAGATCATGCGGACCGGATTTTGGTGATCACAGCCCAGGATCTATTGTCTGTGAAGAATGTGAAATTGTGCCTGGAGGTGATGGCCTCGTTAAAATATAAGCCAGAGGCTATTGGCCTGATTCTCAATCGGGCATCAAATATGGGGCTTAAAACCTCAGAGCTAGCCCAGATTTTGCCCTACCCCCTTTGGGCACAGGTGCCAAGCGATGGCAGGCTGGCAATTAGCGCTGTCAATGCAGGTCTTCCTTTTGTCCTCAGCACAAAGCGTGCTCCCATCTCCCGGGCCATCTTAGGTCTGGCTGAGAAACTCGCAGGCGAGCTTTTGGGGGTAAGCGCTGAGAAAAAGCGAAGTTGGCTGGGGAGGCTCGGAGGATGAGTTTGCGAGCGCGGCTTTACAGTAGCCAGGAGGTTGAGAAAAAGCCTGAGGCCCAGCGTAAGCCCAGGCCCGATCCCCACCGGGAGATCAAGGTCCAGATCCAAGAGGAGCTTGTGCGCTCATTGGATCCTGAGCTTTTTGAGGCAGCAGATGCCAAAGGGGAGTTATCTCGGCAGGTGGAGTCCATTACCACGCAGATGGTGCTGCGGGATCTGGGGCAGCTCACACGCACGGATCAGAGGCAGATCATCGGTGAGGTAATGGACGATGTGCTGGGTTTGGGGCCCATCACAGGCCTTTTGAATGATGATGAGGTCAGTGAGGTGATGGTGAACGGTCCCAGTCAGGTTTATGTGGAGCGGGGGGGCAAGCTGAGCCTTACAGATGTGCAGTTTCGGGATAATGAGCATGTGCTGGGGGTTATCGAGCGGATTGTGGCGCCTCTGGGCCGGCGGATCGATGAGAGCCAGCCCATGGTGGATGCAAGGCTTCCAGATGGCTCGCGGGTCAATGCCATCATTCCTCCTTTGGCTCTAAATGGGCCTGTGCTTACGGTGCGGAAGTTCAGCCGGGATCCCTTCACAGCCGAGGATCTGGTGAGCTTTGGCACCTTAACCCGTGAGATGGCAGACTTTCTTGAAGTATGTGTGCGCCTGAGGCTGAATGTTGTGGTCTCAGGTGGAACTGGGTCTGGTAAGACCACTACCCTCAATGTCCTCTCTTCCTTCATTCCCCACGATGAGCGGATCGTCACAATTGAGGATGCAGCGGAACTGCAGTTGCAGCAGGATCATGTGGTGTCGCTAGAGAGCAGGCCTCCTAATATTGAGGGGAAAGGTGCCATCTTGATTCGGGATCTAGTGCGCAATAGCCTCAGGATGAGGCCGGATCGAATTGTGGTGGGGGAGGTGCGGGGCGGCGAGGCTTTGGATATGCTCCAGGCTATGAATACAGGTCATGATGGTTCCCTGACCACGGCCCATGCAAACACGCCCCGGGATTTGCTCTCTCGCCTTGAGACCATGGTGCTGATGGCGGGCATGGAGTTGCCTGTGAAGGCCATCCGCGAGCAGATTGCCTCTGCAATTGATCTGATTGTGCAGCAGGCTCGCCTGCGGGATGGCAGCCGCCGCATCACCCATATCACTGAGGTCCAGGGGATGGAGGGGGAGATCATCACGCTACAGGATATTTTTGTCTTTGAGCAGACTGGTGTAGACGAGAGAGGCAAGATTTTAGGGCGGCTGGTGCCAACTGGGATCAGGCCCAAGTTTGCAGAGCTGTTTGCCCGCTCCGGGGTCCAGTTGCCCCCTTCAATGTTCGCACGCTAGGAGGGTATGGGTATGCTTTA
>DIQB01000089.1:2475-5002 GCA_002427165.1 Firmicutes bacterium UBA5473
CGCTAGGAGGGTGTGGGTATGCTTTATCTGATTTTCTTTCCTCTGTTCTTTTTGCTTTTTTGGCTGCTTTTGGCAGGACCGAGGCTTAAGACGCAACAGCGGGTCAAAGCTTATATAGACCCTCAGCCAAAGCAGGAGAAGGTGCCTTTCCATCAGCTTGCGAAAAGCGGTATGGCCAGGGTAGGGAAAGTTCCCTTTGTGGAGAATTTAGGGGAGGTTTTGCTTTCGGCTGGGGTAGAGAAAAGCCCTGGGAAGTTTTTGCTGCAAAGCATGCTTTTAGGCCTTGTGCTGCCCTTTTTTGCTTTGCCTTTTGTCGCTGGACGCTATTGGCTGTTATTGCTTCTGTTTGTTTTGGGGTTGTTTTTCCCCAGGCTCACCCTGGTGTGGAAGATCACCCAAAGGCAGACTGCTTTTGCACTGCAGCTGGGGGATGCGTTGAATCTGATGAGCAATTCCCTCAAGGCCGGCTATAGTTTTCTCCAGGCCATGGAGCTTGTGGCTCGAGAGATGAATCCGCCCATTTCTCAAGAGTTTTCTCAGGTGGTGCGGGAGGTGTCCTTGGGGGCTACAGTGGAGGATGCTTTGGGGAATCTGGCCTCCCGGGTTCACAATGACGATCTGGAGCTTGTACTCCTTTCCATTAATATTCAGCGGCAGGTGGGTGGGAACCTATCTGAGATTTTCGATAAGGTGGCCAGCACTATCAGGGAGCGGCTGCGGATTAAAGGTGAGATTAAGACCCTCACAGCCCAAGGGAGGCTTTCTAGCATTATTATTTTGCTATTGCCTCCTGTGTTGGCAGCGTTTATGTTTGCGATTAATCCCCAGTATATGTTGCTTTTGGTCCAGCATCCCCTAGGGCAGCTGATGTTGATGGTGGGGCTTTTTGGGCAGGTGCTCGGGATTCTGCTCATTCGCAGGATTATTGCCATCGATGTGTGAGGAGGCTTTGCTATGGGTTATCTTTTTTTTCTGGGCTCTTTTTTTATTTTGTGTCTGCTCCTTTTCCTTTGGTTTGCCCAAAGGCTGGCTATAAAAAGACGCCTTGCCAGAAGGCTGGCGGCTTTCGGGGCAGTAGAGGAAGAAGAGGCTCCAGTTGAGTTTCCCTGGCGGGAGTGGCTAGCTGGTGTTGCTGCAAGCTTTGGCAAGTATGCACCTGAAGGCCAGCTTGAGGCATCTGGTTTGCGCCTAGTTATGGCCGGATTTCCCAGCTGGCTCAAGCCTGAGATCTGGCTTCTCTTCCAGCTGGTCTTAGCTTTTGTTTTGGCTGTGGGCTTTTCTGCATTGGGTATTTTCCTGAAGCTGGGGGCAGGGAAGCTGATTGTGTTGTGTCTTTTGGGTGTGGTGGGAGGTTTTTTGTTTCCGGAGTTATTTTTGCTTAGCCGGAAGGAGAAAAGACATCAGGCAATTGCCCGGAGTTTGCCTGATGTATTGGATATTCTCACCATCAGTGTGGAGGCAGGTTTGGGTTTTGATGCGGCTTTAGGGAAGGTGGCTGAGAGGATGGAGGGACCGCTTGCAGATGAGCTACGGTTTGTGCTCCATGAGCTGTGGCTTGGGAAAAGCAGGCGTGAGTCACTGCGGAACCTGGGTGATCGTACAGGGGTAGAGGATCTGCGGCTTGTGACTGCAGCTATTATTCAAGCGGATCAGTTAGGGTCCAGTATTGGGGCGGTGCTGAGGATTCAGTCTGACCAGATGCGGGTGAAGCGGAGGCAAAGAGCTGAGGAGGCTGCGATGAAGGCGCCGATTAAGATGTTGATTCCCATGGTGCTTTTTATCTTCCCTACGATCTTTATTATTTTGTTGGGTCCGGCTCTGATTCAGATTCTGATGACGTTTGATGGTATGTAGGAGGCTCCCCGGGAGGGGGGCTTTTTCTTTTTATTTAAATTTTGGAATTTATGATAGTTTATCGTTGACAAACTATCAATTGATAGTATATACTAGTGATGTAGGGGGTAAGATAATGAATAAGAAGTATATTGCTTTGAAAGATAATGTTGAAGCCTTTCTTGAAGAATTAAGATCAGTAATGACCTCTGTCAATTTTAATGTCAATACTGATTTGGATATATTAATGAAAAAGAAAAAGGAAAGTTCGCTCGACCCCTACACTACAGAGAATACTTTAATTGCACTTGAATTCGATAGATATGATGTTTACAATCAGCTACTTTCACTTGGTATTTCTAATTATCTGGAAACAATTATTGATAATAGAGATACGGTGCAACTACCTTTTTTTGCTTTTATAAAGCAAATTCAAGGTAGGGATGTTTATATCAAAGTGAAGATTAGAAATCTAGCCAAGAGAAATGTATTCTGCGTATCCTTCCATTTTGCTAGATATCCGTCTAAGTTGCCTTATGCAAGAAAGGAGTATATATAATGAATAGAGATTTTTTTATTAGGTTAGTTGAGAGAGATTGCCCGTTTTGTGACAGAAATCATCAGATAGAGGAAAGGAAAAGGTATACAAAATCTCTTGTCAAAGATGAGGCTGTTGAGTATGAAGAGTTATATT
>DIQB01000030.1 GCA_002427165.1 Firmicutes bacterium UBA5473
AAATCAAACCTAGCTAAAGAATAACACCCAAGCCCAACTATAAAGGTATTAAGAAGCATCGCTCCTGTCAAAAGGATGATGGTATTGAAAAAACTCTTCCCGATCCCAAGCTCAGCCCAAGCACGATAGTAGTTTTTCCACTGCATCACGTCTGGCATTTTCCAAGCACTGAGAAAAAACTCCTGATTAGTTTTCAAGGAAGTGTAGAAAACCCAAATAAGTGGTAGGATGATCACAAGTGCCCACAAGCCCATCAGCAATCTGATTACTATATCCCCAAGCTCCAGGCGCTTCACCATGCCAGGTTCATTAAATGTTTTTGCAGCTTTAGCCATTCAAATTCCTCCAGACTATTGGTTGAGACTAGCCAGCCATCTCTATTGCGTCGCCCCGATCCATGAACCGGAAGGCAATCAAACTAATTACGCCTAAAATTGCAAATAGCACAAGTCCGATCGCAGCAGCATAACCGAAAGCTGCAACCCCTTCAGCACCAAAGGCAATCTTGTACATATAAGTCCCCACAACCTCAGTCGCCCCTGCAGGACCGCCGTTGGTCATCACCAAAATAAGTTCAAAGGCTCCAAAAAGAGCGATTATGCTGAAGAAGATCATAGTCTTCATGGTCTCCCAGATCACAGGCACTGTAATGAAAAACAGCTTTGCTGCATCTGTCGCGCCATCGAGTTCTGCTGATTCATATAAACTTGCAGGCACAGATTGAATCGCGCCCATAAAAATCAACATATTCCCTGCCCAGCCACCCCAAACCATAGGAATAATCATGGCCCAGCGGGCTGCTGTGGCGTTTGTAAGCCAATAGAATTCCCCCACATTCGCACCAATCGCATTTAAGAGTGCATTGAAAATTCCATAGCGCCCGTGGAAGGCAAATTGCCACATCAAGGCCGTAATTACACTGGGGAGAATCGCCGGGAAATAATAGAGAACCCGATAAAACGTATTTTCCCGGTAAGGCTTTTTTACCAGAAGAAAGGCAACTATTAAAGCTGCAAAAAAGTTAATGGGAGTGGCAATTGCCCAGTAGAAGAGATTGTTTTTCATCGCTCCCCATAGATCAGCGTCTCGAATTAAGGTGGCAAAGTTCTGAAGTCCGATCCATACAGGATTGCTGATTCCGTCATATTCAGTAAAGGGATAATAAAATGAGGTGATTTTTGGGATGACAAGAAAAAGGGTGTAAAAAAACAGTAATGGTGCCAGACTTGCCATCACAAAAAATGTTTTACTTTTGAAAAAACCATTCGTTTTAATTCCAGTTGCGTCCACTCGCTACGCCTCCTCGAATTTAAAAAAATCTACTCTGGTTCCCTCCCTTCACGTCTCACGCACAATAAGCTCCGGGAGCAACACTTTTTCCACTTCAAGATTTATCTCTAGTCCCGGCTGTATTTTTTGTATTAAGTGTTCTGCAGCCTCACTTCCCATCTCGTAGACAGGGGTTTTGAAGGTAGTTATTGGTGAATCTAAAAGATAATCCCCGAGCCCCAGCACCATCAAGTCCCCAGGGATGGAAATCCCCCTTGCTCTTGCCTCTTTTATAACCCCCAGCGCCAACATATCTTCATTTGTAATGATGGCATCAGGTAGATCTGATGTACTGCTGAAAAGCTTATTTGCCATCTCCCTGCCACTTTCCTCACCATAGCGTCCATGACAAAGATACTCTTCTTTTTCCCTCAAGCCGAATGCATGCAGAGCATCTAGGAAAGCATGGGCCGAATATGCTTTTGATTGTTCCGATACAAATCCTTGCAGAAAAGCAATGTTGCGTCTGCCCAGCTCTACAAGATATTCAACACCCCGATAAAAAACAGTATCTGTGTCCACAACTACCCGGCTATAGTCGTACCCATCGAGCTTTCCCACGTCACTGCCAAACTGCACAAAGGGAAAATTTTCCCTGCAAAGAAAAGCGATTGTCTGAGGCGAGGCATTATCATCTATTAAAAGTCCATCTACTTGTTTTTTCTCCACAATCTCCTCTATAGAGAAGGTCTTACTATCTTGAGTACCGGTAAGACCGAAAAGAACTAGATTGTAGCTGTAGATACTAAGCTTTTCATTAACACCTTTGAGCACTCTATTCATATATGGTAAACCTACAAAGGCCAGATCGCTGATTACAATCCCGATTTTATACGTCTTTTTGAACTCAATACCGAAAAGCGCTGTAGAGGGAGAAACAAAAGTGCCCTTGCCCTGCTCCCGAAAAACTATTCCTTCCTTTTCCAGCTCCTGCACAGCCCGAATCGCTGTATAGCGGGAGACAGCAAATTCCTCTGCCAGCTCCCGGTCTGAAGGAATTACAGAGTTAGGCTTGAGCTGTCCTGCTTTAATTCTGGTAACAAGTTGATCACGAATTTGGATGTATTTTGGTTTATAGGCTGTTTCCATGGCACTTCTCTCCCTAAAGTCAATACTACAAATTCTGAAGTTGATTTTTTAATTAATAAAAAGTTCCAGCTCTTCTTGTTGGACTGGTAGAGGTAAGCCTGTGCGGATTGACTTGATCGCAAGGCGGGATAGATATGTAGCTCTCGCTCCCCGGAATTCATCTACTGGCGAAGGCTTATCCTCTAAAATAGCCTCAACAAAAGCACTCAACAGTTGTCTGTGTCCTTTGTCAGGCATAAGTAGAGGCATTTTCCCATTCTCTGCCTGCTTTTGCGCTAAGGCCCGCTTTTCCATATAGCCTGCAAAACCTGAACCTATGTCCTGTTCCACCTCATCATATTGCAAAGGATATGTGCAAATAGAGGGCTCGCCTCTACCGTAGATCTCAGTCTCCACAAAAAATTCATTCAAAAACAGATTGCCACCTGCTGTCAGTTCATAACGCTCTTTGGGATAATCGAAAGTACCACAAACAGAGAAGAGAATATTTGCTATGGAACCATCAGCAAAATCTAGTAAAATCCCATGGTTGAGACGAGTTGAGCCTGTGGCATAAATCCGAACTGGCCTACTTCCAATCAGCCAACAGGCCAAATCTAAAAAGTGGCAGCTCTCGCCGATGATCTGACCCCCTCCCCGCTGCGGATCCAAGTGTACAGTGCGATAGGACTCAATCTCATCGTTGATCGTAATCACGAGATTCGTCGCATTCTCTTCGTACAGTTTGGGGAAATTATCACCTCGAGTTGTGCGCCAGGGTGAAACCACGGGACTCGTTCTCTGCCTGTCAAGCTCACGTTTCAGCTCCTGCATTGATGGAGACATAGGTCTGTTATAATCAACACAGAGTTTTATACCACTGTCCTTCACCAGCCGCAGGATCCTGCGGCTCTCCTGTTTGGTCATGGCCATGGGCTTTTCAATTAAAATATGTTTGCCATGCTTTGCAGCTTGTTCCACAAGCTCCAGATGAACACTATGGTTTGTAGCCACGATCACAAGATTAATATCAGGTCTTGTAAATATTTCGTTATAATCAGTTGTTTGAAAGACTCCACTTAAGTTAAACTTCCCACTGATATACTCCAGCCGCTCCTGGGATAAATCGCAGATCGCCCCCAGCTCCACCTGAGGGTTACTCAAACAATTGGGAAAGTGTTGAAACTCGGCAAATTCACCACATCCAATTATACCAACAACAATCCTCTTCATTTTCAACTTCCTTTATCAAGTTTTTCCATTTTTGCCCAACTGGACTGGTAGACCGTACCAGTTGTTTGATATATTATTTCTCCACAGCTTGGCAAAATCCTCCTGTCTTGGAAAAATATTTTTGCAAAAAAGTAACCTCATGGTAAAATCCCAGCTTAATTGGCTATAGGAAAGTTTGTTAAATCCTTGACAACCCCTTCAGCTTATGTTAATCTTATAACAAGGCTTGATAAATATTTAACATAGGTTGAGAGGAGGAAGGTAATGCTAGATGAAAGTGGCTCTAAGATCTCACCGCGGACAATCTCGAGGCTTCCTGTTTACTGGAGATATCTTAAAGAACTGGACGACTTCGGAATTGAGCGCATCTCCTCAAGGGAGCTAGCCGGCAGGATCGGGAGCACACCATCACAACTGAGGCAGGATCTGAATCAATTCGGACACTTTGGCCAACACGGATACGGTTATCCTGTAGAGGAGCTACTCTCCTCCATCTCACAAATCCTAGGGCTCAATCGCACACGGAAAATGATAATAGTGGGAATGGGAAACCTGGGAATGGCTATTGCCAGCTACGAAAACTTTGGTAGGCGCAACATTAAGCTGGCAGCTCTTTTTGATGTAGACCCCGAAAGAATTGGAACAGTAGTTTCAGATGTACAAATTCAGCACGCTGATGAAATGCCCAAATTCCTAGAAGAAAATCAGATTGACATCGGCTGCGTCTCGACGCCACCTGAGGTTGCACAAGAGGCGGTCACCACCATGGAACATGGCGGCGTCCTGGGAATCTGGAATTTTGCACCTGTAAAACTACAAACCAAATTGCCAGTAGAGCACCTGCACTTAGGTGACAGTTTGCTTGAACTATTATATCGCATCGGCAGGAGGGAAGATAAATGACTGACGTAGGGAAGAATGATATTCAGAAGGAATTAGAACAATTAATCAAAAAGGCAAAATCTGCCCAGAAGGCCTTTATGTCCATGGATCAAAAGCAAATCGATGCTATTGTCAAAGCTATGGCTCTAGCTGGTGTAGATCATCATATTGTTCTTGCTCACATGGCCTATGAGGAAACTCAGATGGGCGTCTATGAGGATAAAGTAGCAAAGAACCTCTTTGCTACAGAAGATGTCTATCATAATATCAAAAGGGAACGCACAGTTGGGGTAATTGAGGAGAACTTTGAAGAGAACTATCGCAAAGTAGCAGAGCCCATAGGAATTATTGCAGGCCTGACACCTGTTACAAACCCCACCTCAACCACCATGTTTAAATCCTTGATCTCTGTGAAAACAAGAAACCCGATTATCTTCAGCTTCCACCCTAAAGCATTGAAGTCCAGCATCAAAGCTGCGAAAATCATGCTGGATGCTGCAGTAGGGGCAGGAGCTCCTAAAGGCGCAATTGGCTGGATGGAAACACCCAGCACTGAAGCTACTAATATGCTGATGAACCACCCAGATGTGGCTTTGATCTTGGCCACAGGCGGCGCCGGCATGGTACAGGCTGCCTACAGCTGCGGCAAACCGGCACTGGGTGTGGGCCCTGGCAACGTCCCCTGCTACATTGAAAAAACAGCGAATGTAAAGCGAGCTGTGGCAGATCTGATTCTTAGCAAAACCTTCGATAACGGAACAATCTGTGCCTCAGAGCAGGCAGTGATTGTAGATAAAGAGATTGCAGATGAAGTACGGAAGCTCATGGTGGAATACGGCTGCTATTTCCTCTCCCCCGATGAGATCCCGGCCTTAGAGAAGCTGGCAATCGATCCTAAGCGCTGCGCTATGAGCCCTCAGGTTGTAGGGCAGCCCGCTGTAAAAATTGCCCAGATGGCAGGGCTATCGGTTCCAGAGGGAACCAAGATCCTAATCGCTCCCATAGATGGGATCGGTCCGGACTATCCCCTCTCCCGGGAAAAACTCAGTCCCATTTTGGCATACTTTGAGGTTGCTAACTACGAGGAGGGTATTCGCCGCTGCGAGGAGATGACAGAGTTCGGGGGGCTAGGCCACAGTGCTGTAATTCATTCTCATAATGATGAGGCAATAGATGCTTTCACAAACCGAGTACGTACAGGGAGGCTGCTAGTGAACTCACCTGCATCCCTAGGTGCCATCGGAGACCTTTATAATACAAATACACCTTCTTTGACATTGGGCTGCGGCTCTATGGGCCACAACTCCACAACGGATAATGTGAGCGTGATGAACTTGATCAATACGAAACGCGTTTCCATTCGCAGAGATAGAATGCAGTGGTTCAAAATTCCACCGAAAATCTATTTCCAGCCTGGAAGCCTTCAGTATCTGAGCAAAATGAAAGGTGAGCGTGCATTCATCGTTACAGACCCTGCTATGATGAAACTAGGATTTGTGGATAAGGTTACGTATCAGTTGGACAAAACCTCCATCAGCTACAAGATCTTCTCAGACGTGGAACCAGACCCGACAGTGGAAACAGTGATGGAAGGCGTAAGGCAAATGAACGATTTCCATCCGGATATCATCATCGCCCTGGGTGGTGGCTCTGCTATGGATGCAGCTAAGGGGATGTGGCTCTTCTACGAGAGTCCAGAGGCAGAATTTGAGACCCTCCGCCTCAAATTTGCAGATATCAGAAAGAGAGCCTTCAAGTTCCCCACCCTCGGCAAGAAGGCCCTTTATGTAGCAATTCCCACCACCAGCGGAACTGGCTCTGAGGTAACTGCCTTTGCAGTAATCACAGACCCCCGGCGGGGTGTGAAATATCCTCTCGCTGATTACGAATTGACACCAGATATCGCCATTTTAGATCCGGATCTGGTGATGACAGTACCTCAAAGGGTAACAGCAGATACAGGAATTGACGTCCTCACCCACGCTATCGAAGCATACGTATCTGTGATGGCATCTGACTATACTGATGCTCTAGCGGAAAAAGCAATCAAGCTCGTCTTCGAATACCTTCCCAGAGCCTATGCTGATGGCTCTGATGCCAAGGCACGGGAGAAAATGCACAATGCATCGTGTATGGGTGGGATGGCCTTTACAAACGCCTTTTTAGGGCTCAATCACAGTATGGCTCATATCTTGGGTGCTAAGTTCCATGTTCCCCATGGCCGGGCAAATGGAATTCTACTTCCCTATGTGATTCGCTACAATGCTAGCAAACCTACAAAGTTTGCGGCCTTTCCTCAGTATGAGTATCCAAAGGCCCATGAGCGCTATGCTGAAATTGCCCAATTTCTCGGTGTGGGTGGCAAAACAATAGAAGAATCTGTGGACAATCTAATTGTGGCCATCGAGGAGCTCTTACAAAAAATCCAAATCCCCCTCACTCTCCAAGATGCAGGAATTGATGAAGGAAACTTCATGCTTCTGGTCCCTGAAATGGCAGATATTGCGTTCAACGA
>DIQB01000092.1:0-205 GCA_002427165.1 Firmicutes bacterium UBA5473
GGGGAAAGGGAGGGCTTTGGATTTGGTTGCTCTTTGGCGAGCCGAGGCTCGCTCCCGGGGAGAGGATACCCTCAAGCTGGAAGCGCAGCTTGAGCACCTGGTCATTCTCGCAGGCCAAGACCTTCCCTTGCGGCTAGAAGATCTTGCCATGGATGGTAGAGGTGTGATGGAGCTGTTAGCCCTGGAGCCAGGCCCTGGGGTGGGG
>DIQB01000092.1:441-8838 GCA_002427165.1 Firmicutes bacterium UBA5473
GCAAAGGTAATTGAAAATCCCGCACTAAATAATGAAGCTGCCCTGCAGCAATTAGTGCTCAAATGGAAGGAGTAGATAATATGGCAGAAGTCAGACCCATGAGAGGACTGCGCTACAACACAGAAAAGGTTTCGATGGAGAAGGTGGTGGCACCTCCCTATGATGTGATCTCCCCAAGCCAGCAGGAGGAATACTACAAAAGTAGTCCTTATAACATCATCCGCTTGGAGCTTGGAAAAGAGGAAACAGGGGATAATGAGGCCAATAACCGCTATACCAGAGCTAAAGAAGCTCTCACTTCATGGCGGGAAGAGGATGTATTGAGCCTGGATTCCAAACCCTCTTATTACGTGTATGAACAGGAATTTCAAGTGGATGGCAAAACATATCAGCGCCGTGGCATCTTCGCGCGGCTGAAACTTGTTGACTTCTCAGAGGGCATTGTCTTGCCCCATGAGGAAACTCTCTCAGGACCCAAAGCAGATCGTAACCAGCTCCTTGAGGCAACGAGGACAAACCTCAGTCCCATCTTTGGCCTTTTTGCAGATCAGGATAAAGAGATTGGCAAAATAATGGACGAGGTTTGCCAAGGAGAGCCAACAGTGGATTTTGTCGGTTTTGACAAAATCGGAGAACGTCTGTGGCAGGTTTCAGATGAGGATCTGGTGCAAAGGATCTCAGCTCTCTTTGGCCCTGAGAAAATCTATATTGCAGATGGCCATCATCGCTATGAGACAGCTCTAGCCTTCAGCAAGAGGCACCCGGCGGCAGATGCCATCATGATCGTGCTGGTGCCTATGAATAACCCGGGACTTGTGTGTCTTCCTACCCACAGGATGCTTGTGGATGTGGATTTGACAGGCCTACTTGATAGGCTCGACTCTAAGTTTGAGATTGAAAGTTTTGCTCCGGATAGAGAGGCACAAAGCACAATTATCCAGGCCCTAGAGGAGCGCAAACATGCCTTTGGACTGATTTTACCAGACGGATATCATCTTCTAACCCTCAAAGAGGAGGCAGCACCCGATCCTGGGAAATTGGGAGTTTCTCCAGCCTACGCGGAGCTTGATGTGACTATTCTCCACAAGTTGATCCTTGAAGATGAACTTGGCATCGGCCAGGAGGAGCTGCGAGCCCAAACCAAGGTGCGCTATACCAGGTGCACCCAGGAGGCAGTTGACTCTGTCCTGGAGGGGAAGGTACTGGCATCGCTATTGATGGGTCCTCTGGATGCGACCGCTGTGAAGTTGGTGGCAGAGGCTGGAGAGAAAATGCCCCAAAAATCTACGTACTTCTACCCCAAGTTGATCACAGGTCTGGTTTTAAATCCATTGGATGAGCAAAATTCTTAAGGCTGCATATACTAGGGTATAAAGTCCCCTGGAGGTGAAAGCGGTGGCTGCCAAAATCCCACAGTGCCTATTGTGTGCACAGGAGGCAGAACCTCTACTTGTAATTTTAGATCAGGTTATTTGCCCCAGCTGCGAAAAGTTGCTTTTGGCAGCAAGTTGCCAAGAGGAGGCTTATGACGAGCTTCTAGAGAGTCTCCGCCCTTTAGCGGAGCTGATTTTGGCCCGGGCCTGCTGAGCCTTTTTTCCAGGGGACAAGCTATCTGGAGGTTTTTTTGTGACCAAAAAGATGACGCCCTTGCTTGAGGGCGTCCGTCGCTACATAGAAGATAATTTAGCTCCCTTTCAAACTCCGGGCCACAAACAGGGTCGCTGGGTGAGCAAAGATCTTAAGGATCTTATGGGAGAGGCTCCCTTTTTAATGGACCTCAGCGAGCCCCACGGAATAGATTTGCCCGGTGCTTTGGCCCAGGCTCAAGATTTAGCCCGAGCCTCTTCTGGGGCCAAGGCCAGTTTCTTTCTCTGGAATGGAACTACAGGGGGGATCCTGGCCTCTTTTTTGGCTGCCTGTCCAGGCAAAAGAGTGCTTCTCTCCCGCTGTGCCCATCGTTCGGTTTTTGCAGCTTTGGCCCTAGCTGGAGCTGAGCCTATCTATCTCCTTCCCCAAACACTCCCTAAATGGGAGATTTTTTTGCCTCCTTCTATAGAAGAATATAAGGACAAATTCAAAGCAGCAGATGCCCTCTTTCTCACCCATCCCTCCTACTGGGGTTTGGCGCGGAATTGGCAAGAGCTCTTTTCTTTAGCCCATAGTCAGGACAAGCTTGTGATAGTGGATCAAGCCCACGGGCCCCACTTTCGGCTCTGCGGGAAGTTACCTCCAGATGCTATCGCTATGGGGGCTGATCTGGTGGTGGAGAGCACCCATAAGGTGAGCACCGCCCTGACCCAGGCTTCAATGCTGCATTTGGGAACGGAGCGCGTGGCACCTCCCTTGGTTTCGGAGGCGCTCTCTATGGTGCAAAGCACCAGCCCCTCGTTTTTGCTCCTTTGCTCCCTTGAGGCTGCAGTTGCACAAGATGCAAAAGCGGGACCACTTTGGGAGCGGACAGTCCAGCTGGCAGCTGGGGCTCGCGCGTGCTTGCAAGCTTTAGGCTGGCCTGTGCTCCATAAGGAGGAGCTGCCCCGAGGGATCGTGCAGGATCCAACGCGCTTGGTGGTGCATGTGCGGGGCAAGGGGCAAAGTGGGATTGTTGCAAGCCAGTTTTTGAAGGAACGCGTCGGGATTGTTCCAGAGATGGCGGATCAGCACAATGTGGTCTTGCTCCTGACGCCTGCAGATGATGAGAAAACAATAGAGCGCCTGGTTGCTGGCTTTGCTCTTTTAGCAAAGGAGGGCAAAGAAGCGGGAGCAATCCCCCAACCACCATTTCCCAAGGCTGTCCTTTCGCCGAAACTTGCCATCTGTGGGACCAGACAGCTACTTCCCCTCCAAAAGGCAGTGGGTGAGGTGGCAGGGGCTATGGTGGTTCCCTACCCACCGGGTATTCCTCTCCTTGCACCGGGGGATGCTATTGAAAAGGAACAGGTGGAGTATTTAACCTGGATCAGGAAGCAAGGTTGGCAGGTGGATGGCCTCACGTGTGAAGGCGAGATTTTAGTATACAGGGGAGGGTAAGAGATGCGCCAGGAAATTGTAGACGATTTAGATCAGCTGCTGGAGATTTTGCCCCAAAGGGTACAGGCGGCTTTGCGCAAGGAGGAGGAGCTCAGCTCGCTACTTGAGATTGTTTTAGATCTGGGTCGCAAGCCCCAGGCTCGTTTTCCCTCACGATTTTTGGATCTGGGCCCAGAGCCCGTGAGTCGTGAGGAGATAGAGCAGTTAGTGCAGAGGATGGGGCAGTTTGGCGATGATAATAGGGCCGGGATCGAGCGGACACTGCATAGGATCTCTGCAATCCGCAATCGCCGAGGGGATATCATCGGCCTCACCTGCAGGATCGGCAGGGCAGTTTATGGCACCATTGAGATCATCCGCGATGTGGTGGAGAGCGGTAAGAGTCTGCTTTTGATGGGCAAGCCTGGTGTTGGCAAGACCACCCTGCTTCGCGAGGTGGCCAGGGTCCTCAGCGATGAGTTTCAAAAGCGAGTTGTGATCGTGGATACCTCAAATGAAATCGCAGGTGATGGTGATATTCCTCATCCTGGAATCGGTTCTGCCCGCAGAATGCAGGTAGCGAAAGTGTCGCAACAGGCTCAAGTGATGATTGAGGCTGTTGAGAATCACATGCCTGAAGTTGTGATCATCGATGAGATTGGCAATGAACGGGAAGCGGAGGCTGCTCGCACCATAGCCGAGCGAGGGGTTACCCTAATTGGAACGGCCCATGGGATATCCCTGGAGAACTTGATCGTCAACCCTACGCTATCAGATCTCATCGGTGGCATCGGCGCTGTAACCTTGGGCGATGATGAAGCAAGGAGGCGCGGTACCCAAAAAACAGTGCTGGAGCGAAAAGCACCTCCTACCTTCGATACTATAGTTGAAATCCAGGATAAGGACAGATTTGCGATCCATTTTGATGTGACGCAAACTGTGGATAGCTTTCTTCGTGGGATCTTGCCCAGGCCTCAGATCCGCCAGCGGGCTGAGGATGGTAGTTGGCAAACTCTAGCCCAAACCCAAGAAGAGCCCTCTATGCAAGATGCCATCTATACTTATGAGGAGAATTATCAAACCGAGGAACCCCAGCGGATAGCTGGGAAGCTGAATCTGTTCAGCTATGCTGTAAGCCGCAATCGGTTGGAACAGGCGATTTTAGATCTGAACATACCTGTGAACCTGGTTGAGAATATTGATGAGGCGGATCTGGTACTAACCCTCAGGGGTCAATATAGGAAAATGCCAAACAGACTACGGGAGGCAGAGCGCAGAGGAATGCGTGTCTATACCATCCGTAGCAATACTTATGTGCAGGTGAAGCGCTTTTTAGAGGATCTTTTTGGCAAGCGTTCTGAGGGTAGTGCTATGGTTGAAGCGGAAGAAGCAGCGCAGAGGGTGCTTCGAGAGGGCAAGTCGATCTCACTTTCCCCTCAGAATTCATACCTGCGGATGCTGCAGCATAATATTGCAGAACGTTATCAGCTAAATTCAGAGAGCCAGGGAGAAGAACCACGCCGCTGTGTGGTCTTTAATCCTAAAGGGGGAGAGTACCGGTGAGTAGAGGTTTTTTTATCACCTTTGAAGGTCCCGATGGCAGTGGCAAGAGCACTCAAGCTCATTTTTTAGCCCAAAATCTTCAAGAGGAGGGCTACAGTGTCCTCCTCACCCGAGAGCCAGGGGGGACGGCTCTCGGTGAGGCTGTGCGAGGGATTTTGCTAGGGAAGGATCTCCAGATGTCAAATGAAACAGAGGCCCTTCTTTATGCTGCAGCAAGAGCCCAGCATGTAGAGGAGAAAATAAAACCTGCCCTAGAGCAAGGGAAGATTGTGATCTGCGATCGATTTGTTGATTCAAGCCTTGCCTATCAGGGCTATGGATTGGGACTTCCTTTAGAGGAACTGAAAAAAATCAATAGCTTTGCCGCTAGGGGTTTGAGGCCAAATTTGACTTTTCTTTTGGACCTTGAGCCTGAGCGTGGACTTGCCAGGGCCCGTATAGAACGGGGCCAGATGGACAGGATCGAGGAGCGAGCTCTTGAGTTTCATTCTAAAGTTCGCCATGGTTTTTTGGATCTAGCCAAACAGGAAAGGGAAAGGTTTTGTGTGCTCCAGATTGCAGATATGAGTAAAGAAGAAACAGCAGCTTTTATCTGGAATCAAACACTAAATCTTCTTTAGATTGCGTGATTTCATTCTGAAGAAAAAGGAATTTAACATAGGCGAAAAAAGTTTTACATTATAGGAGGATTTTGGAAACAGACGTAGAATAATTAATTTAGGACGTAATAAGGAAGTAGACCCTTAAAATCAAAGGGTAGTATAAATGGCAAGACTTATTTAGAGGGAGCAAGCTATTTGTCCCTTCTAAATAACTTTATTTGAAGCGCATCGGGAAGGTATATTGGCAAGCAACTGGCGGGAGGAACTGTTCATGGCAACACTGAAGACTAATTTTTTGGGTTTTGAGCTAAAGAGCCCTTTGATTGCGGGCTCAGCTGGAATTACATCAAATTTAGATCTCTTAAAGCGGGCAGAAGACGCTGGCGCTGGTGCTGTGATCATGAAGGGGTTATCTGATCAAAATTTAATGCGCAAATCCCCCTCACCACGCTTTCGGTGTATTCAGCGGGGAGAAGGTGCCACCCTCTATTCCTATGAACAGGCAAGCGAGTGGGGACCAGATGAGTATGCACTACATCTTGAAAAATGCAAAGCGGCCCTTGAGATCCCTATTTTTGTTAATGTGGATTGCACAGACGTTGGTAATTGGCTAGAGTATTGTAGCATGATTGAAGATGCAGGAGCAGATGGTTTGGAGCTTAATGTATCCTGCCCCCACGGTTCCATTACCTTCAATGGTGATCAGGTGGAAGAACGGATTTTAGAGGTTGTGCGGGATGTGAGGGGGAAGGTAAAGCTTCCATTTCTCTTAAAGCTCAGTCCCCAGCTGACACAACCATTATCCATGTCCAAGGCTGCTTTAGATGCAGGAGCAAACGGACTCACTGTTTTTAATAGATTGACAGGCCTTGAGATTGATCCGGAAAAGCAGGAGCCTGTGATGCATGGTGGCTATGCAGGTCATGGCGGACGCTGGGCTCTTCAATATATGCTGCGCTGGGTTAGCGCCATTTATAACGAACTTGACCCTGTGATTTCAGCCAGTGGTGGAGTTGGCGATGCAGGTGATGCGATACAAGCCTTACTTGCAGGCGCCACTACAGTGCAGGTTTGTTCGGCAATCTATCTTGAAGGTTTCCAAATAATAGAGAGGCTCAATCGCAAATTACTTTCTTATCTAGAGCAACATGGCTTAGAAGAGCCAGCGGATCTGCGTGGGGTTGCAGCCAAGAAGATTAAAACCATGGCTCAGGTTGATAGAGCCACGAGGCAAGAAGCCCATATTCGCTCTGGGGGCACAGCTCCCTGTACTGCAGCCTGCCCTGCAGGCCAGGAAGCTGCAGGCTATATTACATTGATCGCCCAAGGCCGAGATGAGGAAGCTTTGGAGCTAATCAAGCGCACGAATCCCTTCCCTGCCATCTGCGGCAGAGTCTGTCACAGGCCCTGCGAGGGACAGTGCACAAGAGAGAAAATAGATGAGAGCCTAGGGATTGCTGATCTGAAAAGATTTGTAGCAGATCGGGAACTTGAAATGGAGCTTCCAAGGAAGAAGCATAAGCCTAAATACAAGGAAAAGGTGGCTGTGATCGGCAGCGGGCCTGCAGGACTCACCTGTAGCTTGGATTTGGTAAGAGCCGGTTTTCCAGTTACAGTTTTTGAAGCATTGCCTGTGGCCGGCGGCATGCTCACTGTGGGTATTCCCTCCTACAGGCTGCCCAAAGAGATCATCTGGCGTGAAATCCAGGCAATTTGCGATGAGGGAGTAGAGCTTAAAACAAACTGCCAAGTTGGCAGGGATTTAACTGTTGAGGAACTCAAGAGAATGGGGTATCGGTATTTTGTTCTGGCAACAGGCGCCCATAGAGCCCAGAGGCTTGAGATTCCAGGGGAAAAGCTAGCTGGCGTGGAGAGCGGGATCTCATTTCTTAAAAAAATAAACCTTGGAGAAGCCCCTCGGCCAGGGGAGCGGGTAGTTGTAATAGGTGGTGGCAATGTTGCAATTGATGCCGCAAGATCTGCCTGGCGACTGGGTGCCGACGATGTTACGATTCTTTATCGGCGCAGTCAAAACGAGATGCCTGCAGATACCTATGAGATTGAAGCAGCAATGGCAGAAGGAATTAAAATCATACCTCTGGCAAGCCCTGTAGCTTTTCTGGGAGAGGAAAAGGTAGAGAGAGTTAGGTATACACAGAATAAACTAGGGGAACCCGATAGCACAGGGCGAGGTATTCCCATCTCTACAGGAGAGGAGTTTGAGCTTGCTGCAGACCAAGTTCTAGTTTGCATCGGGCAAGAAGTTTCTGATGAGGCTTTAGCTGGAATGACGTCTTTAGAAACCAGCAATGGTACTTTAGCAGTGGAAACGGTGAGCTTCTCCACTAAGGTTGAAAATGTTTTTGCAGGTGGGGATGTAGTAGGCGGCCCCACCAGCGTTGTGGAGGCAATTGCAGCAGGCCACAAGCTTGCCAAATCTATTCTCCAGCAGCAAGGTGCCTCGCCTAGGACCCTCCCTATACCTCCGGTGGCTCAGATTGAGCGGATTGTAAGCAGTCCTCAAGTTATAACCTGCAGGCAGCCCAAAAGGTATGCTTCAGTTGAGAGACGAAGAAACTTTGAGCCCTACGATTTTGGTCTCTCAGAGGCTAGAGCCAGGGCTGAGGCAGCACGCTGCCTTCACTGCTCGGGTTGCGTGAATTGTGGTCGCTGTAGCACTATTTGCATTTACGATGCTATAGAAGTTCGTCCAGGTCATAGCGTTGTTACAGCTAAGTGCGATGGTTGTGGCCTTTGCCAATATGTCTGCCCTGTGGGAGCAATTGAGATGGTGGAGAAAAAGGGAAATGGAGGCGAGAGTCATGGAGATAATTGAACGGTTGCGAGGAAAGCTGATTCCTGCTGTTCCAGTGCCCTGGACAGACGGTAAGTTAAATGAGAAGGCCCAAGAGGACTATATCCAGTACATGAAAAGAGAAGGCGTACATTCTGCTGCAGTCTGGGCCCACACTGGCAGGGGACTTGAAATAGACAAAGATACCCGGATGCAAGTTTTAAAATCATGGCGAGAGGGTTTAGGCGCGGACGGAATAATTGTGGCAGGGGCTGGCGCGAAACCTGACACTGATCGTAAAGTTTATTTAGAGAATACCCTGGCCATGGCACAAGATGCAGTAGAGGGGAAGGCAGATGCTCTGTTGGTTTTCCCTCCCACCTTATACCGGGAGGAGCCAGACCGGGAGGAGTTAATTTATCAGCATCACTT
>DIQB01000011.1 GCA_002427165.1 Firmicutes bacterium UBA5473
AAATTACGCTGCTTCTTTCCTGTAAAGAAAGGATGGCACTTGGAGCAGCTCTCCACCTTCATCTCTTTTTTTGTTGAACCTACTTCAAACACAGCGCCACAGACACAGGTAATTGTAGTCTGCTGATAATTTGGATGAATTGCCTCTTTCATTTTCTGTCACCTCCGTTACAGAATAAATTATAACACAGCTTTATTTTCTGCGCAATCATAAAAAAGTTTTTTCTCTTAGCTCCTACTACTTGAAAAAATAAATGCAACCCCGAGGAGTGTCTTCGGTGGCAATTAGTTTTGCAAACGAGGGGAGGAATTATACCTCCCCCCCCACCCTATTTCACCTGCCAAAGCCTTGCTTTGCCTAGACCAAAAGGCAAGAGAGTATACTTCTCTGTATAACGACTGAAGTCGATAAAACTGCCAGGCCCAACAAATTCATCCTCTTCGATCCCTGCGATCCAACTGGGACCCATTAAATTAAACAAATTGGTTGCGGCAATCAGCTCCAGTTTGTTTTCTCCAGCCTGGAGAAAATTTGTAATTTCCACGGTATAGGGTGCCCATCTGAGGGTTGTAAGCTCTTTGCCATTGAGGATTATTTTCACAGCTGCCGCCTCTACCTGACCTAATTCTAAAATTAATCTTTTACCAGGGCTCACAGTGAAGTTAGTTTCAAACTTAGCTTTGCCTGCATAGAAAGGAAAACCTGAGGCTGTGAGGTTTTGGCCGGGCGCAGAATAACCACTGAGGCTAAACTCTTTCTCAGCGAAGCTTGTCACGGAAAACTTCCCAACTAGATAGACTGTTTCCACCTCAGTGGGATGATGGTTTTGAAAATCCGCTACCCTTTTATGCCAGCCAGGCCCTGTAATGTTGTTCACTTTTTTCCCAAGCAGAGTCAAAGTGTGGCTGCCTTCCTCCACAGTGCCCAATGGTACTTTAGTAAAGTTGGGATCGAGCCAGCTCTCCTCTGGATTAAAAACGCCCACTTCCCCTTTTTCTTTGAGGGGTTTTACTTCCCGGCCATCTAGCAGGATCTGCTCTAGGTTCTCGGCCATTTCCACTACAGCTACCAAATCAGTCACTCGTGCCTGGGCAGTGAAGGAATACTCTGCGCGGAAAGGTGTGCCGTCTGGGGCAGGATAGAAGTGCTGATTCCAGGCTCTAGCAATTGGTGCCTGAGTTAAAACACGCTTACCTGCAAGCTCCAATGTCACTTTATGGATAGGCAGCACATTATGATCTAACGTTTCCACCTGCCATTTTTCAAGATCAAGTTCTTTTTGCAGCTGGCAAGGAAAAGCAATGCCACTTTCTAAAGACAATGGTGCCGCTGGCAGAGAGCGTTTTTCTTGGCTGGCGAAAAGCAGGATGCTGCCAGCAGGATAAAATGTGAGCCCAAGCTTTCCGCTCTTCAGGGGAGCCTGGTATTGGTCGCCAGTAAGCAAATCAATAATTGCAACGTTTTCCGTGCCAGCAGGCAAAGTGATAGTAACTGGAATCTCCCGCTGCTGGTTGGTGTTGGCAAGGAAAAAGAGACTACCTGTATCCAATTCCCGCTGATGACAGATAATCTGCTTTGCATTTTTAGCTGTTTCCCGATCTACAATCTGGATCCTTTCCGGGTAGTGTTTATCTAAATAAGTGATTACTTCCTCAACTGTGTCGAAACTTTCTCCCGAAAGGTTGATTGTTACTGGCTTATCACCATCGATGGTTCGGAGTTTTTTTTGTAAGAAAATAATCCGTCCACCGGCTTTTTGGAAGTTGTGTAATAGCTCCATAGTTCCCCGCCGGAGGGTAAAGCAAGGGGGAATAACTACTGTTCCATATTTATGGCACCCCACTACAAGTTCTGCCCCCTGAACCCGGGCGTGCTCCTCCATAATAATCTCATCACCATAGTGAAAATCCAACTTGGCTTCAATCAGGGCTTTTGAGAGCTCACGGAAAGGAACTTCGATGGTTTGCTCTGGGGCCAGGTCCACCGCCTTGTGGAGAGGCGAATAAAGGCTCCAGACGCTAGAGATGGGATGCAAGACGAGGATATCTAAAGCACGCTTGCCTTGGCTAATTGCTTTGCTAACCCTGCCGAGGTATTCGGCAAACTGTGCCTCCTCCTCCCACCAAGGCTGCTGATAGAAGATATTAGGGGGATAGTCTCGCTTGCGCTCGCCCCGCATGGAATAGAGGGAGAGGTGTTCATTGACAAAATTAATCCCTAGGACCGCTTGCCAGTCCCCAATCCATTTGCGATGAAAGAAGCTGTTTTGCTGTCCTGTGCAGCCAAAAACTTCGCAGAAGGAGCGCTCTTTGGCTAGCTGATCTGCAACTGATGTAAGCTGCTTCACCGTTAATAGTTGATCTAAATTGCGGCCTAATTTATCGATGCCGGGCCAATGCATAAACTCGTAGTGGGGCATAGCCGCCCCTACCCACTGGGTCTGGTAGGTAAGGTTATCCTCTGCCATATAATGACCTGTAAGCTTCAAGTTATTTTGGTTGCACCACTCATAATATTGCCGACCGAAACTGTCTCGAAAGAGTTTTGTGGCAGCGTCATAGAAATCAAAGCGAACTTTTTGATAATCGCCTTCATCGAAGAACAGTTCAATCAGATGCTCTTCGATGAAGGCGATTATCAA
>DIQB01000023.1:0-3043 GCA_002427165.1 Firmicutes bacterium UBA5473
CGATATAACTTTGGCGGGAATTTAGGGAATAACATTAATAGGAGGGCAAGTGGGCAAACCTGGGCCTGAGTGGAATATTCTTTGCGATCCCGAAGCTGCCAAGATTGTTTTCAGTAGCAATGTGTCCATTAGGATGGTGGGTTTGGTTGTAACTGAACGTTGCCAGCTAAATGACGAAGTGGCAAGGAGGAAGGGCAGTAAGCCCTATCCTCCACGCTCCCTTAGCTGTGGCAACATTTTTAGCTCCAAAGCTTATACACTGGGAGAAAGTGAAGATCTTAGTAGAGCTACAGGGAAGCTACCTACGAGGCCAAAGCATTTCCTAAGGTGAAGGGAATGTACAGATTGCAAAAACAGTTAGGCGAACGGAATTTATAAAATCTTTCCAGCAAAGGATAAGAACTTTAAGCTTGGGAAAAAGTTTGAGTAAAAAGAGGCAGGAATTTCCTCCCCGATCCCTAATATTGTGATAGGTGCCCCATCCTAATCAAGAAGCGATAGTACACGGGAAAGTATAATCGTGCAAAGGTAAAATGCCTTTGGAAAACGAAAACATTTCTTAAAACAACTAAAGGAGTGGACTGAAGTATGATTAGGATCGGAGTTGTAAATATAGATACCTCACACCCATTGGCCTTTTCTGAATACTTAAAAAAGGGAAACCGTGCTCGCTATGTTGCTGTCTACAATGATGGTTTTCGCGGGGACGGCGAAGTGGAAAGTTTTATCAAAAAATACAACCTTCAGAAGCGCTGCCAGAGCATAGAGGAACTGGCCGAGATGGTGGATGTTGGCTTTGTGCAAAGCTGCAACTGGGACAACCACGTCAAAGAAGCCTTGCCCTTTATCGAGAAAGGCAAACCTGTCTTCATCGATAAACCCATCGTCGGCTCTGTGGCTGACTGCAAAAAACTTGAGGAGCTGGCAGAGAAGGGTGCTATAATCCTAGGTAGCTCATCGGTTCGCTACGCTGAAGAAATCCAGGACTTCCTCGCTTTGCCTCCAGAGGAGCGAGGAGAGATCCTCTCCGTCTACGGCACCGCAGGTGTTGATGAGTTCAACTACGCAATCCATATTGTAGAGGCAATCCACGAGCTGGTAGGATCGGAGCCTGTGAGCACAAACTTTGCAGGGAGAGCTGAGAGGGAAGGACTCGTTTCAGAAACCTTCACTATGCGTTTTGCCAACGGCATCACCGGCACCTACACCACCTGCCACGGCGAGTGGCATCAATTCGAAGTTGTGATTATGACCACCAAGAGCACATATCACTTCCAGATTGATTGTGGTAAAATTTATGGTGCACTTTTAGATCGGCTCTGCGACTATATGGAAACTGGTGAGAATCGCCTGGCTCCAGTGAAGAAGATCAATCAAGCTATCAAAATAATGCTGGCAGGAAGGCTCTCCCGAGAAAATGGAGGAGGAGCTTTCAAAATAGAGGATATTCCAGAGTACGATCCTGGTTTTGATGGAGATGATTTCCAGCGCGGCTATGCTAAAGCTGCCGCTAAAATATATCTATAAGGGTGAGAGCATGATTAAAATTACCGGAACGAAGCTTAATTTTGAAAGGGAGCCCCTGCTTGCTCCCTTTGGGTTCAAGGGAGGATACCTCAGTGAGCTGTGGCAAATTGTAGCATCTCTTGTCAGTGAAAAGCATGAGGCAGTAGGGCTGGGCCTTCAAAGTGTGCTCTGGTCCGACAGCGAGATCTTCGCGGGTAACCCTGAATCTGTAGGTAATAGCATGATGTTTCTGATGACGGCCTATGCACTCAAGAAAGCTCAAGGTCTCTCTTTTGAGACTCCTATGGAGCTACTACAGGAGCTTGTGCCTCAAGTTGAGGAATATGGAAAGAAAATTACAGGCCACAAGGATTTGCGTCCCACCTTCACTCTGAACTCCTTAGTGGCAGTGGATAATGCAGCTTGGCTACTGTATAGTAGGGAGCAAGGTCTAGATAACTTCGATCAACTGATTCCAGAGGATTGCAAGGCCGCACTGAGCCAAAGACATAAAGCTCTAGCTAATATTCCTCTGATGAGCTATGGGGTTCCGATCTCAGAGATTGTAAAGGCTGTGGAGGATGGTTTCTTTTTCCTGAAAATTAAGATCGGATCAGATCCGGAAAAAGACGGAGATCAGGAGAAGATGCTAAAGTGGGATTGTGCCCGACTCAAAGAGATCCACGAGGCAGTGCGGGATTTCCACACGCCCTATACCCAGTCAGGTAATGTACTATATTATCTCGATGCTAATGGTAGATATCAGAGCAAAGAAATCCTCATGCGTTTTTTGGATTACGCAGAAAAAATCGGAGCTCTCCCGCGGATTGTAATTTTGGAGGAGCCGTTTCCAGAGGAGTTTGTCTTTGATGTTAGTGACATTCCGGTGCGTCTGGCTGCAGACGAGAGTATCCACTCTGTAGAGGATGCTATCTTGCGGATTCAGTTGGGCTACGGTGCCTTCGCCCTCAAACCCATAGCTAAAACCATGAGTCTTTCTTTGGAGATCGCAAAAGTCGCGCGGCGGGAGAACATTCCTTGCTTTTGCGCAGATCTGACAGTAAACCCAATCATGGTGGAGTGGAACAAAAATGTGGCAGCAAGGCTAGCGCCCCTTCCAGGCCTCAAGATCGGTGTTGTGGAAAGCAACGGTCACCAGAACTATCTTCACTGGGAGAAAATGAAAAGCTATCATCCCTGCCATGGAGCTGGCTGGGATGAGCCTAAAGACGGTATTTATCACTTAGACGATGACTTCTATGTTAAAAGCGGTGGCATCTTTTTGCCTAGCGAACATTATAACTCTTTGTTGAAATAGGAGGACGCTATGGAGGCTTCAAGACACGACAGTTGGGGCGTATTTTGGTCTTTCACCAGCGCCTTTCTCTGGGCTACAACATTTATCACCTCCCGCCATCTATTGGCGGAAGGAATGGTGGATCCCATTACCTTGGCCACGATTCGTTTCTTTTTGGGAGGGAGCCTCCTCTTTCTTTTGGGTCTGATTGCCAAACAGGAAATGTTTGGCCTTTCCCCT
>DIQB01000023.1:3327-4852 GCA_002427165.1 Firmicutes bacterium UBA5473
TGTTGGGAGTATTCATCGGTGAGTCCATCACACGAGATAAGGTAATTGGCATTACCATCAGTCTTATAGGTTGCCTCTTTGTGGTGGGGATTCTTTCTTTCCAAGGGTTGCGATTTGATTTGGGGCACCTGCGGGGAGATTTGTTTGTGCTTTTGGCAGCAGTTTGCTGGGCCTTGTATAGCATCGTAGGCAAACCTGTAGTGCAAAGGTTAGGTGGATATCGCACTACAACCTGGGCTATGCTCTTGGGAGCTTTTGAGCTTCTGATCTTGCGAGTAGTGTTGCCAACGCCAATTGTTTGGCCTCAAGGGAACACCTGGTACTTTATTACTTATCTAGCCTTTCTGCCTACGGCTGTTGCTTTTTTTGCCTGGTATGAAGCTATGGATAGGATCGACTTGGCACTGTTAAATGTGATGCAATATCTCACACCGATTTTCACTATATTATTGGCCTGGTTACTTTTAAATGAGCACCTAAGTTTTTCAGAATGGATTGGAGTTGCAATAGTTTTTTTAGGAGTAATTATGGTTGGGCTGCCAGTAAGGCGGGAAGAAAAAGTCACAGCGATAAAATAAAATGGCAAATAGAAGATAACAGAAAGCATGCTAGAAAAAAGCTAGCATGCTTTTGCGCATTTGGTGACAAACTTGGAAGAAAGGGGGCCTGTTCCTTGTCTTACCCAGAAGTGTAGGCTATAATCAGCTTAGCACTAGTTTGGGGAGGGTTGCCATCTAAAGAAGAAAGCAAAAGCCTTACCATAAGCGACTGTTACATCCTTACAACCGAGGATATTTTGCTTTTACCTTGTCAATTCCCTACTGCATAGAGAATATGGGATCAAGGGAGCAAAAGTTAGGGTCCTACTGTTTGCGGACAGGCTAGAGATTAGGAGCCCAGGCAATCCCCCATGCTGCTCATGGGAAATATGGATTATACAGACGGCTAGGAATAGGAGTTCCCATGATCAGGCGAGAGGTCAAGAGGCTTGCGGGCAAAGAACCGTTTCTTGAAGAGAAGGACCAGGAATTTTGGCTTATTCTTTTTTCCAGAGCGCAGCGATCCTTTAATTCCCTAGCGCATCAATTTTATTACTGCTAAAGTATATAACAAGGAGGATTTTGTATATGGATTGGCACAAGATCGAAGCAACTTGGCGCCCAGCTCCTTTTTGGAGCTGGAACGATGCCATGAACAGCGAAGAACTAGCCCGCCAGATTCGCGAGATGGCCGAGCGGGGCTGGGGCGGTTTTTTTATGCACGCCAGAGTAGGATTGGTGACAGGCTATCTCTCACCTCAGTGGATGGATTTGGTGCGAACATGCATTGGGGAAGCCAAAGCCACAGGCACTGCAGCTTGGCTCTACGACGAAGATAAATGGCCTTCGGGCTTTGCTGGTGGTGAAGTGCCCGAGGCAGCCGAAGCTTACCGCAGCCGAGCCTTGGTGCTATTGAAAAAAGAGGAACTTACAGATAACGACACAGTGCTGGCAGAAGCTCGGGATAAATACATAGCCAAACGCAT
>DIQB01000023.1:4997-5292 GCA_002427165.1 Firmicutes bacterium UBA5473
ATAAATACATAGCCAAACGCATTGCTCCCCTGGGCAACCTTTGGTTCAATGGCGCCAGCTATGTGGATCTAATGAACCCCGAGGCTGTGAAGTTCTTCTTCCAAACTACCCACGAGCGCTATGCCAAAGAGGTAGGAGTGCACTTTGGCAAAGAGATCCCGGGCATCTTCACAGATGAGCCCTGTTACCTGATGGAAGGCCATTACGATGTGCCTGTGGTGCCCTGGTCCGAATACCTCCCTAATTTTTTTCAGAAACTGAAGGGCTACAAGATCGAAGAGCATCTGATTGAACT
>DIQB01000097.1:0-3946 GCA_002427165.1 Firmicutes bacterium UBA5473
AGACGACCGTTTATTGCCACGAGTCTCAGTTCTTCCCACCCATAGGCTCCAAGAACCCCAGGGGCTGAAATATCGCATGAGAACAACATTGGCTAAGAGCAACTTTTGCGCTAAAATAGAGGAGACAGGTTGGTTCCCAGGAGGGAAGAAAGATGCGCAATTTGCTCTTAATCTTTTTGCTTTTATGTCTTTACGCAGGCACAACCATGGCAACTGAGGCTTGGCTCCAGCCCCTGTCCTCAGATGAACAGATCCTCTTTGCACTTTTAAATGCAAAACGGATGGAGGCAGGGCTACCGGTTCTGCAGCTAGATGGCATGCTTCTAAATCAGGCTCGCGTAGGGCAGGGGAGCGCCTACAGTGCCCCTTCCTTAAGCGAGATGGTGGCCCAAGCCCAGGGTACGGTTGTAAACCCAACAGTGAGCAGGGTGGGACTGGCTGCCGCTCAAACCCAGTCTCAAGTTACAGTGGTGTTAGCCACAAAATGATCAGGTTTTAAACAAACAGAGGGAGAACCCACGTGGTTCTCCCTCTGTTTTGAGTTTAAGCTAGATGCCCACAAACCTGTGGCTATTTCTCCACCCAAGCCTGGAGGAGAGAAAGGGCTTCTACTCGCAGTCGATAAATTTGTTGCCTGGATCTAGCTTTTTGAAGTTGCCCTAGGAGCTGCGATAGCTCTGAGGGTTCAGCTGCAAGCTTTTGAGGCATGAGTCTATCTAGAGCTCCAGCTGCAGCCTCTCCAATCTCTTGGAAGGCCAAAGCCCGCTGTCGCTCTAAATTAGCAGCGTTTTGAGCTAAAAGACCCCCACCACCAAAACCACCCAAAAGAGCGATGGCAGCCTGACGAAAGAGCTCCCCTGACTCCACAAGGAGAAAGGCTGCAACCAAAGCGCCGCCGATCCCCAGGACCATTTCGGCTAGAAACCCAAGACAGAGTACTTTCTTTCCGTTTTCTTGTTCCACAGCCGGCAAGAGCAGGTTATTGTTGTGGAAATACAGATGATTCAACAGGCCCCCAAAGGCTCCCAGCACAAAGATTATAGGGATGTTTAGCATTTTAGCACCTCCTTTGGCGATAGTTATATTAATAGCCTCTAAAGATTAATGGTACATAGAGAAAAGAGGAGGTTTCCCTCCTCATTCCTCATCCAAGACATTGTTCAGCTTAAATACCTTGCAGCTTTGGCAACCAGCGCGTTTTTCCGCAGCTGTTCCCTGTACTCCATTTTCGCAGATAGTGCCTGGAATCATCCAGCACTTTTCCTCACTGCTTTGATAGGCTGGGCAGTTAACCTCATTACAGTCTTTAACCCGCCAGCAGCGCTGGAAGTTCTCCTTTACCTTAAAGCGTCCCACAAGTGCCGTGAGATCCTCTGCCATTCGCACAAGATCCCCAGCGGAGCGAGTCAGGTGCTCAATTGTTGAGGCTTGCTCTTCTACAGCTGCAGCCATCTCTTCTGTGCCTGCGGCTGTTTGATTGGCGATTCCTGCCACAGTCTCAATGGCGCCCATCAGCTCTTCACTGCCTGCGGCCTGCTCTTGGGCTGCAGCTGCAATCTCTTGAACCTTGTGGACGGTCTCGCCCACAGCCTGATTGATTTGGGTAAAGGCAGCCTCAGCTTCCTTGGCCACGTTATTTCCTTCCTCAACTGCCTGGGTACCCATTTCCATGGCTACAACAGCGTCTTGAGCGCTATGTTGAATCTCTTCAATCAAATGGACGATCTGCCCTGCAGAGTCGGAGGATTGTTCTGCTAGTTTCCTAACCTCCTCTGCAACTACAGCAAAACCGCGGCCATGCTCTCCAGCCCGGGCAGCTTCGATGGTGGCGTTTAGGGCTAGAAGATTGGTGGTGCGGGCGATGCCCTGAATTACATCTACGATTTTTCCGATTTGCTGGGAGCTAGCGCCGAGGTCTGTAACAACTTTTGCAGAGTTTTCAACAGTCTCTCGGATCTGGTTCATCGATACCATCACGCGGCCCAAAGCCTCTCCGCCTACCATGGCACGCTCAGAGGCACTGGAGCTGGTATTGGCGGCCATTTGTGCGCTTGCAGCAACTTGCTGGGCTGTGGCAGCCATCTGCCTTACTACGTCTGTGGTTTGCTGGGCATTTTCTGCTTGTTTTTCAGTAGCTCCAGCGATTTCGTCGATGGTGGAGGCAAGTTCACGCGTGGCAGCGTTGGCCTGGGTTGCAGACATGGACATGCCACTGGCAGCGCTCATTAGTTCCTCTGCTGCCCTGAGATTATCCTTTAGGACATTGCGTAGGTTTTCTACCATCTGGTTGGTTAGATCTGCAAGTAACTCCACCTCATCGCCAGTATGTACGTCAACTTTGCCTGTGAGGTCTTGGTTGGCGAGCCTGGCCATGAGATCTGAGAATTTATCTAGAGGCCGCAAGACATAGCTGCCCACAAAGGGTCTGATAATGTATATAACTCCTACGATCATGATCAGCTTGCCTAACACCCCCAGAAAACCGGTTCTAAAGCCCAGTTTCGCCATCAGGGGAGTGCCAAGGAAGATGCCCATGATAAGTCCTAATCCAAACAGCAGCATGATCTTGTTTTGTAAACTTAAATTTTTGCCAAGGCCTTTAGGTTGTATCACATCGATCCCTCCACACATTTATCTACTATAATCTTCGCCACAATTTGCGATAAAAATAAGTAGCCACCTTTACAAGGTGGCTACTTATTTATCTGGTTAACAAGACCAAGAGGATTGAGGAAGCCATGAAAAGAACTGCGGCGTACGTGGTGAGCTTTTCTAAGGCGGCCTCCCAACCTTTTGCTTTGTTGTGGAAGAGTTGTCCGCCACCGCCTATGGAGCCGAAGCCCTCACCTTTACTGGGCTGTGCTAGGACAATAAAGATCACGGCGATGGAGATGACAAACTGAAAAACAACCAATGCGATCAAAAATGCTCCCTCCTAACCTCTAGTAAAAATTCAGAACCACTGGCAATATTATACCCCAAGCCTTTCAGAAAAGCAACTTTAAATTTAGACTTCTGGCACAATCGCGCCTTGCTTCATGAGCATTACAAGGTATTGCGACTTTCATCTCTCCATTAAAATGGAGAGGATTCTCGTCGGTAAATGTACATTTGTACATTTGGAATACATCATCGGATTGTTTTTTAGATAGCCGTAGCATTTTTCAACTTCATCAAGAAAACCCGCTGCAGCAACTGGGTTGGCTGCTGACGGCAATATATGAAACGATGCTGTCCAAATCATCATGGGCAAGCTTTGTTATTGTTAGCTTATACATTGTACTTTTTTCTTATATTTTTAAGGGAAGTGTCTACATCCAACACTTTTCCTTCGGTCAATTGCTTCTCGGCTGCATCAAGTTTGTTGCGCACATCAAGCAGATACATGGTTTCTTCATACATCTGCATACTCATAATAACCATAGCTCCATAGCCGTTTTTTGTAACAAAAATAGGCTCTTTAGATTCATGGCACATTTGAGATATTTTACTTGTATTTTTTAAGTCGCGAATTGGGATGATCCGAGGCATAATTATCAGTTCCTTTCCGTGGCTTTATTATACCATAATTATGACCGAGCTCAATTGTCCAATTCATTTTAAAAAATTTACAAAATCAAAAGTCCCCGCTCATCATAGACGGAGGAACCTGTACTGCCGCCTCGGAAAGACTTATCGAGAACCATAATGGTTGCTACAGCTACGTCAATTTTTTTCGGTAGATTTCTCTCTTTGTCCGGCCCAATTGCAGGAATGGTGCTTGGAACAAGGGTACTTATTGACAAAGCACGTATTGGGAAATAAAATAAATTTGGAGAAATGTTTAAAACTGTTGTTTATCCTAAGGGGAACGTTGACTTGGATTCTGAGTCCTTTGTTGATGTCCGGGAGTATGCGAAGCATTTTGAAAAAACGGTAAAAAAGCTCCTAACTATTCCCAAGTGGT
>DIQB01000097.1:4197-12609 GCA_002427165.1 Firmicutes bacterium UBA5473
TGAAACAAAATAATTCAAATACTATAGAGCTTGAGCTGCGGGAGCAACTCCTTACCATGGCAGCCCAAGATCAAAAGTTACGTGAGGAATTATTGAACTCGCAGAGGCTATTTGATGGTTACGATGAAGAGCTGGAAAAACTCCATTATGAGCATGCACAAAGGCTAGAGAAGATAATCCAGGCAAAAGGCTGGCCTACAGAGAGCATGGTGGGCGTAGATGGAGCTCGTGCTGCCTGGCTAATATTGCAGCATGCAATTGGCAGGCCGGATCTGTTGCGAAAATGTTTGCCCCTGTTACAGCAAGCAGCACAAAGAGGAGAGATAGATGCAAAATCTCCAGCTTATCTCGAAGATCGAATCTGCTTTTTCCAAAGGCAACCTCAAAAATTTGGCACCCAATTTGATTGGGACGAAGATGGGAACTTGAGCCCCTGGCAGATTCAGGATCTCGCGAGGGTGGATGAGCTCAGAGAGAAAATAGGGCTTCCTTCTCTAGAGGCGCAGATTGAGCTTATGCGCCAGAAGGCTGCAAAAGAGGGAGAGAAGCCCCCCTGTGATTGGGCAAAGAGGATGGAGGAAATGCATCGCTGGAGTAGAAAGGTAGGGTGGATTGATTAGGCTTCTCAAATTTAACTTTAGATGGAACCCAATACGCTCCCATATCTTAGTAGGAGCGTATTGGGTTCTATTGAAAATAGGGTGCTGTTACATACTTTTGGTATCTACTTTTCGGCTTATCTGGGATCGTGGGGAGAAGTTTTCCCTCCTCCAGTAGAGGCGTAACCACAGTTTTTATGGCATAGTATTGGGTTAATCCCAAAAAGCTCGCAATTTCGGCACGTGTACGAGGCAGCTTACAAAAGCGCAATAACTTTGTATTGGGGTCACAGTCTTTTGCTATTATATTGCCCCAGACGAACTCGCTGTCATTGGTAAAGGTTACCACGAAGGAACCGCGCCTATTTTCAAAAATAGGGGCAGGTAGATTGTAGTTTTCCAGCTCCTGGCGAATAGTTGGGATTCCAGAGTAACGGTTCTCTGCTAATTTTAAGATTTCAAGGCTGGTGGCGATGGTTCTGTTTCGTGTATCACCATGAATTTTGCCAAGCTTATCAATTGTAAGCTTGCCATATAAGCTGCCCGGGTTGATAATTTCTAGCCGGTCATTATACATTATAATTTGTACAGGTGTACCTTCTGTGTAAATGCTATAGTCCCTATGCATCAGTGCATTGATAATGGCCTCTCTGATGGCTTTTGGTGGATACTCAGCCCTGTCTTGACGTTTGCCAAAATCATCGATAATGGTTTTGATACGTATGTTGCGCCCAACAAAGAGCATCACCTCATCAAGCATTTGGTCAATAGTCCCCTCGATCCGCTTATTTGCCAAAAACCGCTCGCCATCCATACCTGTTTGTCCAATTTGGGTCCCAGGCACAACCACAGCGGTGATACAAAGCTGCGGGAAGAAGGCCTGTGGATATTTAGAGAAAAGCAGTATCCCTGCCAAAGTTGGGGTGCCCCTTTTGAGTATACCCATTAGCTCTAGGATCTCACAATTGTCTAGTTTTGCTAAGTTTGGCTTATTTTCCCTAACAGCAACTAGATATTTTTCCAAAAGAGAAGGTTCTAAATGCGAACTATCTGTACCCTCTACAATGCGGAGATCATCGCGAAGTTGTCTTTTGTAAGCATCGAAACTGTAGATTTCATAATCGCTTAGTGGCTCATCGGCATTACCCACTCGAACAAATGATCCTTTCAGTCTGCCAACACCTTTGTAATAGGCGGGTCTATCCGCTATATCAAGGCCGGGAATTTCAGCGGAAATCACCACCCTCCCTCCTAAATCACAAACGGTAAAAAGAGGACGAATTTGAGGCTGCATTTGTTTGCATTGTTCCGCTACCCGTTGCATTAAATCCTGGGCATTGTAGACTCCTACAACCTCAAAGTCCTTATTTTCATCTACACCAAAGATGATGACACCACCGCCATCCTGATTAGAAAAGCTAGATAAGGTGTCATATAGTTTTGTGGAGCAGCCCTCGTGGGCTGCTTTGGCCTCAATAGTTTGCATTTCGCAACGGAATTTCTGAAGGTCTTCTACAATTTTGTCTAATCTTGGTTTGGAGATAATATCTTAGTTTTCTTTTGCGCTTTTTGGAAGGAAGGCAAAGCTAGATGTAGTGGATCATTCCTATCTTTCAGGTGAGCCGATCTACAGTATCCCCGGTTCTTGCAAACGGTTAAAAGAAGAATTGCAGCCGTGGATAAATACAAACTCCAAATTCTGGCGTCTGCCCAGCGCGAGCTTGAGGAGACTCTAAAAATCCACATGGAGCTTGTAGGTACTGCTTCTATAAGAAATCACCGATACAATCTATGATGCTTTGGAGCATCTTGAGGCTTATCTGTGGTGAGAACCTTTGTTTCTACCGAATTATCGGCAAAGTGATTTATGTATATCACATAGTTTTTGGAGCAGTTGATTATCCAAAGCTGTTTCGGATGAAAAATTATAGTTTTCCATACTATAAGAGGAAACTTTGGAGCTAATTTTGCACGTTATTGCCCTCAAGGGGAGGCTCCTTTCCCTTGACAGGGGCCTTGGGGATGGTATAATTAGATTGTAAGGCGGGGTGATGCCTGTGGGAGAGAGAAAAAGAATAGCACAGAACCGGCAGGCCCGCTATAATTTCCATGTGCGAGAGACTATTGAGGCGGGGCTGGTACTGAAGGGAACCGAAGTAAAATCGTTGCGTTTGGGAAAAGTTAATCTCAAAGAAAGTTTTGCCAGGATCGAAGGTGGCGAAGTCTTCCTCTACAATATGCATGTGAGCCCATATGATAAGGGAAACCGCTACAATCACGATCCGGTGCGTCCTCGGAAACTGCTATTGAACAGAGCTGAGATCATTCGTCTCAAGAGCAAACTAGTGGATAGTCTAACTCTAATTCCCCTTGAACTTTATTTCAATGAAAGGGGTCGGGCAAAGGTAGCATTGGCATTAGCTCAGGGCAAAAAGCTCTATGACAAACGAGAGGACATTGCCAAACGAGATATGCAAAGGCGCTTAGCCCGGGGCGAGAGAGATTTTTAACATGGGGGCGAGCTAGTTTCGACGGGGAGAGTGAGGGTAAAAGGAGCGAGCCGAGATCCCACCTGGTCTCGTTAAACGGTGGAACCAAATAGACGCTGATAACAGCTACGCACTGGCTGCTTAAATAAAGACAGCCCGTCCATCCTTCCTCGCTTGTAGGGAAGAGCTGGACGTCAACTATACAAGCTACCCAAATTTCCTAGTTGCCAGGAGAAGCGGGGAAATCTAAAGGTAACTAGCCTGGGGCCATCCCGCCTCTGGGAGGGACACAGGCGAAAATTAAAGCAGAGGCTACGCTCGTAGGGCCTTTTATTGTCACCTTTTCGGACGCGGGGGGCAGTTCCCCGCCGCCTCCACCAAAAAAGTAAATACAAGCCGCCTTTGGGGCGGCTTTTGGTGATTAATCAGTAAGGGGAGATCAGCCGATGGACAAAGCAGAGGTTCGAGCAGTAATTCTCGCAGCTGGCATGGGCACGCGAATGAGATCTAAACTACCGAAGGTTCTCCATCGCCTAGGCGGCAAACCACTCCTCGGGCACGTACTACATACTTTAGACGAAGCAGGAATTAGGCAACGGGCCGTGATTGTAGGCCATGGCAAAGAACAGGTAGAGGCCCAGTTTCCAAAGGAAACAAATTGGTTTACTCAATCAGAGCAGTTGGGCACAGCCCATGCTGTGATGATGGCCAAAGACTTTTTAAGCTCAGCCCAAGGCTACGTATTCATCCTCTGTGGCGACGCACCCCTCATTAGAGCCCAGACCCTCACAGCGATGCTTCAGCTGGCGCAGAAAGAGGCTAGAGGCGTAGTTTTGGCTGCCCAGGTAGAGAACCCCACAGGCTACGGTCGCATGATTCGCAACCAGGACGGACTTTTGGCCAAAATCGTGGAGGAGCGGGACGCAGATACCCAGGAGCGAAAGGTACGGGAGATTAACGCTGGTGTCTATTGCCTACCACCTGAGATGCTCCTTGGGGCTCTTTCGAAGGTAGGGAATGATAACAGCCAGGGGGAGTATTATCTCACCGACATTGTGGATATCTTAGCCCAAGAGGGGCAGCATCTTGCCATTTACACTACAGATGACCCAACCCAGATCCTGGGGGTTAACAGCCGCAGACAACTGGCGGAACTTGAGGCTATCTCGCGGGAGCGTACGCTCCTTGAGCTAATGGACAGTGGCGTTACTGTGGTGGATCCGGGTAGCACCTTTGTGGCTCCAACTGTCCGGGTGGGGCGAGACACTGTGCTTTTGCCCTTCACCTTCTTAGAAGGGGAGACAGTGATCGGCGAGGACTGCTCAATAGGACCCAATACCCGGATTGTCGATAGCACCCTAGGCGATGGTAGCCACTGCCAATACAGCGTGGTGCTAGAGAGCGTCTTGGCAGAAGAGGTGCAGATCGGGCCCTTTGCATACCTGAGGCCTGGCACTGAAGTTGGGCGTGGTGCCAAGGTAGGAGATTTTGTAGAAATTAAAAAGTCACATGTTGGGGAAGGAAGCAAAGTGCCGCACCTCAGCTACATAGGCGATGCTCAGATTGGCGCTGGAGTAAATATCGGTGCCGGCACCATTACCTGTAACTACGATGGCCAAAACAAGCATCAGACAGTGATTGGGGATGGAGCGTTCATCGGCAGCAATTCCAATCTTGTGGCACCCATCAAGATTGGCAAGGGGGCATTGGTCGGTGCAGGCTCCACTTTAACTGATGATGTACCAGCTGAAAACCTGGCTCTAGGCAGGGCCAGACAGGTTAACCTGCAAAAAAAAGATCATTAGGCAGGAAAATTATTAACCAGGGCGAATAAGAGATAGGGAGATCCCAAAGGGAGGAGCTATTTTACATGTCTTGCCAGGAACGGCGTAAAAAAATGATCTTTTGCGGGAATGCAAACCCAAAGCTAGCTGAGGATATTGCCGCAGAACTAGGGCTACCCCTCGGCGAATCACAGATCACCCATTTTAGTGATGGGGAAATTCGTGTTCGTATCTTTGAAACCGTAAGGGGCGCAGAGACCTTTATCATCCAACCCATCTGTGCACCCGCCAACACCAACCTGATGGAGCTTTTGATCGTTATCGATGCACTGAGAAGAGCTTCAGCCAAACATATCACAGCTGTAGTTCCCTATTATGGCTATGCTCGTCAGGACAGAAAGACCCAACCACGCGATCCGATCACAGCCAAGTTATTGGCCAATCTGATCACAGCTGCAGGTGCAGACAGAGTTCTCACCATGGACCTGCATGCAGGCCAAATTCAGGGATTTTTTGACATCCCCGTGGACAACCTAAAAGCATTACCTATTTTGGCACGCTACATCAAAAACAAAAACCTAGGCGACGTCATTGTGGTCTCCCCTGATGTGGGGGGAGTAACCAGAGCAAGAGATTTGGCAGAGCGTCTAGGGGCTAAGCTTGCCATTATCGACAAGCGCAGACCCGATGCCAACGTTTCGGAAGTAATGCATATCATCGGCGAAGTAGAGGGCAAAACCGCAATCTTGGTGGATGATATCATTGACACAGCAGGCACAATCGTACAGGCTGCCTCAGCTTTAGTTGCAGAGGGAGCTCGAGATGTAATCGCCTGTTGCAGTCACCCGGTATTGAGCGGGCCTGCTATGGAGCGGCTTGCAAACTCCGATCTTAGCGAGATCATCGTCACCGACAGCATTCCGCTGGGGGACAAAAAATTAGATAAGATAAAGGTTCTCTCCATAGCGTCTCTGATGGCAGAGGCCATCAGCCGCGTAGTTGAAGAGCGTTCCATCAGTGAGCTCTTTATCTGAAAGATTGATTCTTCGTTATCGTGACGAAATGTGAGAGCCCAAGATTTTTGGAGGTGTAATAATTGGAACAGGTCATCACTGCCGAAATCAGGCAGAAGGCTGGCAAAGGTGAAAATAGAAGATTACGGAAGGAAGGCAAGATCCCGGCTGTTCTTTATGGAAAGGACACCGAAAGCATGAAGCTTACTCTCTCTGCCCGTGAGCTGCAAAGGTTAGCAGATGCAGAGAGCACAAAGTTAATGAAGCTTAAGATCCAAGGTAATGGAGAGCGAGCAGTGCTGCTAAAGGATGTTCAGTATGATCACCTTTACAAAGATGTGCAGCATGTGGACCTACATGAGGTTAGCCTCACAGAGAAGCTCACAGTAACAGTTCCCCTGATCCTCACAGGTGAAGAGAACAGAGTCAAAGATGAAGGCATCGTTCAGCAGCTACTCCGAGAGGTTGATGTGGAGTGTCTGCCTACCCTGATTCCTGATCAGATCGTAGCTGAGATCTCAAGCCTGACAATTGGTCAGAGCCTCTCAGTTGGGGAGCTAGTTGCAGACGAGGGGATCGAGATCATCACTCCTGCAGAGGAGACTGTGGTCACCATCGTGCTCCCATCTAAGGAAGAGGAGCCTGAGGAAGAGGACGTTGACGAAACTGAGGAAACCGGCGAGGAAGCAAGCGAGGAGGAAGAAGCATAAGGAGATGCGTAGCTTGGCTACGCATTTTCTTTCTATTTGCACATATGGACAAACACTTAATTGTGGGCTTGGGAAATCCTGGCAGCGGGTATGAGCTCACCAGGCATAACATGGGCTTTTGGGCAGTAGATGAGCTAGCCAAAAGCTGGTCTCTTAGCTGGAGAACCAAGGAACAGGCCCAAATTGCTCAACAGAACAGGATCTTTTTGCTCAAACCCCTCACCTTTATGAATAACAGTGGCTTTGCCGTGGCATCCCTAATCAGGCGGGAGGGAATTTCCCCTGGCAAGCTGCTTGTGATCTACGACGACTTGGATCTTCCTCCAGGCCGGATCCGGCTGCGGCCCCGGGGAAGTTCTGGCGGCCACAGGGGCCTGGCATCCATCATCTCCTGCCTTGGCACAGAGGAATTTCCTCGCCTGCGGATCGGCATCGGCAGACCAGCTCCGGGAGTGATGCTACCCCGGGATTGGGTCTTAGCACCAATCCAGCGGGATGATGTTCCGGCTTTGCGAGACGGGATCAGCCGGGCAGCCGAGGCTGCACAGGCGTGGCTGGATCAGGGAATGGAGCAGGCCATGACCCAATTCAACCGCTGGGATAAAGAGGACTAAGTGCAAATTCTAGCGATACTGTTTGCTATTTTTATCACGTATCTCCTCTGGGCACCCCTAGAGAAGCTTTCCCCAGGCAGCGTACTGTTGGCCATCCCACCTATTGAGGAGGGGGCCAAGGCTTTGGCTGCCTGGTCTTTTGCTGTGCCAATCTTTTCGCTTCACTTGGGCTTTGGTCTAGCTGAAGCCCTCTGGGAGCTTTCGCGCAAAAAGGCCCCAGCTGCCATGGCCGCTCTTCTAACCCACACCTGCTTTGGCCTCGCTGCCCTTTGGGCCTCGGCCCGGGGGAGAATTGCTGCCTTAGGGGCTGCCTTGATTTTACACTGGTTGTGGAACTTTTTTATCTATCGATTGCAATTGCAGAGAGGAAGCTAGTGGATGGGACTCACAGGCTTATTGCCAATTATCAGACAACTTACAGATTTTCAGGAGGTGTTTGCTTCCCACAGAGAAGGGGTGCGAGAGCAGCTTGTAAGTGGGATCGGTGCTTCTATGAAAACCGCTTTTCTCGCGGCTATGTTTCAGGAGAAGCCTGAGCACACCCTCCTGATCACCCATAGCCCTCTGCAGGCTGTGCGGCTAGTTGAGGATCTAGAAAGCATTTTGGGAGAGGGGAGAATCTTCCTCTACCCTACAGAGGAACTTTTGCCCCACGAGCAGGTGCGACCTAACTGGGATCTTGTGGGCAAAAGGCTCTCTGCCCTCAGGGCGATGATGGCGAGTGAGCCAGCAATCATCGTTGCCCCTGGCAGGGCGATAGTGGAGAGGGTGCTGTCTCCCCAGGAACTGAAGCAATATTATCTAACTTTTAAGATTGGTCAAGAGCTGGATCTAGATGACCTTGCAGGTCACCTAATTTCATCAGGTTACCTGCGAGTAGATCTAGTTGAGGGCAGGGGCCAGTTCAGCGTCAGAGGGGGCATTATGGATATCTTCCCCCCAGACAAAGAATACCCCTTGCGTCTGGAGCTCTTCGACACGGAACTGGATTCTCTGCGTGAGTTCGATCCCAACTCTCAGCGCTCACGGCAGAACCTCAGGGAGGTAGAGATCTGCCCTGCCTGGGAACTGCCCTATCCCAGAGAGCTATCTTCCGAGAAGCTCCAGGCGATTGAGGAGTCAGCAAAGAAGGTGCGGGGGCTAGATCGGGATGCCAAAGAGCTCCTCCGCGAGCGCACAGAGGAGCATCTGGAAAAACTCAGG
>DIQB01000097.1:12657-16616 GCA_002427165.1 Firmicutes bacterium UBA5473
CTAGATCGGGATGCCAAAGAGCTCCTCCGCGAGCGCACAGAGGAGCATCTGGAAAAACTCAGGGGCGGTAGCTATTTTCCAGGGATCGCTCTCTATGCTCCTGCCATTGTGCCTTTGACCGACTTTTTGTCCTATTTTCAGGGCAGGCTCGTGGTCTTAGATGAGCCCAATCGGATCCGCGAGGGGCTTCTTGCTTTTGAATACGAGTTTTCTGAACAATATACCAGCAAATTAGCCAAAGGTCTCACCCTGCCCTTGGAGCGGGAGTTTTTCCTCAGCTGGGAAGAGCTTTTCAAAAGCCTCAAAGAATTCCAGCTTCTTTATTTTTCCCTTCTGGGGAAACGGATGAGCGGTATGCGGCTGGGAAAGACCTCGGTTTTGGGAAGTAGGTCCCAAGAACAATATCATGGCAAGCTCGAGGAGCTAGCACGCTCAATTGGGGAGTGGCAGCAGGATAAATATCGGATTCTGTTTGTGGTAGGTGACATAGAGCGTGCCAGAAGGCTGGCTGACGGACTTGCTGAATTTGAGCTGCCCACAGTTGTAGAGCCAGAGCTTTTGGACCCACCGCCTGCATCGGTGCCTGTAGCAACGGTAGGGAGCCTGGAGGCAGGTTGGGAACTTCCCACAGCAAAACTGGTTGTGCTTACGGAAAATGAGCTTTTTGGTAGGGAACGAAAAAAAAGGCGAGTGCGAATCCGAGAAAAAGGGATCGAGATCGCCAGCTTTCAGGATCTACAAATTGGGGACTATGTTGTCCATGTGAACCATGGCATAGGTCAGTATCGGGGAGTGGAAACCCTCAAGATCGATGGCAAGCACAAGGACTATCTTTTGATCAAATACCTAGGCGAAGATCGGCTTTATGTGCCGGTGGATCAGATCGGCCTTTTGCAAAAATACGTTGGGGTAGAGGAGGCGGCCCCAAAGTTAAATAAACTCAACGGCACAGACTGGAACCGCGCCAAAAGCAAGGTGCGCGATAGCGTGCAAAAAATGGCCATCGACCTTTTGGAGCTTTATGCCCAGCGAGAGTCCATCCGCGGTCACGCTTTCAGCCCAGATACTGTTTGGCAAAAGGACTTTGAGGAAGCGTTCCCCTATGAGGAGACACCAGATCAGCTACGGGCCATTGAAGATATTAAAAAAGATATGGAAAAAACTAGACCCATGGATCGGCTCCTCTGTGGCGATGTGGGCTATGGCAAAACTGAAGTCGCCCTCAGGGGTGCTTTTAAATCCGTGATGGAGGGGAAACAGGTTGCAGTGTTAGTGCCAACCACGATCTTGGCCCAACAACACTACAACACCTTTCGGGAGCGTTTTGCCGGCTATCCTGTGAAGGTAGCAGCTTTGAGCCGTTTCCAAACTGCCCGAGAGCAGAAAAAGGTACTTCGGGAGCTCCGCGGTGGACAGGTTGATATTGTAATTGGTACCCACAGGCTATTGGGGAAAGATGTTGAATTTCGCGATTTAGGTTTGATGGTCATCGATGAGGAGCAGAGGTTTGGTGTAGGTCAAAAAGAGGCCCTCAAGGAAATGCGCAGCACTGTGGATGTCCTCACCATGACAGCCACCCCCATTCCTAGAACCCTCCATATGGCCATGGTCGGCGTGCGAGACATGAGTGTCATCGAAACTCCGCCCGAAGATCGATATCCTGTGCGTACCTATGTGATTGAATTCCACCCTCAGGTGATCCGAGAGGCAATTGGGCGGGAGCTGGGCCGAGGTGGACAGGTGTTTTTTGTCTACAACAAAGTCCATGCCATCTCCTCCATGGCTGCCTATCTTCAGGGACTTGTGCCTGAGGCGAGGATCTCCATCGCCCACGGCCAGATGCCAGAAGGAGAACTGGAAGAGGTAATGATGGGGTTTTTAGAAGGGGAGGCAGATATTCTCCTTTGCACCACCATCATCGAAACAGGCCTAGATATCCCCAATGTGAATACCCTGATTGTCCACGATGCAGATCGCTTTGGTTTGGCCCAGCTCTATCAGCTCCGGGGCAGGGTAGGCAGATCCAGCCGCATCGCCTATGCCTATTTCACGTATCAGAAGGATAAGGCCTTAAGTGAGGAGGCAGAAAAAAGGCTGGTTGCCATCAGAGAATTTACAGAACTGGGCTCTGGCTTCAAAATTGCTATGCGGGATCTTGAGATTAGGGGTGCAGGCAATATCCTAGGTCCCGAGCAGCATGGCTTTATCAGCACCATCGGTTTTGAGCTTTATTGCAAGATGCTAGAGGAGGCCGTCGCCCAACTTCGCGGCCAGAAGGTGGAGCTGGAGCCCGAGCCTGTGATCGAGCTAGATCTGGAAGCATATATCGCTGATGATTATGTGCCAGATTCTAAGCAGAAGCTCTCTATCTACAAACGCCTTGCAGCTATGCGAGAGGCCTCTGAGGTTGATGAGCTGGCAGATGAGCTCCTAGACCGCTATGGCGAGTGGCCGGAAAGTGTGGTTAATCTCCTGAAAGTAGCACGGATCAAGGCTTTGGCTAAGAAGATCGGGATTGAGGGCATCACCTCTGATCAATATCACCTTGTGGTACGTTTTCACCAAGAGGCCAAGATTGATCCTGGAAAGCTTGTGGAACTAGTGCAGAAACGTCGCTATCCTGTGAGTCTTGTGGCAGGTTCAACCCCCCAGCTGAAAGTGCGCAAAGGCAGAACCCCTCTCACAGCCCTTCTAGGGCAGCTGGAGAATATTTTAGGTGAGATTGCGGGAGAAAAGGTAAAAGATGAATAATCTGGGGCCGGAAAATTAATACTATCAATAGCCGTATAACGGGTGCCGAAAGGAGGGCAATTTTTGAAGGCCACTGGAATTGTTCGCAGGATTGATGATCTAGGTAGGGTAGTAATTCCTAAAGAGATTCGGCGCACACTGCGGATCCGAGAGGGCGATCCACTAGAGATCTTTGTGGATCGAGATGGGGAGGTTATCCTCAAGAAATATTCTCCCATAGGCGAGTTAGGGGATTTTGCCAAGGAGTATGCAGATTCCCTCTATGAAGCAACAGACCACATCGCTTGCATCTCGGATCGTGATACCATCATCGCAGTTGCTGGGGCTCCTAAAAAGGAGTTTCTAGACAAGCCCATCTCTCAGGCTATGGAACGGGCTATGGAAGAGAGACAGACGATTTTGAGCCATGAACCTGGGAAGGATGACGATGATGATGCCAAATTCTCCGCCCAGGTGATCGCGCCCATCATCGCCGAAGGGGATCCAATCGGGGCTGTGATCTTCTACTCTAAAGAGCCTGGTACGAAGATGGGAGACTTGGAACTGAAACTTGCTGAAACAGCAGCCGGATTTCTAGCAAAACAGATGGAACAGTAAGAGAGTAGGCGCGTAGCCTACTCTCTTACTTTATAAAGGTCTTCGTTATGCTTTCCCCAAATAGCCAATGTGGATAGATATTGCCTAAACACTTGGGTGTATTTGCTTTTTCAAGCAGCTTGGCTTAAGAAATCCGCGGAGTTGTGTTAGAAACCAGAAAATATGCTATAATTATATTAGAGATTGACGCCCTGCAAATTATTTAATAAAAGAACGGTGAGACTATGGTTGCCAGGCAGCTTCCTGTAGAAGAACTAATGCCCTCCAGCCAGTTTACGATCTGATTTGGCAAGAAAGCCCATGTGCTTTAGCCATGGGATGAATTGCCTATAATTGATTGACAACATACGTCTGTCAGGTATAATGTAGGTGAGTACTAATAGATGGGCCTAGGAGCAACAAAGCAGGATAGTAACATTGGTTATCACTTAATCTGATGCCAGAAGTACCGGCGTAAGGTCTTGCGGGAACGGTATCCACTTATTTGTCAAATCTCCACCAACCTTAGCTCCACACTTTATCGTTCAACAGCTCAACCTCCGTCAAGAGTTTTCGCATCTTAAAAGTCGCCTTCCGACTCTCTGGACACGAAGCTATTATTGTGAGTCTGT
>DIQB01000097.1:16914-17096 GCA_002427165.1 Firmicutes bacterium UBA5473
AAATTGGTGCAACAGATCGATATTGCCGGGATCATCTGGAACCATATCACGGCTCTGCAGCGGCGCTACTATCGCGTGTACGGTGGCTATATTGACAAGTACCGCATGATGAAACACATCGCCAAGCTTCGTAACGGTAGGCGTTGCGAATGGAAACTTTTGGGTAGTCAGGCTGTCCAGCA
>DIQB01000039.1:0-3985 GCA_002427165.1 Firmicutes bacterium UBA5473
GTGATGGGAGCCTAGGAATCCTTATGACGTGGGGAGCTAGCCACCTTTTTAATCGCCCCATGAACAGCAAAAAGCAGATTGCAACGATTCTGCCAATCTAATTCTTGCAAACGGGAATAAACCTCTCCCTCAGCTGTGGAAACATAAATAGGTTTCAATTGATTCAAAGCAAGAGCTGCAATATCACCGCGACACTGAGGACATCTGCAAAGACTAGGCTCCTTTTCAAAGCACTCGTCTATAGCCTCTTCAACGAACTTTTCCATTATATTCCAATAATCCTTTTCCGCCATACTCATTTCTTTCTCCTTCCAATAACTGAAGCCAGATCCAACTCTACTAGACTCCAGTCGACTCCAATATACATATTAACCCCTTTAGCATACAGAAAGCAAGTCCCCAATGCAAAACTTCTCAATCTTTGCAAATAACTAGCTGGTATTATTATATCATACCCTCGGCTGCCCACTGACAACTTAAAAGCGGCTAGGGGACATTATAAAAAAGCTGGTAATTCAGTAGAGGCTACTTTCTTTGCCACTGAAACTATGCTATCCTAAAGGTGAGGTGAAACAGAAAAAAATGAAACTCACAGTCACTGAAATCTATAGCTTTCAGCAGCGCACAAAGATGCCTTTGCCCATCGCCCTAACCTCAGTCCCGGCAGGATTCCCCTCGCCAGGCGATGATTATCTTGATAAAAAATTAGATCTAAATGAGTTCCTGATCGAACACCCCTCTGCCACCTTCTTTGTGAGGGTCAAAGGGGAATCCATGATCCAGGCCGGGATCAACTCAGGCGATATCCTGATCGTAGATCGAGCACTGGAGCCCTGCCAGGGCAAAGTTGTAATTGCAGCCATCGACGGGGAGCTCACTGTGAAGCGAATCCAGAGAATTGGAGAAAAGCTTTACTTGGCAGCAGAAAATCCCGAGTTCAATCCCATAGAAATCAACCCAGAGCAGTCCCTCAGAATCTGGGGCATTGTCACATATGTGATCCATCGGGTGGAATAAACTATGAACTGCTTTATGTTAGTTGACTGCAACAACTTCTATGTCTCCTGCGAGCGCGTCTTCAATCCTGCCCTTGAGGGCAAACCAACAATTGTCCTCAGCAACAATGACGGTTGTGTTGTTGCCAGATCCAATGAAGTAAAAGAGCTAGGCATCCTGCGAGGCACACCCCTGTTCAAATGTGAGGATCTCGTGAAAAAACACCAAATCAATGTCTTCTCCTCTAACTATACCCTCTATGCAGACATGTCAGGGCGGGTGATGAATATTCTCGAACAGTTCACACCCCAGCTTGAGATCTACTCTATAGACGAAGCCTTCCTCTCCATTGCAGGGCTGGAAGGAGAAGCACTAGTTCATTATGGTCAGAACATCAAACAAACTGTAGAGAGATGGACTGGGATCCCAGTCACAGTAGGGATCGGCACCAGCAAAACATTGGCCAAAATTGCAGCTAAAATCGCCAAAGGCAAATCTGGCATCTGTAGCCTCGTTGCCCATCCCCAAATAGATGAGATTTTAACAAACTTTGCTGTGGCAGATATTTGGGGCATCGGCTCCCAATACACAGCCCGCCTAAAACGCTATGGGATCCATAATGCAAAACAACTCCGGGACGCACCGGATAGGTGGGTCAAAAAACAACTTACCATCATGGGGCTGAGAACAGTCAGGGAGCTGCGGGGTATCCCCTGCTTCCCTCTAGAAGAAATTCCACCGCCAAGAAAAGGTATCGTCTCCTCCCGCTCCTTTGGCCAGCCTGTAACTGAGCTAGGGGAGCTGCGAGAGGCTGTAGCCTCCTACGCTGCTAGAGCAGGAGAGAAACTACGAGCCCAAGGCAGCATCGCTGGCTACCTTACTGTCTTCGTTAGCACAAACCCCTACCAAGAACACCATAGCCAGTATGCAAACGCAGCAAGCCTCTGCCTGCCCATGGCCACAGCCAATACTCGTGAGCTTATCTCGTATGCCACAAAGCTCCTGGAGAGCATCTACAAATCAGGTTATATCTATAAAAAGGCAGGAGTAGTCTTAAATGAAATCAGGCCAGAGAGCAATCCTCAGCTTAGTCTCTTTATCCCCCCGGAGCCCTGGCAACAGAACCGCAAACTGACTCAGCTCATGGACGGGATCAATGCCAGATGGGGCCGAGACACCATCCACTATGGTGCCCAGGGGATAAACCAAAGATGGCAATTGCGCCGGGATTATCTCTCCCGGCGCTATACCACGCGCTGGGATGAACTCCCGGAGGTGAAGATATGATTCTACTGGGAACATCTGGCTTCAGCTTCCCAGACTGGAAGGGTTCCTTCTACCCCTCCCAAATCAGACAGGGAGACATGCTCCCCTACTACAGCCGCTTCTTTGAAGCAGTGGAGCTGAACTTCAGCTACTATGCTATGCCCACAGCCCACAAGATGGCAGCTTTGGCAAAGCAGGTACCAAAAAATTTTCTCTTCACAATCAAAGCTCATCGCAGCCTCACCCACGAAATAGGAGATCTAAAAAAAGCATCCCTCCAATTCCAGGAGGGAATTGCACCTCTGGTGGATTCGGGAAAGCTGGGCTGTGTGCTTTTTCAGTTTCCCTGGAAATTTAAATACTCTCAGAAAAACCTGGCTTATTTGGCGGAGCTGTCCGCAGCTTTACCGAGGGTACCACAAGTTGTGGAATTCAGGCACCAAAGCTGGCTCAAGCCACAGGTCGAAGAGTTTCTGATCGCAAATAAGCTCGGCCTCTGCGCAGTGGATGAGCCCCAGCTACCAGGACTAATGCCACCTATAGCTAAGGTTACTGGCAATATTGCCTATCTGCGGTTCCATGGCAGAAACCGAGAAAAATGGTGGCAGAGCAAAAACTCCTCTGCGCGATACGACTACCTCTACACCCTAGAGGAGCTATTAGAATGGGTTCCCAAAATAGAAAAGATGAAGGCGGCCCAGCACACCTTCATCTTTTTCAACAATTGCCATGGGGGACAGGCTGCAGAAAATGCCCAGGCTCTACAGAAGATCTTGAAAATAGAGCCGCCTGATCCTATCCCCAAGCAAGGGAGCCTTTTTCCCTAAAGTTTCCTTAGCCGCGATATTGCAGTTTTTCATCATCACTCATGGCTGCTGTATCCATACCGCGCATCCCACTGCCCACACCCCGCATTAGCTTCGCTAAAGCAACTGGATCCTGCCAGTTGGCTGTGGCCTCCACTATTGCCCGGGCCATCTTAACTGGATTCTCAGACTTGAAGATGCCAGATCCCACAAACACACCCTCAGCTCCCAGCTGCATAAGCAAAGCTGCATCTGCAGGTGTGGCAACACCCCCTGCTGCAAAATTCACAACTGGAAGCTTGCCGCTTTCAGCTACCTGGGTAACTAATTCCAAGGGGGCACCAAGTTCTTTAGCGTATGTAACCCGGGCTTCCTTGGGGGCTGCTGCTAGTTTTTTAATTTCCTCGGTGATAGTGCGCAGGTGCCGCACTGCCTCCACAATATCTCCAGTGCCAGCCTCACCTTTAGTACGAATCATGGCAGCGCCCTCAGCTATTCGTCTCAGCGCCTCCCCCAGGTTCCTAGCACCGCAAACAAAGGGGATCTTAAAAGAGCTTTTAGCAATATGATACATATCATCTGCAGGTGTGAGCACTTCACTTTCATCTACAAAATCCACACCTAAAGCCTCTAAAATCTGAGCCTCCACAAAATGCCCGATCCTAACCTTTCCCATTACAGGAATAGTGACAGCCTCTTTGATGCTTTCGATCACCTCAGCGGGAGACATCCGGGCCACCCCGCCCTCTTTGCGGATGTCTGCAGGAACTCTCTCCAGAGCCATTACTGCCACAGCGCCGGCAGCCTCTGCGATCCGAGCCTGCTCCGCTGTGGTTACGTCCATGATCACGCCACCTTTGAAACTTTCCGCCATAGCGAGTTTGTTCTTAACCATTTTTATCATTCCTCTCTTTAAA
>DIQB01000039.1:4148-7102 GCA_002427165.1 Firmicutes bacterium UBA5473
AAAAAAGCCCCCAAAAATAAAGGGGGGCATTTTTCCATAAGGAAATAAACGCATTGCTATGCGCTTTTCACCTTCGCTCATCCAGACTATTACTGACGGCTTCGGAATCTCACCGAAATCAATTGTTGAGGCTGATTGGCTCGTCTCCTCAAAGGGAGCATTACAACCGGTCGGAATTGAGGGTTGCCCCTCGCACCTGCCCCGAAGGTTTGTGAAATTGTAATTTCATTATATACCTCCTGCTGCCGAAAGGCAACCAAAAGAAAAAAATTCACAAATTCCTAGCTCTCTTTGAAGCAACAGCGTTCTCCCCTTGTGCAAATCAGCGGGAAGGATTAAAATAGAAACTGGAGGTTGAATGCAATGAACATAGGAGATCAAATAGCCCAGGAGCTGAAACTCTCACCCCAGGGCGTATTGGCAGCTATCGCTCTGCTGGACGATGGCAACACCATCCCCTTCATCGCCCGCTACCGCAAGGAAGCCACAGGACAACTAGATGAGGTTGCCTTGCGGGGGATCTCTGAGCGCTTAGAATACCTGCGCAACTTAGAAAAGCGCAGGGAAGAGATTCGCGAACTTATCGATAAACAGGGCAAGCTCACAGAGGAGCTTGCCGAAAAGCTTGATAAAGCCACAGTTCTCCAGCAGCTGGAGGACCTATACCTCCCCTATCGGCCCAAACGCCGCACCCTGGCCACTATGGCCCGGGAGAAGGGACTGGAACCACTGGCTACTCTCCTTTTTGAAAAGCGCCCTTCACCTGAAGATGCGGAACTTGAGGCAGCCCGCTATATCAATCCAGAGCTGGGGGTTGAAACCACAGACGATGCCCTCACAGGCGCCTGCCATATTATCGCAGAGCAAATTGCAGAGGACTATCAGGTCCGCAGCTTTGCCAGAGAAGCATACCATAGCCAGGCCGCAATTAGCTCTAAAGCAAAAGATCCACTTCTCTCCTCTCCCTACGAGACATATTACGATTACAGCGAGGCTGCAGCCAAAATGCCAGCCCACAGGATTCTGGCCATCAACCGCGGAGAGCGGGAGGAGTTTCTCAAGGTCACAGTAGAAGTACCACAAGAGGAGATAATTGTTGGGATCCAAAAGCTTGTGGGCAGCTCCCTTCCCTCATATCTTAAGGCGGCAATTCTAGATGGCTGCCAAAGGCTCCTCTTCCCTGCTATGGAACGGGAACTTCACTCCACCCTCACCCAAAAGGCCCAACAGCAGGCCATCGAGGTGTTTGCAGGCAATTTGAAACCACTCCTGCTGACGCCGCCTGTAAAGGGAAAGACTGTGCTAGCTATCGATCCTGGTTTTAGAACAGGCTGCAAAATTGCAGTGGCAGACTCAACAGGCAAAGTTCTGGCCACTGCCACCTCGTATTTTACACCTCCCAAACGGGATTATTTCGGAGGCAAGCAGCTTATCTTAGAGCTCTATCATACATACAAACCAGATGTTGTGGCCATAGGCAATGGTACAGCAAGCCGAGAGACAGAGGAATTTATTGCCCAGGTAATTGGCGAGGAGAACCTCTCTTTGAGCTATACCATCGTCAGTGAGGCAGGAGCCTCTGTCTACTCTGCATCGGATCTGGCCCGGGAGGAATTCCCAGATCTGGATGTGAGCATCAGAGGTGCCATCTCCATCGGTAGAAGACTGCAAGATCCTCTAGCGGAGCTGGTGAAGGTGCCGCCCCAGTCCATAGGTGTGGGGCAGTATCAGCATGATGTGGATCAAAAGCGCCTCTGTGAGACCCTCGCTGCTGTAGTTGAGGATACAGTCAATGCTGTAGGTGTTGATCTGAATACCGCCTCCTCTGCCCTCTTAGGTTATGTGGCAGGGATCTCTGCAAGAGTATCTCAAAATATCGTGGCCTATCGCAATGAGAATGGTCCTTTTAAAAATCGCAAAGAGCTGAAGAAAGTACCGAAGTTAGGCCCTGCTACCTTCACTCAGTGCGCGGGTTTTCTCCGGATCCCAGGTGGAGATAATTCTTTAGATAATACAGCTGTGCACCCTGAATCCTATAAGTTAGCACAAAAGATTGTCCCCTATCTTGAGGAAAATCTATCCACTTCTCAATTAAAGAAGCTATCTGAAGAGCTGGAAGCAGGTTTTCCCACGGTACTTGATATCTATCGTGCCTTGCAAAAGCCCGGTCGGGATCTACGCGACGATCTGCCTGGGCCTGTGTTCCGCCGAGAAGTGATCAAAATGGAGGATCTTGAGCCTGGGATGATTTTAGAGGGAATTGTGCGCAATGTTGTAGATTTCGGTGCTTTCGTAGATCTAGGTGTGGAACAAGATGGCCTTCTTCACATTTCCCAAATTGCTGATCGCTTTGTGCGCCATCCTGCCGATGTACTATCTGTAGGGCAGAAGGTAGAAGTTAAAATTCTAGAGGTGGATCTGAAGCGGAAGCGGATTAGTCTCTCCCGGAAGGGGCTCCGACAAATGGCAGTAAATAACTTATCAAATATATCTGGCGAACAGACCTGATTTGAAATAATAGTTTTGAGTACGAGCTCTTAAAATTTCAAGGAAAGTATCCTAGAGGCTTAAAGCGCTACACTAAAAATTATATTATGCACCGCCCAAATTGAATAATTATTTATGTAGAGACGTATCGAAGTGGTTATAACGAGCCTGACTCGAAATGAGTTGAGCTATGTGGAAGTCATGTACCCGGAAACCTTGATTCATGGAGTTTCCCAAGCCCTCTGAGTTCGAATAGAGATGAATTTTTGAGTTGTTCTATCCGAGTTTTATCCGGACAGTTTACAAGTTAATAATATCTGGAGGAGTACCCAAGTGGTGAAGGGGTCGCACTCGAAATGCGATAGGTCGGCAACGGCGCGTGGGTTCACCCCCACCTCCTCCGCCATGAAGCTGTTAATTTCAAAGATTAACAGCTTCTACCTTTTTAAGCCCGGGTTCAACCATGA
>DIQB01000122.1:0-6739 GCA_002427165.1 Firmicutes bacterium UBA5473
AGCAAGATGGTAAGCGAGAAAAAAAAAAAAACCCCCCTGCCGATAAAACAAAGTTTATCGATAGATGGTAAGTGTCATGGTGCCGAAGGGGGGATTTGAACCCCCACGTGGGTTTGCCACGCTTGATTTTGAGTCAAGTGCGTCTGCCGGTTCCGCCACTTCGGCACAGAGAGAATGTTTGTTGCATATCCTATTATAACTGAGGTAGCAGCTGTTGTAAAGGGGTAGGAAACTTTTTTCTAATATTGGGGTAAACTTGGAACAGGTATGCAATTGCTTGACAAGAAAGCCAATCTATTATAGAATCTTGATAAGAGCAGGCGGTCAGCGTCCGCTGATGCAGCTGGGCCACTATGGCAGCAGGTAAGACCTGTGGGACTTTACGGTTCCACAGGTCTTTTTTATCCCTGTCCACCCTCGTGGAACACAATTGCAATAGGAGGAATAAAGAGGATGGAAAAATACCATGGCCTGACACAACAAGAGGCCGCAGCCCGATTGATTCAGCTAGGACCCAATGAACTAGAAGGTGAGAGGGAAGATAGCATCTGGAAGCAGATTCTAGCCGCGGCTAGTGAACCCATGCTACTTCTGTTGGCAGGCACTGCAACCTTGTATTTCTTTTTGGGTCAAATCAGCGATGCTTTGGTGATGCTGGTTTTTGTCTTCTTTGTCTCGGGGATCTCAATTTTTCAGGAATGGAAGACCCAACGCACAATTAGTGCCCTAAGGGATCTTAGTTCACCCCAGGTAAGGGTGATTCGGGGTGGCGAGTTGTCCCAAATTCCCACCAGGGAACTGGTGGAGGGGGACATTTTTCTTCTACAGGAGGGAGAACGCGTTGCTGCCGATGGCAAGCTTCTGGAAGCCTCAGACCTTTTAATTGATGAGTCCATTCTCACGGGAGAAGCTATGCCTGTAGCCAAGGATCCAGACGCAGGGGAGAGTGCGGATTATTGGCAAAGCAATTGCTGTTATGCAGGCACACAGGTGATGGGGGGAAGTGCAGTTGCCCAGGCAACTAGCACCGGCTCCAGAACGGAGTATGGAAAAATCGGCGAGGCTCTAGACGAAGCTAAGCTTCGTCCCACGCCCCTTGAGATCAAAACTAGACAGCTAGTTAGGAATATGGCAGCTGTAGGTTTGGTCCTTTGCCTCAGCGTGATCGGGATCATGTATGCCACAAGTGGTGAGTGGCTAGGGAGCCTGCTGGGGGGCATCACCTTGGCTATGGCTATGATCCCAGAGGAATTTCCTGTGGTGCTCACGGTCTTCTTAGCCCTTGGCGCCTGGCGCCTGGCTCGCAAAGAGGCTCTAGCCAGGAGAATTCCAGCTGTGGAAACTCTAGGTGCAGTAACGGTCCTTTGTGTTGATAAAACCGGTACCATCACGAAAAACCAGATGGAAGTCCGCCAGAGCCTACCTCAAGGCGAGGAGAGGGAGCTTCTGCTTTGCTCTATTTTGGCTAGCGAACTGAACCCCTATGACCCTATGGAGCAGGCGTTCTTTAAAAATGCAACTGAAAAGGGGCTGGCTCCTGATTCTATTCATCAGGAGTATCAGCTGGTTCACGAATATCCCTTCGATCGGGAGAGCAAGATGATGGGCCATATTTGGCAGAGGGGAACTGACTTTACTTTGGCTGTTAAGGGTTCTCCTGAGACAGTGCTGCCCCGCTGCTCCAATGCGCCTCAGCTACAGGAAGCTGTGGAAGACCTGGCTCGGCGTGGCTGGCGTGTGCTGGCCTTTGCCCAAAGCAAGGTAGAGGAGCCATTCAAGGCGTTGGAGGACTATAGCTTGGAATTTGTGGGCCTTCTGGCCCTGGCGGATCCTCCCAGAGAGGATGTGGCCGAGGCCATCGCTACCTGCCAGAAGGCAGGAATCAGGGTGAAGATGATCACAGGTGACTATGGCCCCACTGCTGAGGCCATTGCCCATGAAGTTGGGATTTTGGATCACCATCAGGTCCTCCACGGCGATGAGATCGATCTCCTCGCTGATGAGGAGCTTCAAAAAAGAGTGGAGGATGCCAATGTTTTTGCCAGGGTGAGGCCTGAGCATAAACTGCGGATTGTCCGGGCCCTGCGGGCCCGTGGCCAGGTAGTGGGAATGACAGGGGATGGCGTTAATGATGCCCCCGCTTTGAAAGAAGCGGATATCGGTATCGCCATGGGACAGCGAGGGAGCAGCGTGGCTAGAGAGGCTGCAGACCTGGTGTTGCTCAATGACGATTTTTCAACTATCGCCCGCTCAGTTGCAGATGGACGGCGGATCTTCGATAATATCAGGAAGGCCATGAGCTATATTTTGGTGATTCATCTTCCTATTGCCCTTTTAGCATTGCTAGCACCACTGTTCAGACTGCCGCTATTGCTCCTTCCCATTCACGTGGTCCTCTTGGAGCTGGTGATCGATCCCACCTGCTCTATTGTTTTCGAAGCCCAGGGTGCTGAGCCAGATCTAATGCGGAGGCCACCTAGGGGGAAAGATGAGCCTATTATTAAGCAGGAGATGCTCTGGGAGATCGTATTTTCAGGTCTGGGATTGCTTTTAGTCACATTTTTGCCCTATAAGGAGCTATTGGTTCATGGGTTTGGGGTTGAGATTGCTAGAAGCTTTGCCTTAGCCACCATGCTCATAGGAAATATTTTCCTTGTGGCCAGTATGGAATCTAATTTACAACCATTCTACAGGCAAGAGCCGAATCCAGCACGTTTTTGGGTCAATTCCTTCACGATAGTGTCCCTACTGCTCCTTCTTTATTTGCCCTTTGCCCAGAGGCTTTTTCAGACAGGGCCTCTGTCCTTGCAGCAGCTAGTTGCCGCTAGCCTTTTAGGTGGGGTAGCAGTCCTGTGGCGGGAGCTTGTCAAGTGGAGACGGAGCCGGAAACTTGCGGCAGAAAATAATCAATAAAGCAGGAATTTCCATTCTAAAGAGCGAATATAAAGCAAGAGAACTAATCCACAAGTAAAAGGCAAACCATTCGCAAGGGTGGGACGCAAAGCCACGGGACTTTCAAAGTTAGCCGGGCTGCCAGGATTTAGCTCCAGCTTTCTTGACCCAGGCTGGGTTAATCTTGGCTTGGGTCTTTTTTTATTTTTTTTAAGGAGGTGAACAAAATGCTGCGTGGACTTTATACCTCTGCCTCAGGAATGCTAGCAGAATCTTATCGGACAGATCAGCTAGCAAATGACCTGGCCAATGTGAACACTAATGGCTACAAGCGAGATCAGGCAGTTTTTCGCACTTTCCCCCAACTACTACTTTCCAGAATTGAAGAGCAGCCAACCCTGTCGCTCCCCCACGGTGACATCCCCGTGCCAATGAATAGACCCCAGCTAATTGGACAGTTAGGTACCGGCGTGCAACTTGAGGGGATCTTCACCAATACCCAGCCAGGCCCTCTAGCCCAGACTGGCAATGCTTTGGATTTTGCTATATCGGGCGATGGCTATTTTGTGATCCAGACGCCACAGGGGCAAAGGCTCACCCGAGATGGTGCTTTTCAAATAAATGAGGAAGGCTCTTTGGTTACATACGACGGCTATTCTGTGTTGGGCACAGCTGGCCCCATTCAGATCCCAGGGCAGGTGGTTATCCAAGAGGATGGCACTGTTCTCAGCGATAACCAGGTGGTGGACAGGCTCTTAATTGTTGGTGCCACAGATCTCACCAAACAAGGAAATAATTTATTCACAGGTACGATTGCGCCTCCAGGGGAGTATCGAGTTTGTCAGGGTTTTATTGAAAAGAGCAATGTTAATTCCATCCGCTCTATGGTGGAGTTGATTGAAGCCACCCGCGCCTACGAGGCCAACCAGAAAGCGATTTGGGCCCAAGATGAAACTTTGGGTAAGGCCATCGCTGAGGTGGGAAGGGTAGTTTAGGGCCGGACCGCTTGTCGGGGGCCCAGCTTAGGCTGTGACTTAGCCTAAGCAGAAAGAGGGAGGATGAGCGATTATGATGCGTTCGCTGTGGACTGCGGGCTCTGGTATGATGGCCCAGCAGTTGAATATTGATATTATTTCCAATAACCTTTCCAATGTAAATACTACAGGCTTTAAGAAGAGCAGAGTGGACTTTCAGGATCTTCTTTATCAAACAGTGCGGGCAGCAGGTACCCCTATTATCCAGGGCGCCCAGATTCCAACTGGGATTCAGCTAGGACACGGCGTGCGGCCAGTTGCCACTCAGAAGATCTATACACCAGGAGATTTTAAACAGACAGATGCCCCTTTCGATATGCTCATCGAGGGCGACGGCTTTTTTCAGGTGCTATTGCCAGATGGCAATATTGCCTATACTCGGGATGGCGCTTTCAAAAAAGATGGCCAGGGCAAAATCGTCACCTCAGATGGCTTTTCTTTGGAACCTGAGCTGATCATCCCAGATGATGCCACAAAGATCTCTATTGGCACCGATGGTACAGTCTCCATTATCAGATCTGGGGGCGAGGAGCCAGAAATGGTGGGTCAGGTGGAACTGGCCCAATTTATCAACCCCGCTGGCCTCAGCAGCGTGGGTAGGAACCTGCTGCGGGTTACAGCAGCCTCAGGCCCACCAATTGAAGGGACACCAGGCCTCGATGGTTTTGGTACCATCGCCCAGGGCTATCTGGAGATGTCCAATGTGCAGGTTGTAGAGGAAATGGTGAATATGATCGTGGCCCAGCGTGCCTACGAGGTTACCTCCAAGGCAATCCAGGCTAGCGATGAGATGCTGCAGACAGCAAATAATATTAGGCGGTAAGAGTATGCCTAAAAAGTTCTTCCTCGGGATCTTATTTCTCCTTTTGAGCCTAGGTGCCTCCTGCCAGGTTGTAGTGCGCTTGGCGCCAGAGGCAGAGGTAGTGGGCCCCCAGATTCTACTGGGGGAGTTAGGGGAGATCCAGGGGGAAGAGGAGTTAGTCCGCTCCCTGAGCCAGACTCCTGTGGGAGTGGCACCAGGACCTGGGGAGAGTAGGACCATTAGTTTGAATGCAGATCTTGCGCCTCGTCTCCGCAGGGCAGGCTACAGGCCCCAAGACTTTACCTGGGAAGGGCCTAGTACAGTGCGGGTTGTGGGCAAAGTGGATTCCGAAAAGATCGCGCAGCTCAAAGCAGAGCTTGAGTCTGGGCTGTTAGCATATTTAAACACCCATCCCCGAGGTCAACTCTTCAGCTGGCAAGTGGAGATCCTCCCGGGGACCATTCCTATTTGGGCCCAGGAAGAGGGCAGACTGATCTTGCGCAAAGATGAGCTGCCAGTAGGCAAGGTCCCGCTAGTTGTAGAGGTATTACCCTCCAGGAGAACATTCTCTTGTCAGGCCTCAATCAGCGCCTGGGGTAGGGTGCTGGTGACAGAACGGGAGCTAGCTTCCGGCAGCATCTTGACAGAGGAGATGGTGCGCAAAAGCCAGGAGCTAGATCTGAGCTCATACCTTCAAGAGGGGAAGCTGCCATTGCTAAAGCTGGAGGAAAACCTTGAGATTACTCGCTTCCTAGCCCCAGATACTATCCTCACCTGGGAGGATGTTGATTATCCACTTTTGGTGAGAAGGGGTGATGCTGTCACTATTTTTGTGGAGCAGGGGCCGGTCCAGATCGAGGCACCAGGCCGGGCTCTCGCTGACGGCAGACTGGGTGCGCGAATTAAAGTTATGAACACCTCCTCGGAGCGGGTTGTGGAAGGAATTGTTGTGGACAGAGGATTTATAAGGGTCGGGAGGTGACTCTCCATTGAGAAAGTGTTTTGTGTTCTTGTGCTTGGTTTTATGTGCAAGTTCCCTCCAGGCAAAAGTATTGGTGCCTGGAGATTCATATTATCTTGATCATAAGGCCAGTGGAATCGGGGATCTTGTCACTATTATTATTGTAGAGAATTCCAAAGCCAGCCAGCAGGCAGCTACCAATACAGGCAAAGCAGGAGAGGTGGGGGTGAGCCCCTCAGGCGGGCTTTTGAATTTCATCCCTATTTTTGGAGCTAGGGGCGAGAGCAAATCCGATAGCAAAGGCTCCACCACCCGGGGTGGTTCCATCAACGCTAGAGTTACAGCTAGGGTGGTGGAGATCGAGCCTGGTGGTGCTTTGGTTTTAGAGGGGAAACAGAGAATTGTTGTGAACAAGGAGCAGCAGGAGATTATGCTGCGGGGAGTTGTGCGGCCTGAGGATATCAGCCCGGACAACACAGTCCTCTCCACGTTCCTTGCTGATGCGCAAATAGAATATAAAGGCGAGGGCTCAATCGGTGGCAAAAGGCAAAGCCCAGGGCTGATTACCAATTTCTTTGGGCTCTTTGACTGGTTGTTTTAGGAGGGCATGATGAGAAAAGTATATATAACCTTCCTGATTTTGGTTTTGGCTTGCTGTGGATTTGCTCAAAATCCCCAGATGCGAATCAAGGATCTTGTACGGGTAGAAGGGGCAGATGAAAACCCCTTAACTGGACTGGGACTTGTAGTGGGCCTTGCAGGAAGTGGGGACTCCCGCTCCTCAGTTTTCACAGGGCAAATGCTTGCGAATATGCTCGCCTCCCTTGGTCTTGATGCTGAAAGTCAGCTTAGATCCAGAAATGTGGCTGCAGTAACTGTTACTGCCCTCCTCCCATCCTTTGCCAGAGCCGGCGATAAAATAGATCTAGTGGTGTCGTCGTTGGGAGATGCTCGGAGCCTCCAGGGGGGAGTGCTTTTAGCCACAAACTTGATGGCAGCAGATGGTGCAGATTACGCTCTAGGCCAGGGCTCAGTTGTGGTTGGAGGCTA
>DIQB01000122.1:6994-7867 GCA_002427165.1 Firmicutes bacterium UBA5473
AGAGTCCCTGGAGGTGGCACTGTGATCCGGGGTTTAGATAATACCCTGCCTTCTGATGAGCCCCTACGATTTATTCTCAAAGCTGGGGATTTCACCACTGCTATGAGAATTAGCCAGCGAATAAATAGCGTCTGGCCTGCTGTGGCAGTGGCGCTAGATGATCAGACTGTGGAGTGTCAGTTGCCAGCGGCTTATACACAGAATCCCACAGCTTTTATCTCCCAGGTGGAGCAGTTGGCTGTGGTTCCAGATCAAGCGGCAAAAGTGGTGGTTGATGAGCGCACAGGCGCGATTGTAATCGGAGGCAATGTTGTCATCGGCGAGGCAGCTGTGGCTCACGGTGGCCTCACTGTTCGCATCGGCCGCAAGGCTTTTGTCTCCCAGCCGCCTCCCCTCAGCGATGGGGTGACAGTGGTAGGGGAGGATGAACAAGTAGAGGTGGCAGAGTCTGGGGGGCCTTTGGTGTATTTGCCAACAACTTCAAGTGTTGAGGAGTTGGCTCAGGCATTAAATAGTGTGGGGGCGGGTCCTCGGGAACTGATTTCTATTTTGCAGGCGCTCAAGGTTGCAGGAGCCCTCTGGGGGGAGCTGATTGTATTATGATTAATTCTGTCTCGGGCCATGATTTGGCTTGGGCTTGCAAACAATTTGAAGCCCATTTTCTCGAAACCGTTCTCAAGCAGGCCCGGCAAAGCAGCCTGGGAGATCCTTTGGCTAAATCCGCTGCCTCCCGCACCTTTCGGGAGCTATTGGATGCAGAGCTGGCAAACAATATGGCTCAGGCAGGTGGCGTGGGGATCGCGGAGTTATTGCAGTCGCAGTTGGCTGAGAAAAAATAATAGTGCCTGCCTTCGGGCAGGCATTTTTTTCTTC
>DIQB01000122.1:8091-13971 GCA_002427165.1 Firmicutes bacterium UBA5473
AAAGGGGGAGCTTTGAATGTGGCAGGGATGGGTTAACAGTATCCTTGGCATCTGGCTCGTTATTTCTCCGTTTGTAGTGGGTGCTGATGCAGGTAAGTGGAGTAGTGTAGTCTCTGGCGTTATTATTGCAGCTCTAAGCGTTTGGTCTAATGCTGGCCAATCCAGCAAAGAGGTAAGCAAAGGAGCATAATCTTTCGAAATAGTCTGGTATTATAAAATATATGGGTACGCCGAGCCTTGACTAAAATTGTGAGAAAGCACATAGTAGGCCCCTGCTTAGGGTTCCATAAGCTTGTGGAGGCTCGCTACCAAGATATTTCAATCTAACGTGGTTGATGGACAAGCCCTCTGGGGAAATGTTTGTCTCCAGACTAGGGGCAGAAAAATTGGAGGTTGAAAGATGCGTTGGCTGGAATTTCCCCATCCTTTAGTTGAAGTGGGGGGGCTCCCTTGGTTTGAGGAGACTGCCCCCGCTCTTGAGCGTTTCCCCACAAGGCTCAAGAGCCTCTTGCCATCTGAGGTTTACCAGGCAGGGAACCAAACAGCAGGAGTCAGATTAAGACTTGCCACAGATAGCACTGCCTTTGCTGTGCAGGCTCGCTATGAGAAACCTGTATTTTCCAATAATCTTACCCAGTTTAATAAACGTGGACAAGCCCTCTATGCAGATGGAGTTTGTTGGTCCATTCAAGTGCCCCAAGATGGCATTGAGCTGGTGGAGCTGACGTTTTTCAAAGGTGCTCCTGGGAAAATGCGAGAGTTGTGCTTATATCTTCCCCTCTACGGCGGAGTTGAGATTCTCTCCATTGGTGTAGATGAAGGGGCCAGGGTGGAGGTAGCAAAACCCTTTGCCCTTCCTGAGCCTGTGGTGTTCTACGGTACCTCTATCACCCAGGGGGGTTGTGCTTCCAGGCCTGGTCTTAGCTACCAGGCCATAACTTCGAGGGAACTTAATCTAGACTACGTGAATTTTGGCTTCAGCGGCAGGGGAAAGTGCGAGCTGGAACTAGCTCAGATTCTTTCCACAGTTGAGGCATCCTGCTATGTGATAGATGTGGGGCCTAATAATCCGCCAGGGGAGCTGGAGGAGAGGATCGAGCCCTTTCTCAGAGAGCTGGTTGGGGCTAGATCCCAGACGCCAGTTGTGGTGATGCTCCCAACCTTATATAATCATGAATTTTGGTCAGATGAGGTTCGCACAGATAATGAAAAGCGGCGGGAGATCATCCGGCAGGCGGCTCTTGAGAGCAAAGCAGAGGGCGGGCGGGTGGAAATCTTAGAGCGGGAGGAGTGCCAGGGACTCAGTTTTGCTGACGGAACCGTGGATGGGGCTCATCCCAATGATCTAGGTTTTATGCAAATAGCCAAGAGTTTGGCAAGTTTTCTAGGTGAGATTTTAAAGCTATAGAGGAGGTGCTTTTTTCTCCATCCGAAAAAACAAAGGACTTTGCCAGTTCAAAATCGAAGATGTATAGTGCCTGGCAGAGGATGGAGAAAGGAGGCGGCTCAAATGGCAGAAGGAATAGTTTGTGAGAAATGTGGTTTCGTAAATACTAAATACCATGAAAAATGTCTCAAATGTGGTCAAGCGTTTCCCCACAAAAAAGAAACATCAGCCTGGATTTGGTGGCTGGTGGGGGCAATTGCTGTGATTGTTCTTTGGTTACTCTTTAGGTAACGTCGGGAGTCTCTCATTTTTTTAGGAGAGATGAAAGTCAGGAAGATTAGCTATAGGGCGATATAACCGTTAATGACCACGTAGCCTCCAAAGGGACAGGTTTGCGAGCGGAACTCGTCAGGCACCGAGATTCTTTTTGATTAATTTGCCCTATTCTTAGCCCTGCCAACTGTGGCAGGGCTATTTATGATTCTCCTTGAAAGTGGACTGCCAGGATCTGGTAGTGGAAAACTCCTCCTGGAGCTTTAACCACAGCAGTGTCTCCTGGGCGCTTCAAGAGAAACGCCTGACCTAGGGGGGAGAGCACAGAGACGTCTTCTGGAGAAAGGCCTGCTTGGAACGGAAGCACTAGGCGGAAGCGATAGATTTCACCGGAGTCTAGCTCTTTGGCTTCGGCTGTGCTTTCTAAGACCACAAGGGGGAAAGTGGTCTTTTTTTTCACCACTGTTGCTTTTTTTAGAAATTTATCCAGACTCTTTATGTACCCCCCTAGGAGCTCTTGAAAATGGGTGCGTTCAGGGGAGGGATCTGGATATAGTTCCTGGACTAGCTCCTCTTCTCTTTCTTCAAGATTTACCAATTGCTTTAGCACGCCTTCAAAATCAGCGTGGAAGATTTGGTTCATTTTCCTCCTCCTCGTTTTGAAATTTATCATAAAAATCTAGACATTTCGCTGTGCAAAAAGCCTCTTTGTTTAATTTTAGCAAAAGAGGAGGGGGAAGTCAAAGAGGGGCGCGATTTTTCGGAAAATTTAACTTCCGGTTCTGCTATTGACACTGAGCCTTTGGGATGGTACAATAAAAAAGACTTCGGAGGGATGCTGGAGTGGCTGAACAGGCACGCCTGGAAAGCGTGTAAGGGGGAAACTCCTTCGTGGGTTCAAATCCCACTCCCTCCGCCATAAATTTATTAAGTTTGCCGTGCTAGACGGGGAGGTAGCGGTGCCCTGTACCCGCAATCCGCTATAGCGGGGTCGAATGCTCGCCAGAGGCTACCTTCTGTGGGGTTAGGCTGGTGCAAGTGGCGTTGACGATTGGGTCTTGCGCAATGTAAACCTGTGAACCCCGTCAGGTCCGGAAGGAAGCAGCGGTAAGCAGACCTTTGCATGTGCCGCAAGGAAGCCTGATCTGAGCTAACTGCATCTGTACCACCCGGAGAATGCAGTCGAAGCGAGATGCACGGCTTTTTTTGTCGGTACGTGTTGAAGAATATTCAGAATGAGGCATGTGCCATGAGTTATCTTTCACTTTATCGAAAATGGCGTCCCCAGGCCTTCGCCGATGTTGTAGGCCAGGAACACATTACCCGGACTATCTCCAATGCACTTAAGACGGGTAGGGTTTCCCATGCCTATCTTTTCAATGGCCCCAGAGGCACTGGCAAGACAACCATGGCTAAGCTCTTGGCTAAGGCTGTAAATTGCCAAGAGGGGCCAAACTTTGAACCCTGCAACAGTTGTGCAACCTGCCTGGGAATAACCGGGGGCACTTCTATGGATGTGCTGGAGATTGACGGCGCCTCCAACCGGGGCATCGATCAGATGCGTGAGTTACGCGAAAAAATCGGTTTTGCGCCTGTTGAGGGAAAATATAAGGTCTATATTATCGATGAAGTCCATATGCTTACACCAGAAGCGTTCAATGCGCTCTTGAAGACTTTAGAAGAGCCGCCTCGTCACGTGCTCTTTATTTTTGCTACCACTGAACTACACAAAGTACCTGCCACTATTCTCTCCCGCTGCCAGGTTTTTCAGTTTCATCGCATTGGCGCAGAACATATTGTCCAAAGGCTCCAGACCATAGCCCGGGCAGAGGAGATCCAGATCACAGAGGATGCCCTCTATCTCATCGCCCGCATGGCCCAGGGGGGAATGCGCGATGCTATCAGCCTGCTAGATCAATGCGTTTCCTTTGCCCAAGATGAGATCAGTGCCAAGACAGTGGAGGAACTTTTGGGTCTTGCGGGGCTCGAGGCTCACGTGCGCTTCACAGCAGCCCTAGCCAAGAGGGATCCCAAAGGTGCTTTAGGCGAGATCGCCTCTTTGGTGGAAGAGGGTAGGGATCTGAGGCAGTTTGTAGGGGGAGTTTTAGAAAGCTGGCGGGGACTATTACTTTTGAAGCTCACAGGTGAGAACCATGGAGCTTGGAGCTCTGAGGAACTGGCGAGACTTTCTTCTGCTTCAGAGGATGCCAGCGAAGATCTTCTCACCAGGTGGCTGGAGATTTTCAACAGGGCACTTGAGGAGATGCGGTGGGCTAACAGGCCCCAGCTTACAGTGGAGCTGGCAGCTCTCACTGCAGCCCAAGAATCCCAAGAACAGGGTGCACTGCTGGCGAGGATTGAACAGCTAGAGGCCAAAGTGGCGAATTTTTCCTCCAGGCCAGAGCAAATATATTCTCAGCCTGAAGCAAAGCCCAAGCCCACACCTCCTGCACCCCAAAGCGCAGCAGCTAAAGAAGAAGTAGAGACTCCAAAGCAAAAATCCCCCGAGAAGCCCCCCGAGCCCCAAAGCGCGGAAGGTCTGGAGCGGGTCAGATCTAGCTGGCCTGCAATTGGGGATTGGCTCCGGGAGCAAAGACAGGTTCAGGTTCAGGCTTTTATTCGCGATGCGAGACCTTACGGTCTTCGTGGCAACACCCTAGAGCTCGCCTTCGGCCCCACTCAGGCCTTTCACAAAGCCAATGTGGAGCGTGAAGGGAATCGGGAGATCTTGCTCAAGGCTATTCGGGCAGTGACAGGTCTGGATTTAGAGCTGGAATGCATCCTTGCAGATGAAAAACAAGCCCCCCGCAAGCAGGCTCCAGCAAAACCTGCAGCTTCTGGGGAGATGGAACCATTGGTTAAAGAGGCACTGAAACTATTCGGCGGCCATGTGATTAAAAAGGAAGAGGTGGATCCGAAATGAAAATGCCCGGTGGTAACATGAATCAACTGATGAAACAGGCGAAAAAGCTGCAAGCGCAGATGGCTAAATTAGAAGAAGAAGTTAAGACCAAGACAGTGGAAGCCACAAGCGGTGGCGGTGTGGTAAAGGTAACAGTCAGTGGCGATCAAGAGCTAAAAGAGGTGCAGATCGATCCGGAAGTTCTCGATGCTGAGGATGTTGAGATGCTTCAGGATCTGATCATGGCTGCAGTGAACGAGGGACTACGCAAGGCCAAAGAAATGACAGCAGAGGAAATGGGTAAGATCACAGGCGGAATAATGCCCAATTTCCCAGGCTTCTAAAATGGCTGTTTTTCCACCTCCCCTCAAACGGCTCATAGATGAGCTAACAAAGTTGCCTGGGATCGGCTACAAAAGCGCTCAGCGTATTGCCTTTCACGTTCTCCAGGCGCCAGAGCGGGAGGCAGTGGCCCTAGCTGAGGCCCTAGTTTCAGCGAAGCGTAAAATCAGCTACTGCAGCACCTGTTTTAATATTACAGATACAGATCCTTGCCGCCTGTGTCAGGATACTAGAAGAATAAACGACATAATTTGCGTGGTAGAGGATCCTCGGGATGTGGTTGCTTTGGAAAAAACCAAATTCCAAGGCAGCTACCATGTTTTGGGGGGTGCCATCTCGCCACTGGAGGGAGTGGGCCCCGATCAGCTAAGAATCAAGGAGCTTCTCAAGCGCCTTAAGAACCATGAGGTCAAGGAGCTAATCCTGGCAACAAATCCCACATTGGAAGGGGAGGCCACTGCCATGTATTTGGCAAGGCTCCTGCGGGGTATTGTTCCTTCCATCACCAGGATTGCCCACGGACTCCCTGTTGGAGGAGATCTGGAGTATGTGGATGAGATGACCCTAAGCAAGGCACTGGAAGGAAGACATCAAATTTAACTTTAACCATGGCCTCGGAATTTTCCGAGGCCATGATCTTTTAAACCTTAAATAGCTCTGGAAACTGATTAATAATACCAGCTGCCATAACATTTGCCATTGTGAGCGCCTGATGCTCAATTTCATCATAAATTGCGATCCTCGCTTCATAATTTGCAGTGAGCATAGCTACCGCTTCATCTTTTGTTAGTGCTAAATGTTCAAATAGCATCATTCTTCAATCGTCTACAAACCAAAAGGGATTGATTTTACCAAGAAAGATTGCGTTCTCCGCTGCGTTGGCATACCCGCTTTTTCTGTAGGCAGAATAAGTGTAATTCTAATTTCTACACATATTTTTGATTAAGGGAAGCGCTCCAACAAGGAAGTCAATATT
>DIQB01000122.1:14207-15714 GCA_002427165.1 Firmicutes bacterium UBA5473
CCCCATGGTGTCAAAATAAATGGTGTTGGAAGGGGTGCTTATTATTATTTTCACAAGGAAGATCGTAGAAACACAAAATAATAATCTTTCATTCAAAATCATGGTTTCTGTGGGAACCATGATTTTTTTATTGGCTATTGACAATACTGGCCGCTCTGTATATACTGTATATAAACAGTTGTAACTCGAGGTGTTAGTATGGATATTATTATTTCAAATTCCTGTCAGGAACCTATTTATGAGCAAATTGCAAGACAGATCAAGAACTTGATTATGCGAGGGGATCTTCGGGGGGGCGACGGGCTGCCTTCAATCCGCAATTTGGCCAAAGAACTACAAATTAGCGTGATCACAACAAAGAGAGCTTATGAAGAACTAGAACGGGACGGCTACATTACCACAGTTCCAGGGAAAGGCTCCTTTGTGGCAGGACAGAACAGGGAGCTGCTCCGTGAGATGAGGCTGAAGATTGTTGAGGAAAAGCTGTCTGAGGCAGTAGACGCAGGCAAATCAATTGAGCTGAGTCTCAACCAGATGCAGGAAATGTTAAAAATACTGTTTGAGGAGGATTAGTATGGAACCTATTTTAGAAGTGAATAATTTGAAAAAGGATTTCCAGGACTTTAGCCTTAAAGGAATTAGCTTTAGTCTCCAGCGAGGCTACATCATGGGCTTTATAGGACCCAATGGTGCTGGCAAATCCACCACCATCAAGCTCATTTTGAATTTGCTCAAAAGGGATGACGGAGAGATTAAGGTCTTTGGCTTAGACAATCTCCAAAATGAAAAAGAAATAAAAAACCGGATCGGCTTTGTCCTCTCTGAAAACAACTTCTATGATGAGCTAACTGTAGCCGAGACCAGACGTATAATCGCACCTATCTATAGAGATTGGGATCAGAATGTTTTCCAACAATACCTCAGTGACTTTGCATTGCCTGCGAACAAAAAGGTAGGGGAACTATCTGGGGGCATGAAAATGAAACTGTCCTTGGCTTTTGCCCTTTCCCATCATGCGGAACTGTTAATTCTTGACGAGCCCACGTCCGGACTGGATCCTATTGTTCGCAGCGAGCTACTCGAGATTCTTTCCACCATTATTCAAGACGAGCAGAAAAGTGTATTTTTCTCCACCCACATTACCTCTGATCTTGATAAGAACGCAGATTATATCACATTCATCAATGATGGAGAGCTTGTCCTTTCCTCTCCCAAAGACGATCTTCTAGAAAACTATGGTCTGGTGAGGGGAGCCAAAGAACTATTAACTGACGAGGCAAGGGATTATTTTATTGGTGTTAAAGAAAATAAATTCGGTTTTGAAGGGCTTGTGGAAGATAAACATTTTGCAGAGGAATTTTTTGGCGGCAGAGTGGTAATAGAGAAACCCGGCCTGGAGGAGATCATGATCTATTTCACAAGGGGGAATGGCTGTGCTTAACCTAATATTAAAGGATCTCTTGCTTCTGAAGAAATACATCTTCTTTGGGCTAGCATATATCTTAAT
>DIQB01000046.1 GCA_002427165.1 Firmicutes bacterium UBA5473
GCCTCCTCTCCTCTTGAAAAAAGACGCGTGCTCTGTGATTATCTCTCTGGGATGACGGATAAATATGCTATGGAAACCTACAAAAGACTGCTTGATCCCTACGAGAAAGTATTGACGGCTTTCGGTCGCTAAACCTCAGCGCCAGCCAATTCCCGGTCTAAAGCAGCTTGTAGATCAGCCGGCGAGCTTATCGGCTCCAGGCAACTGGTGCCAAGGCAGGGGTAGGCGATGGCTCCTGCCTCTTTTGGCTGCCAAGTAACCAAGCGCCACGGATGATACTGAGCAAACGTAGCATTCACAAGTTCTCTCGCATTGGGATCTGTTTGCTTTCCCTGGATTCGTATTAACTGTGGAGGATCTAGGCGCAAAGCTGCCAGACCCATTCCCGCTGCAAAAAGACCATATTGCCCATAGATGGAACCGAAGGCATGGATTATTTCCTTCGAAGATTGCCGATATTGTTCCTGGTCTGTGATTTCACCCAACAGGAGCAGCACCCGGGCTGCAAGGAAATTATCATCTAAGCTCTTCACAGGCTGGGCCAGTGCACCTAGCTGTCCCACCTCCAGTTGATCCCAAAAGCCTCCCTCCTTTTCGTCCCAGGCCTTCTCTAAACAAAGGTCTACCAGCTCCCTTCCCTTCTCCAAAAAGAATTCGTCCCCGGAATATGAGTAGCAAAGAAGGGATGCCTCTGCAAGCTCCAGCTGATCCACCAGCTGTCCTTCCAGTGCAGCTGTCGCTAGGTAATGGACAACCCCACCTTTGGGGCTCGCCCCTTCACTCAGAAGAAAACGCACTGTTTTCAAAGCAAAGTCACCAAGCTGTGGTTGCTGCAAGATCATAGACCCAGCAAGATAGGCCCGGGCTAGGGCTGCGCTCCAGTTTGTATATACTGTCTTATCAACTGGGGGCTGGGGAAGCTTTGCTCGCCTCTGGGCTGGGGCCCGGTAATATTCTTCGTCTGCATCTTGGCTGCCATAGAAGCCTCCAGCTTCGTGTTTTAGCTTTTCTTCTAGAAAAGAGATGATACCTAGAGCAACTTGTCTGTAGGAATCCTCGCCTGTCCATTGGTAAACCCAAAGGTAAAGCTCAAGGAGTGCTGCATTATCCTCAGCCATCTTCTCGTAGTGGGGAATTGTCCAGTCGCGGGTGGTTGAATAGCGAAAGAAACCTCCTTCCATTTGATCATAGATCCCGCCTTTGGCCATTTGCTGGAGAGTAAAAGTGACAATATCTGGTACTTCCTCACTTCGCAAACGTGCCTTCTCTAGCAGATAACGCAAGACAGTTGTGTGGGGAAACTTAGGCTGCCTACCGAAGCCCCCCCACTGAGTGTCGTAGGCGCTATTTATTTGCTCGTCCAAATAGTTGTGAATCTCCTCATTTCCCACTGACCTGCCTCCGCCCAGCTCTACTGCACCTTCAAAGCCTGCTCCTACCCGCAAAGCACCTTGCTCTTCTAGTTCCACTGCATATTTTTCGTATGCTTCCTTCACATGTACCAATAATGTTTGCAACTGCTCTGGTGGTATGTAGGTAGCGCCGGTGATGATCTGCCCATGGCTGTTTAAGAAAACTGTACTGGGCCAGCCTCCCATGTTGTATCTGCGGTTGATGTCGGGGCGCTTATCATTATCCACCCGAATGGCTAAATAATGGCTATTGATGTAGTCTGCGATCTCTTGATTTTGATAGCACATCTCGTCCATTACATGGCACCAATGGCACCACAGAGCACTGATAGATAGCAATATGGGTTTGTTTTCTGATTTTGCCCTAAAAAATACATCTTCTTGCCAGTTGTGCCACAGGACTTTGCTCTCTTTGCTCAACGCCAATCACCTCTTGTTTATGGTGTCCCATGAAAGAAAAAATAATATGGTTTTTTAGCTTTTCCAGTTGCAAGATAGGTGCTTATGTGGTAATATTAAATCAACGCGTCCATAGCTCAGCTGGATAGAGTGACAGACTTCGAATCTGGAGGTCGGGGGTTCGAATCCCTCTGGGCGCACCATGACACTTACCATCTATTGATAAACTTTGTTTTATCGGCAGGTGGTTTTCTTTTTGCCCGAAAGTGATTGAAACAACATACTTTCGGGCTTTTTGTTTTTTACCTTTATTACAAGATGGTACTTTCAAACCCTGCTTTTAGGGGAACAGAGGGATTTGAACCCTATCCGTTTTTTAGTTTTCTAAAGGGCAAATCGTTAAAAGAATGATAATCGTTAAATTTGCACCCTTCTTTTAACGATGAATACAAACCGTTAAATTAAAAACAGCCCACCTTTTAGGTGAGCAGTTGGGATCTATATTATGCCGAAACTTCCGTACCGCTGCGGAAGGAAAACAACATCGTGCCATCTGTGGCAACTATAACCGAGAAGGAAGCTTACAAGGATACGCAGGACGCGGTGAGGATAGCAAACAATAAGCGCAAGGCCAAAAGGCTGGATGGTATCTATAATCGCACTGGCAGGAGGCAAACCCTAGAGATGCGAAGTTGCTGAAGTTGCTGAAGTCATACGAGGATGCCTTGAAGGCAAAACAAGGGGGTGATATAATAACTCTACAAAACAGCTATATTCCCGAGGTAAAATTAAAGACTATGCGCTTAATAAAGACCATACTGGTAGGAGCAAGGGTAAGATGACTACTTTTGAAGAGACCTTGGACTATAATCACAAGACAACTATGGGGATAAAAATCCAAGACATACGTTGATAAATGAGGGGTGGGAAGAGAGATTTGGATATAAAAGAACTTTCCGTTGTTAAATTAAAGGATGGGCGTGAAGGAACTATTGTCCATAGTTTCTCTCAACCTTGTGTTGCTTATTTGATAGAACTTAGCAGCAGAAACGGCGAAATAGAAACTGTAGAACCAGAACAAATTGAAAAGGTTATATGGGAAGCTAACAGTGCTTAAACCGCCAGTGCAAAAGCGAGAGGGGAGTTCATGCCCATTTCAAGGCCAAGACTTAAATCAAGAACTTTTTATATACGCTTATTAGGGCTTGACTAGGCCAACGAAAGGCGGAGCTAACTGCTCTATCCAAAGAAAAATATTATTTACAGTTATTTGCGTAGGGAGACCCTCCGGCAGACCACGCAAACAATTACGTGCCGAGGCGGCTGAGGCTCTGTATTAAGTCGCAACTTCCGTTCCACTGCGGAAGCAAAATATCATCGTGCCATCCGTGGCAACAGTGACCTTTTCTATAACTGTAAGCCAAAGCTCCTCGTCAAATTCAGAAATGACTTGAGGGCTTTTTTTAAGATCTGCGATAAACTTTGCAAGCATCTTGCTCTTGGCGAGCCTTTCTAATTTACTTTTTTCTAACTTCTCTATGCGCTCTGTAGCTTTTCGGTGGCGTTCTAAATATCCGCTATTACGCTTGGCAAATTCATCTTGATCAATAGCGGTTCTAGCATTCTCATAAATCGCTTTTCGTGAAAGCTCTGCTACTACCTCAAGCTCCTGCATTTGTTC
>DIQB01000099.1 GCA_002427165.1 Firmicutes bacterium UBA5473
CAAGGGAGAGGTGCCCTTTGCAATAATCATCAGGTGCAGTCTCTCGCATAGCAGAATCTTCCTTTAGCCCACGGTGGGCTCCTGGGCAGTTACTCTTCACCAGGAGGTGATTTTGCTCAAGCTTGATAAGTTTCCGCTCACCTTGCCACCATTTGCACGTGGCACAACACCATGCACTCCGATCCCATAGAGACATACCAACCCCCCTTTATGCTTCAAGGGAAAAACAAAGCCTACCACAGGGACTCCCCTTGATGTGGTCTTTTTTCTTTAGCATATTGCAAAAACCTCGCAGCCTGCTCCCTCATGGCTCCCGAGGCAGTAGAGCCCAGCTTAGTTCTGGCCCGCAGCAAAGCCGCAGCCTCTTTACCACTTTCAAAAAGCAGCACAAGGTATTGATACCAAAGCTTGGGAGCTGAAAGATGAATTTTCTGAGCCAACATATATTCCTCCTCCATGGGGAAAAGCGCGCTGCAAGCCGCCTCAGATCCTGGTGAGCGTAGCCAAATTGCCTGTGCTAAAACCTCAAGCAGAGCCATCCGCCTCTCTATTGGGAGCTCTGTTCCCAGGCAACTTATAAAAAGTTTAATCGCGTATTTGTAAAGACCCCGGGCAAAGAAATAGGAGCCCAAGCAAAACTGAGAGTCTGGATCATAATAATCCAGGGCAATCGGCTTTTGCTTTTGGTTGAAAAGCACCAGGTACTCCAAAAACTCAGTTTTTGATAGATACTCCAGCCCCAATTTGCCTAAAAACCAGCTCAAAACCTTATCCTCAGGATAGACAAGGGGCATTTCCCCGCGGTAAACTTTCCCACTGTCCCCATCGATGGATAACGATTCCCCTTCGAAGACTTCATGCTCTCGGAATGCCAGGGAGCGTCCCGTGCGATCAATCTGAAAGTCCCCAGAGTAGATCACGCCACTTGCCAGATACAGGAAGGGGAAATCAACTCTTTCTTTGAGCAAAATCCCCACAGCCAGCACTGAGGCCTCGATCAAGCTTTGCGTATCCGGCTCCTCCAGAGCCAAGATCACATCCTGGCCCCCTTGCCGTGACTTTCGAGCCTCCTCCCAACCTAAAGCCAACTTTCCTGTTGCTTGCCTGGGATTAAGGGGAAAGCCCCGGGCAAAAATTTCCTGCTCTCCCAGAACCAACTGCGGCGTAATCAGCCTTTCCAAAACGCCCCTTGCCTGCAAACGCCTTGCTGCTTCCTCCAAACTCTTTCCACTTTCCACAGCAGACAGTTCCCGCTGAAAACTCTCCTTTGCCCTCTCCAGTCCCGCCCTCAGGGCACTGTGAGCCTCGCAGTGATCTGTAGTGCAGGTCAAAAGGCCGCGATTGATGCTCAATTTATTATCACACAGATACTTATCCTCAGGTGCAACAGAGACATTACCTCCTACAGCAGCCACCTCTCCTTGCCAATGCTTGCAAGTTGCGCAGTTTAAGTATATTCGTGCATAAAGGGGCATTGCATTCTCTCCTCTCAAGCAGCCACGATACTGCAACTCTGCTAAAAATAAAAATTCCAGTTGGAAAAGATGTTTTGCCTTCTTCTTTGCCAGTACTTGCAGGCGGCGCAAAGATAATGTCTACTATTGTAGAACCATTATTTTTCGTCCCTTTCAAGTGCAGCCCCCAGACAGGCTCCATTTGAATTTATTGTAGCATTGGGAGAGCACCTCTACTGACAAAAAATGTTAATTTTGCACATCTCAGTTTTATCAACAGGCCAATATGCGTATAGCAAACTTATGTCAGAGCGTAAATTTATGATTGGCTTAAATACTATGAACAAACAAAAAAGAAAGGAGCTCTAGATAAAGCGAACAAAAAATGTTCACCGCACTAGAGCCCCTTTATATAGATACCATATACTAGTTGGCAAAAAGGGATCTCTCACGCCAGTATAGCTTTCTCCAAAATCAAGTCATAGTTTGGTTTCATTTTATCATTGTTGAAACTATTCTAGATAAAAAATTAAAATCGTCCAAAGTAAAAATGTTTGATCGTTGCCGATAGTTGGCAGGCAGAGCTGGTCGAGCTTTCGAAATAATACTGAAAACCCAATCCGATAAACTAAATTACTATTGGCTGAAAGCCTCTGATCATCAATTCTTTATTCCCTGGGCGGGGTGGGTAGAGGACACATACCCAAGAGCGCTCCATCGCCTTTGATGATACCCAGACGGCTCCGGTAGTGTCAACCCGTTCTTTCGGCACCGCACGGCTTCGGGGCCCACCTAGGACATAGCGGTATTATCAAGCTTACTCAAATTGATTCATGCGCTGGAAAACTTGTATCAATTCCCAGGAGAGTCAGTTGAGCGAAATGGTTCCAAGGCCCGCTCCGAGATCCCACTGAAGTAGGCCAGGAGCACTCCATAATTTACAGCTGGTACCCCTGCCTCCTCTGCCTGGGCCAGGCGTGCTAACACCTGATTGCGCCCCAGCATACAACTACCGCAAAAAACCATCAGCTCCGCATCAACCTTCTTTGGAAAGCCACTGCCTGCATACCACGTGAAATCCAGCTTTCCCCGGGCCTGCTTCTCCAGGAGCCTTGGAATCTTCACCCTACCAATATCATCAGCTTGCGCATGGTGAGTACAGCCCTCTGCAATCAACACCCGATCCCCAGGTCTCAGTCTCTTCACAGCCTCAATCCCTGCTACAAGCTGCTCCAAATCCCCCTTGAACCTAGCAAAAAGAATAGAGAACGAAGTGAGGGGAACCTCCCGGGGCAAAACTTCTGCCACCTCTCCAAAAACATGGGAGTCCACAATCACCAATGAAGGTGGCTCTCGAAAAAGAGCCAACGCAGCCTCCATCTCCCCGGGCTGAATACAGGTGACCACAACCCTGTGGTCTAACAGATCCCGGATCGTCTGCACCTGAGGCAAAATCAGCCTCCCCTTTGGTGCCTCACCATCTTGGGGCATGACCAGCAATACATGGCCAGCTTCTGCAACTAGATCCCCTGCAATAGTAGGTGGCTCAATCTCCCGGGGCGCCTTCTCAACGAGCAATTCAATTAAAGAGGGAATCCCCTCACCCCTCAAGGCACTGAGGACCACCACATCCACCCCCTCCGGCCCTTGGGGGAGGGGAACATCGGCCAGATCACCTTTATTGACCACAAGTAAAACAGGCAAATTCCGCTTTTGCACCTGAGCGAGAATCTCCTCCTCCCAGGTGCCAAAGCCCACCTGGGGATCCGTCACAATCAGGGCCAGGTGGATCTGGGAGAGCACCTTCCCTGTACGCTCAACCCTCAGCTCGCCCAGTTCCCCTTCATCATCCAGACCTGCTGTATCCACAAGCACAACAGGACCCAAAAGGGGAATTTCCATGGCCTTGGATACAGGATCAGTTGTTGTGCCAGGGCGATCTGACACCAAAGCCACATCCTGGCCTGTGAGAGCATTGATCAGACTTGATTTGCCCACATTTCTCCGGCCGAAAATACCGATCTGCAGTCTATTGGCCCTAGGCGTGCTTTCCATCGTTTGCGCTCCTTTGCAAATACTTCAAACTCTCGCCTTGTCCCTGGCCAACAGTCCGACCTATGGACTTAATCCTGCCTTCAATACACAGCCTGCACTCTCCGGCTTCCTCACCTGTGCAGATCTTGCCAGGATAGATTTGATATAAACTACGATATTTCGTGGGAGTCACATTGGGCATCACCACATTTGCGCCTGCTTTTAGTGTGATCTCCCTGCCCTCAGCGCTCAATGTGCCCATGGCAGTGGTGGCGGGAATATTCGCTAGAGGCAAAATCAGCCTTGCTAGGGCCACCATATTTACAGTCTGCTCAAAGCTGCCTCCAGCCTCCCGGTCAAGGGGAGTCTGGGGGCTGGGGATAAAGGGACCGATGCCTAGCATATCCACATCCAGCTTTTGCAAAAGCAAAAGATCAGCTGCCAGGGTATCAGGGCCTTGGCCAGGGAGCCCCACCATAAATCCCGAGCCCACTTCAAACCCAAGCCTGTGGAGGGATTTGAGGCAACCTATTCTCTCTTCAAGCTTTCTTCCCGGGTGAAGGGAAGAGTAGAGAGTGGGGTCAGCAGTCTCGTGGCGGAGCAGATAACGATCTGCTCCCGCCTGCCGCCAAATGGTATAATCCTCTTCTGTTCGCTCTCCCACAGAGAGAGTAATGGCAAGAGCTGTTTTCTTCTTAATCTCAAGGATAATCTGCTCTATAATCTCAGCTGAGAAGTAAGGATCCTCACCTGACTGCAGCACAACTGTGCCATAGCCCAGCTCTGCTGCAAAAAGCGCTGTCTGGACGATCTCCTCAGGCTCCAGGCGATAGCGGTGTACCTCCCGATTATCCCGGCGCAGCCCGCAATAGCAACAGTTGCATCTGCAATAGTTGGAAAACTCAACAAGGCCCCTCAGATGCACAGCATCCCCAACATACTTTTGCCTCACCCTGTCTGCTTCTTCCCGTACCTTCTGCCAAAAGATCGGATCGGTTTGCGAGATGATGTAACTCAGCTCCTCAGCCCCAATCTTGTGGGTTGCAGCGAGTTTAGCAATCAGTGTTTTTGCTTTTTGGCTCAAGGCTAATCCCTCCGCTCAAAGCACTTTTCACATGGACCCCAGCGATAGAACCCAGCTTTCCTGTAAGGGCGCCAATTTGGTCTGTGGTGCCATCCACAATCAGGGCAATTACATTCAGATTCCGCTCGCGATAGGGAAGACCCAGCCTGCCTGAGATTATATCTGCATGCTGGCTTAATACCTGATTCACAGCGGGTGCTGCATCCTCTCGCTCATCGATGACAATTCCTACCACACCAATTCTATTTTTCATCTTTCTACCTCCCAACAAAAAACCGCCCCCAGAGGGAGGCGGTAAGTTTCTATTTCTCCCCCTTGCCTCAGGTAATCCCTTGGGTCGGGTTAATTTTATTTTATGTCACTTGCCGCAAAGAGTCAAGCTTCAGGTTGCTAAAAAACAGCATTGGTGCAAAGGTGAGAAAATTATCCCAAGAGACTAAACAACCAGCAGCTCCCATGCTATAATTGAGTGAGAAAAGGTAAAAGCTATAGTAGTATTATGGTATCAATATTCTCCATGGGCAGCCCTAGTTGGTAGCTGCCCAAATTAAGGAGCGAAAGATGAAATTTAATCAACTGCAAGCTGAAGAAAAGCGAATCATCGAAGAGAAGGGCACAGAGCGTCCCCACAGCGGTGAATACAACAACCACTTCAAAGATGGGGTCTATCTATGCCGGCGCTGCAATGCACCCCTCTATGACTCCCAGGCAAAGTTTCAGGCCCATTGCGGCTGGCCCAGTTTCGATAGAGAAATACCAGGTGCAGTTATTAGAAAGCCAGATCCCGATGGCATCCGCACCGAGATCCTCTGCGGCAGCTGTCATGGGCATCTGGGGCATGTTTTCCGCGGCGAGGACTTCACAGAGCAAAATACCCGTCATTGCACAAACTCCCTCTCCCTGCGTTTCCTGCCCCGGCAAACAGGGGAGGTGGGGACTGCTGTTTTCGGTGGAGGGTGTTTTTGGTGTCTTGAGGCAGCTTTCCGGTGTCTCTGTGGAGTGGAGGAGGTCACAGCAGGCTATGGGGGCGGCAGCACAGCAAACCCCACCTACAGGGAAGTGTGCACCGGCACCACAGGTCATGCTGAAGTCATCAGGCTACGCTATGATCCCCACTCAATTAGCTTCAAACAGCTCTTGGCGGTCTTCTTCGCTATCCATAATCCTACCACAGTTAACAGGCAAGGAGCCGATGTTGGCGAGCAATACCGCTCCGTGATTTTCTACACTACCTGGGAACAGAAGATCCAAACTGAGGAATTCATCCTAGAGCTGACAGAAGATGGGATTTACCCGGACCCAATCGTCACAGAGGTACTGCCGCTAATTGAATTTTATCCCGCCGAAGAGGAGCACCAAAACTATTTTCAAAAGCACCCCCAGGCTGCTTTTTGTCAGGCAGCGATTGCGCCAAAACTAAGAAAGCTCAAAGATAAATATCAAGCTCTTTTAGTGTAAGGCCTCAATAAAAAAAGAAATTATCTTCAGCAGACTTGCAGCTGAGGCACAACAATGAAAAAGAGGGGGGGAGGATGAGCATGCCAAAGGAAAATGGAGGTTTTGTTGGCGGTGCCATAGGTGTGGGGGCAGCCCTAGGTTTGCTCTTTGGTCTTCTTTTTGAAAAGAATCTTGCCTTAGGTGTCATCATCGGCGCTGCTATCGGTATTATTGTAGGTGCCATCCGAAATCATGAATTTTAAATAATAGGTGCTAATCGGTGCTTTCAAAATCTCCCGACTTGCATTTTTTGACAAATGTGGTACTATTAAATGGACAAGTGATATTCCCGATGCTCGATTGAAGCTTAATTAAGGCGAGCAAGATGCGAGGTAGGCAGAACAGGCGGGGAAACAATGGACACCACCTAGCATGCCTTCCTTTGCTACATATTGGGTTTATCCCTTGCCAAAAAAAATTTTAGAGGAGGGCTTGTAAAATGAACAAGCGCAATCTCGTTGTAACACTTCTCGTGGCATGCATGTTGGTAGGAACAGTGGCTTTTGCCGAGACAGGATCCTTCAGAGTCGGAGCAGGTTTTGTAGGTCTCGTGGATAGCGAGGACTCAGATGCGAAGGCTTTAGGCTATGAGCTAGCTGGAAAAGTTTGGTTCGCACAGCTTCCCCAGCTTACCGTATCCGGAAGCTATACAAACTTGGGTTTAAAGAATGGTGATGATAAGGTATCTACCTTAAGCGACATCGCAGTTGTTGGCGAGTATCGGATCTATAATGAGACCAATTATGGTTTCGCTGTAAATGCAGGCTGGCTTAATAAGGGTGCTACTGCTGAAGTGCCAGCTGATGCAGAAAGAAAAGCAGAAAACTATCTAACAGTTGGTGGCAAAGGAAACTACGTTCTCATGGATGGCCTTCAGGCTATTGCAGGCGTATCCTATGCCTTTAACAATCTTTTCAAAGAAGAGGCTGCTCCTACACAGGCAATCATCAGTGCTAAAGTTGGTGCAGAGTATGACGTAGTTCAGGCACCTGGCCTGAAGCTTGGCGCATATTTCCTCTACAACCAGAATAGCGCGAAGGTAGAGGGTCTTGACGCAGTAAAGAAAACAGCTTATGGCTTCAACGTTGGCGCAAGCTACGCAGTAAACTTCTAATAGAAGAAATTAGTCATAAACAAACCGCCCAAGCAGTTGGGCGGTTTGTTTCTTTTAAAAGCCAATTTAAAATATAGCCACGAGTATTGAGGCCTAGGTCAACAAGGACCAAACCCGGTCCATGGGGTGATTTTCGTCCTAGCCCTTCTCATAAGAAAAATTTATTTCACATTAGTTGTTTTTTGGGCAAAAGATGGTAATATTAAAGTCACAAGCAATATTTTCCTCTGCTGGATCTACAGATTAACTTTTTTCAAGTAGATAGCGTGGCAAGGTAAGTATAATTGGTTGGGGAAACAGAGGATACCATCGGACAAGCCTCAAAAAGAGGGGAATATCGCTTGAAAAAAATTGAGGAGGGCTTGTAGATGAACAAGCGCAATCTCGTA
>DIQB01000067.1 GCA_002427165.1 Firmicutes bacterium UBA5473
TCCAGATTATCTTCTGTCAGACCTAACCGGGATGCTACCTCCTCAATTGGGAGCAGCTTTTTACTTTGCGCGATCTCGATATCGTCCATAGTAATTAACCTCCGTCTGTGTCACTTCTTTTTGATGATTTTTGCTCTGGCAAAGGTGCGAGTTACCTTTATGATCTCCACTTCCAGCTTCTTTCCAACCCTTTTTCCAGCACCCTCTACGTCGATGACGTAGCCCTCAAGCCGCGCGATGCCGTTTTGGCTGTTGGCAAGGTGGGGCCGCTCGATCTCAACTTTCAATTTGTCCCCTACCTTCACAGGCAATGCAACCATCTCAACTTCAGACTTGGTGCCAGCTAAAATAATCTTCATCTCTTCGGCGTGGATTGTCTCGCAACCTTTGATATAAATCTTCTTGTTCAGTTCCTCCTCCAGTCGACTGAGGTTACTGCCACCGGAACCGATCAGCATAGCTGCAACCTGGGGGTGGACCCCCACCAGGACTGCCTCAAGCTTGCTGTTCTCTAAAAACTGGCGCAGCTCTCGCTCCACCTGGATCGCCATGGATTCCTCAGATAAAATCATGCCAGTGCCATCGCAGTTAGGGCAAGGCTTTTGAAATACTTCCCACAAACCCTCCTGGACTTTTTTGCGGGTGATCTCAAGGAGACCCAGCTTTGTAAAACCTAAAATATTGGTTTTGGTCCGATCTCCCTTTAACTCCTCTTCGAGTTGCTCGACGATGGCTTTACGCTCCTTGTCCTTTTCCATATCGATGAAATCAACCACGATAATTCCTGTTAGATTGCGCAGGCGCAGCTGCCGGGCGATCTCTGTTGCTGCCTGCAAATTAGTTTTAAAAACTGTAGATGCAAGATCCGTGCTCCCCACAAACTTACCTGTATTCACATCGATTACAGTTAGAGCTTCTGTCTGGTCGATCACAAGGTAACCTCCGCAACTGAGCCAAACTTTTCTTGTTAAGGCGCGGGTTAACTCTTGCTCGATGCCATATTTCTCAAACAATGGCTCTTTGCCTGTATAGAGGCTGATCTGCTTGCGTAGGCGCGGGGATAAGGTGCGGGCTGCCTCTACAACTTTGTTGTAGACGGGCTCGCTGTCAATTTGAAAGCTTTCAATCTGCTCAGATAAGGTATCGCGCATTAGCCTGTAGATGAGATCGTGGTCTTGATAGAGAACAGCTGGGGCCTTAGTTTTTTTGGCCTTTTTTTGGATCTTCTTCCATAGCCTGCGCAAAAAAACAAGATCCCGCTTCAGTTCGCGCTCCTTTTGCCCTTCAGCTGCAGTGCGAACGATAATCCCCTCAGGTGACTTGCGAATGCCCTCTGCGATCTTCTTGAGGCGCTCCCGCTCTGCCTCAGATGCGATCCGCCGGGAAACTCCCACGTGATCTGCATCTGGCACATAAACCAGGTAGCGGCCAGGAATGCTCAGCTGGCTTACAACCCGGGCACCTTTGGTGCCGATGGGCTCTTTCACCACCTGCACATTCAGCTGTTGTCCACCTTTTAGAAGATCTTCGATCTGAGTCTTTTTCTTGGGCTCGTTCTCTGGAAGAGCATCATCCACATACAAAAATGCGTTCCGCTCAAGACCAATATCCACAAAAGCTGCCTGCATTCCTGGCAGCACATTCTTGACAATTCCCTTATAAATTCCCCCTGCTACTTGCTGGTGAAAGGAGCGTTCCACATATAGCTCCACCAGTTTTCCGTTCTCGATTATCGCGGCTCTGGTTTGCAAATTCTCCACGCAAACCAAGATTTCCTTTTTTAATGCCTTTTTTTTCTTTCTCTTACTCACTCTATTCCCTTCTCCAGCGGCTCCATGAGCACCCCCTGCCCCCAAATTGCCGTGCGGACAATTTCCAAAGGCACAAGCTTCAGGGAGGCGATGATCTCCTGTGGCCGCACATTAGTTGCTTCCGATGAAAAAAATAATAAAAGTTCTAACTGTTCTCGGCCCAATACCTCAAGCTTGGATGTTGCTCCTCGCAGATCCAAGTGCCTCACCTTATTCTTCTGCTGCCGAGTCCAGGGGATGGTCTCCTTCGCTAGCCACCCGTCTACTCTTTGGGCCAGATCGTCCTGAGGTTCCACGCGGATCTGGTAGCTGGCCCCTCGAACTAGGCTCATAGGGGGGCCCTCGCCCGGTGGCACTACCCTGGCCTCTTTCAGGGCCAATGTAGCTGGCAGCTGCCCGCCCATCTCCTGCATGGCCTGCCCGGCTAGAAGCTCCTCTGTGAGCTCTATGTCCATAAGCTCCCCTAGGCTTGCAATTCCCACAGGCAGGGCTGAGGCAAACTGGATCTTGGCCCTGGGATGGAAACCCTCAGTGTAACGAATGGGAAGCCTGCTGCGCCTAGTGGCCCGCTCCATGGTGCGGAGGAGATCTAAGTGCGAAATATATTTCAGCTCTCCCGTCTTTATGAACTTGAATCTAATTCTCTTTCCCCTCTCCACCATTACACTCCTCCATCTTATTCCCCGGCTAGGTGATTAGCTACACCTAGCTCTGGGCAGACTCCACAGCCCCTGCAGCCACCTCTGCAGTCAGCTGTAAGCTCTCCGCGATAAGCCCGGAGCCGCTCTTGCCACAGGAAGCTCTTTTTGAGACCACTTTTGAGGTGATCCCAAGGCAGGATCTCAGTCTCTTGCCGCTGGCGATTAGCGTAGAATGCGGGATCCACCCCAGTTTTCTGGAAAGCTTCTAGCCAGGTGCGAAAGGAGAACTGCTCAGACCAGCTATCAAAATGGCAGCCAGCTTGCCAGGCGGCCAAAATTGCAGAGGCTAGTCTTCTGTCTCCCCTAGCCAAAACAGCTTCCAAAAAGCTATCTTCGGGCTCGTGGAGGGATAATTTAATGCTACGTGTTTTAGACATTTCGTCTCTGAGGAGCTTTTGCCTGCGGCGGATTTCCTCCCGTAGAGGCTGAGGTTCCCACTGGAAGGGGGTCTGGGGTTTAGGCACAAAGGTAGAGACACTAAGGGATAACTCTACTCCTCCTTTGCCTCTTTTTGCGTGTTCTCTGCCTATAGCCAATACCTTCCGCGCTAGCTCTCCTATCGCTTGCACATCTTCGTCTGTTTCTGTGGGGAGGCCAATCATAAAATATAGTTTTAATCTCCGCCAACCTGTGCTGAAAGCAGCATGGGCTGTGGTGAGGAGGTCATCCTCTGTGACTCCCTTGTTGATCACATCCCGCAGTCTTTGGCTTCCTGCTTCAGGGGCGAAGGTGAGGCCAGTTTTACGCACCTTTTCGATGCTTTGAGCAAGTTCGATGGCAAACTTATCTGTGCGCAAGGAAGGCAGAGAGACTCCCACTCCCATCTCGCCGTACTTGGCAAGTAGCGCACGAGTTAGCTCCGCGATCTTGCTGTAGTCGGAGCTGCTCAAGGATGCCAGGCTAATCTCATCGTAACCTGTACTGCTCACCAGTTTCTCTGCCAAATCCAAGAGCTCCGATTGTGGTCGTTCCCGCAGGGGTCGGTAGATTCCCCCTGCCTGGCAAAATCTGCAGCCCCGGGTGCAGCCTCGCATGATCTCCAACATCACCCTGTCGTGGACGATCTCAGTATAGGGCACAAGCCAGTTCTCAGGATAGGGAGCGCCTGCAAGATCCTCCACTACCCTTTTGGTGATAGTCCCAGGTGCTCCTCCTGTAGGCTGGATTGCCTCGATTGTACCATCTGCTCTGTAGGTGAAATTATAGAGTGATGGTACGTAGACGCCTGGAATTTTGGCGAGTGCCATCAGGAGCTCTCCCCGGGAGAAACCATCCTCTTGCCACTTTCGGTAGCAATCTACGATCTCACAGATTACATCCTCGCCCTCACCTAAAACAACTGCATCTAAGAATGGAGCTAGGGGCTCTGGATTGAAGGCGCAGGGGCCCCCTGCAATCACCAGGGGATGCTTCTCTGTGCGCTCTTCAGTGAAAAGGGGAACTTTCCCCAAAGAGAGCATCTGAAGCACGTTTGTATAGGAGAGCTCATACTGCAAGGTGAAGCCTAAAATTTGAAATTCAGCCAGTGGCCTGTGGCTTTCCATGCTAACCAGCGGTAGATTTGCTGCTTGAAGCTCCCTTTCCATATCGAGCCAAGGGGCAAAGGCCCGCTCCACAGCCACCCCTGGTTTTTGGGAAAGGATCTGGTAGAGGATCTTCAGACCCAGATGGCTCATGCCTACCTCATAGACGTCTGGGAAGGCAAGACAAACAGCCAGATCACCCTCACTTGGGGTCTGGTTCCATTCGCCGCCGATGTAGCGGGCTGGTTTTTCCACTCTGCTTAAAATAGCGTCCCACATTTTTTGATCGATCAAAATTCGTTCCCTCCAGGACAAGGGTCCCTTTTCTAGAATTATACCACAGATTGCCGCTTCTGCATACATATGAAAAACCCTTCCCCCAAAGGAAGGGTCAGAGCAATAGTTCCAAGACCTGAACTTTCGTGCCACCCTGGAAAAGTGCTTCCAGAATCTGGGCCTCCCCCACTACCCCCCGGATCTGGAGGTTCTCTGTAACCACTGTAACTAGGTGATAGGATCCTGGGGCAAATTGGGTGATGACTTTCTCCAAGGTAGTGGCTCCTTCTGCCACAAGATGTCGGGCCAGAAGCACCTTTTCTGAGGCAAGTTCCTCTTGTTTGTGGAGTAGATAGCGAAAATGTGAGTAGGAGGCAAATCCTGCCTCCTCTCGGGCTGCACAATAAAGATAAAGGCAGATGGGCAAGAACCCCGGAGAAATGCCCCACAGATACCAAGCGGCAAGGGAGAGAGCAGCGGCAACAGCTGCAGCAAGCTGACTCCCTCGGGCTACTTTTTCTGTGGCCGGACGAAAGCCTAGCCTCCGGCTGAGGGCAGCACGCAAAACTCTTCCCCCGTCTAGGGGCAGGATGGGCAGGAGATTGAAGAGGCCTAAGCTCAGGTTGCCACTGATCATCAGCTGTGTCCATTGTCCTGCCTCAAGAATGCCCCGCTCTCGCAAAAAAATACAGAGCCCGCCCAACGCTAGGCTCCACAGGGGTCCTGCTATGGCCACAGCCATTTCTGCTTTGGGACGAAAGAGCAGGGGAAAGGAGACCTGGGCTCTACCGCCGAAGGGGAAAAGTTCAATTTTATCCACTGGGAAGTGCAAGAGAATGGCCACTGCTCCATGGGCAAGTTCGTGGAGGAAGACCAGAGAAAAAAGGATCAAAGCCTGGGGGAGTAGTCCGGCTATGGCAAAGAGACAGAGGGAGATTAAAAAAGAGCTATGAAGGAGGATCTGGATCCCGAAAATCCGACCGATCCACATCTCTCCTCACCACCTGCTATTTTATTAATTGTCCCGGATCCACGGCTTTGCCCTGCATGTGGAGTTCAAAGTGCAGATGCGGTCCTGTGGCCAGGCCACTGTCTCCTACCCTGCCGATTACCTGCCCTGCACTTACCTTCTCCCCTGGTTTGACTAAAGCTTCGCTTGCATGGGCGTAGAGGGTTTGGTATTCATCCTCGTGATCTAGGACGATCTTCAGGCCATAGGTTGGATCCCGCTCTACACAGGCCACCTCCCCTGCCAAAGCCGCAAGGATAGGGCTGCCCTTTTGTGCCTCCAGGTCGATTCCCTGATGGTGCCGCCTTCCGCCTAAGATGGGGTGTTCTCTGGCCCCAAATACTGAGCTCACTTTGCCCATGGCAGGCCGGACTAACCCTGGAAGTTCTTCCTCTGTGGGGGGCAGGACTTGCCAGCTGCCCTCACGCAATCCCTCGAAGAGCCTACGGGCTTCCTCAATGGCGCCTAGGTAGTCGTAGTCAGCGCAGAGGATGGCACGAAACCACATTTGGGCACCTGGCGCCTGAGTCCAGCCCATGGTTTTGGCTATCAAAAAGAGACCCAAGATTAGCACTGATAAAAGTAGTTGCTTTTTCATGCTTTCCTCCCGACTGTGATAGTATAGTATATTAGGAAAGCATGACGGATATAACGAACACCCCATTAATAAAAAGAGAGCTAGCTTTTTTCACCAAGCAAGCCCTCCTATCTTTACTAACTATGTTGCTTAACAAATGAATATCTATCTATTTGCTCAAAAATTAAAAGTCAGATACGCGCCGCGCAGCATCGCGCAGTGCTTGGAGCAAATCGTGAACTCATCATGCTCTATTGGAATATTGGAAACGTCATTAATGCAAATGCGACATGGGGCAATAAATTCATCGAAAACCTTGCCCGTGATATCAAGCTCGATTTTCCCGAAGCTACAGGTTTTTCTGTTCGCGATTTGAAACATATGGCCAAATTCGCCAGACTATATCTTTTATAGTTCCTATGCCCAACTAACCATGCATCCCAAAGTTTTACTAGAATGGATTGCTATTGAGATTTAGTTAGCTTTCGAGAATGGTAGCAGGGTTTACCTAAAACCACTTGCTCTTCTAGAGACCAAAATCAATAGTAAAGGAAATTCGCTCATAAGTCTTTTCAACTAGCTCCTGGGGATCTTCCATCACTAAAAAGTATTGCTTTGTTTTATCATATTGTTGATCTTTTAAGGTAAAGGAGAGCCTAAACATTCTTTCCCCAGGATGATCTGAGGTTAAATCCGCTATGATCACACCTTCATTTGAAATCTTATTGTCCTTATCATCAATGAAATAAATCTTCAATGTCCGCGGAATTTTTTTATCAGCGATCTTTTCGCTTTGGAAAAAATCTAGGCTGAAAATGCTGTTTGTAATTCTGTTAACGGAGCTTGTCAGTCTCACATCAACTTTTGTTACCTGACTTCTCCGCTCAACCCTACTGCCGCGTTTGTATTTAATAAGTGGAATTACGATCTCCTGGAGGCTGGCGCCACCATGAACATAGTTTTGTCCACCACCCTGGGTCTTAAAACGATTATTGGCCCTAGGAACCACGGCAGTTAGGTTGCTATCTTTGCCAAAGATATAATCAAGCTTAATGCCGATAGTGCCTGGCATCGTAGCGGGCTGCTCATAGACAAAAAAGCGCCTTTTCGCAATTAGCGGCCTTTCTCTGTCCCCTGCTTTTGTTTTATCGCTCTCGTCGAGGGGGCTTCTTCTGTAGAGAAAACCATGATCTGCAGTGATATAGACTTCTGCAGTATTGAGGCTTTTGGTTATAAGTTCAACTGCAGCCATAATTTCCGTAAAAGTATCCTCCACTGCAGTAAAGACGCGAGCTTCTGTTGCTCTGTCGTCTCCTGTAGCGTCGATATTGTTATGATAGATGTAGACATTTTTTTTGTCTCGGAAGGTATCTCGTATGCTGTTACGATCCATCGTCAGTAGCTCTTCTAATTTCATTGCAGTAGCTGTCTTGAGATTAGCTGTCAAGATTTTTAGCCGATCGTCAAAACTAGCTGCATTATTACCGTCAACTATGATTCTCTCGCCGCTTAGCTCTAACTTGCTATGGGGCAACAGGGCAGCCATGCCAAGCTGTGTGTATGAGGGGATAACTCCTTGCAT
>DIQB01000050.1:0-1095 GCA_002427165.1 Firmicutes bacterium UBA5473
GAGATGGACCAGATCAACGATGAGTTTGCAGACACAGATTTGGTGATTGTGGTTGGAGCAAATGATGTTATTAACCCGGCAGCTAACACTGCAGAAGGAACTCCAATCTATGGCATGCCTATCCTTAATGTTCATCAGGCGAAGCACACGATAATTTTTAACTATGATACTAAGCCTGGATATGCCGGAGTCGATAATCCGCTTTATGATGCGGATAATGTTACTTTGCTGTTGGGTGATGCAGCCGTTACTGTGAAGAAGTTGATAGGAGATACTAGCTAATGTACAAAAAGTCAAATAAAAAGGCCACCTCCCAAAGGTGGCCTTCGGTGCATTAGAACCTAAAATGAAATCCACCGCGCAGGATAGGTTCTGAATTCTTCTCCATAGAGAACTGATACTCCGTATAAAGAAAAAGAAACTCTGTGCCTCCAACAATAAAAGGGGAAACCTGTTCGCTTTCCCGGCTCCAGCTGGCTCCTGCACCTCCGTAGAAGCTCCAGATAGCGACCCTCCCTGGAACCTTATACAACAAAGACACTGGCACAGAAAGGGTCTTGGCCTGGGTATCGAAACTGGCCCCAGCCCTTAGATACCACTGGGGAGAAACCTCTAAGGCTGCTTCAGCACTTTTCAGGTCCCCCTTTTTATGGAGATAGAGCTCGGGATTTGCTGCACTTGCACCTATAGCGAGTAATGCCAATAACATCAAAGTTATTCTCAATCTCATATTTTACACCTCCCAAAGATTATAAAGCCCCCGCAAATTGCGGGGGCTTCTCCTTACCTTGTTTTGGTCACCTTCTGCAGTCCCCTGGGCTTGTCAGGATCTAGACCTTTTGCAGATGCTAGGTTGCAGCTAAGTAGCTGTCCACCTAGGATTGTAAGAAGGGGCAAGAGGGGTTCAGCAACATCAAACTCAATAGGGAACGCAGCAGACCCTTTAGCTAAGAGCTCTTCATCAGAGCCCATCACAGCCAAGTTTGCTCCCTGATCACGAAGTCTTTGGGCCAGCTCAACTTGCATCTGGCTGGTGGAGCCGGGAGCCCCAAACATCAGGATCGGCATCTGTTCCTCCACGATGGCTATAGGCCC
>DIQB01000050.1:1429-3025 GCA_002427165.1 Firmicutes bacterium UBA5473
GCATCCATCTTCTCAGGTAGCTCTTCAAAGCCCTCTAGAAGCTCCTGGGGCGCCCCTAGAGCCTTGCTGAGGCATATTAGGGCAGAGATGGACGTGGTAAAGGTTTTAGTGGCAGCTACGCTCTCCTCTGCCCCTGCATAAAGACCGATGGGCAGTTGCGCCATTTGGGCTAGGGGAGAGGCGAGATCATTTGTGATGGCAATTGTGGAGGCACCAGCAGCTCTGGCCTGATCTAAGGTCTCGATCACATCTGTGCCCTGTCCGGATTGGGAGATCCCAATAACAAGGCCCCCCTCCATATTTAATTGCTTGTTGTAGAGAGTATGTATTGAAGGGGTAGCAAGCCCCACTGGCAGTCCGTTTGCATACTGAAGCAGATACTGGCCGTAAACTGCAGCATGATCCGATGTTCCCCTGGCCACGATGGAAACAAAACGAATAGGCTGGCCACCTAAAACTGTGCGTACTGCCTCAGCATCCCGAAGTTGCTGGGGGATCGCCTGGGCTAAGACACTTCCTTGAGATAATATTTCCGAGCGCATTTTGCTCATTGTAATTCCCTCCAAATATAGATTGTTTACCTTTATTATAGTTCTTCTTCTTCCTCTTGATTCCTTCTCTTTGCTAGGGAGAGGTAAATTCTCCAAAAAAATTCCCATGGGGGGTATTGACTTTTCTAGAGCCTCGTAGTAAAATTATTTATTTTGGTTGACATCATCTGTGAATTGTGCTACAATAATGATTGTATAGATCACCTGGTAAGGAAGGTAGGGTTGCCAAAATCCTTTTGTCACGGATAAAAGCGGGGCATAAGGTTTGACTATAAACGAAGGCAGGTGACAGTAAATGGCACAAAATAACACACTCCAAAAAATAAAAGCACAACTAGATCCATTTGTGGGCAAGCCAGTGCATGTGCGAGCCAACTGGGGCCGCAAGCGAATTAAAGAATCCGAGGGGATCCTAGAGAAGACCTATCCCAAGGTTTTTGTAGTAGCGCTCAGCGGGAAGGCGAATCCTGTGAAGCGCATCTCATATAGCTATGCAGATATCATAACGCAACTTGTAGAGGTGCGTGCAGACAATAAACTCATCGGAGAGCTTGAGGCATAAGTTGTGCTAGAGTTATTTAGTGGGAGGGACAGACGTTGTCCCTCCCAATTTTTTTGTAGCAAGCTTCACTCCCGAGACATAACATGATGTAGGGGTGATTGCGTTGGCGTGGTGGCAAATAGTGACAAAGTTTATTCTCAGCGAAGAGGTGTTCGAGCCACTAATACTCATCGCATTGGGAAGTGGGCTTAGAGCCTTCAATCGCCAGCGCCGTAGCAAAGTCTTAGATGAACTCACAGCAGATATTGTGGATTATATAGAAGAAAACTATCGCGATTGGGGCATCCGCGGCCAGGAAAAGATGGAGAAGTTCATCGATCTATTAATCAATGAATTTAGGAAAGAAATTGGTCGCAAGCCTTCCAAGCAAGAATTAGAAACAGCAAAGCTGAAAGCAGAGGCTATGGTGCAGCGTGTCCGGCGGCAGAGCGTAGCTGGATTACAATCCCATCCAGTGGCGAGACGACCGTTTATTGCCACGAG
>DIQB01000048.1:0-14562 GCA_002427165.1 Firmicutes bacterium UBA5473
CAGCCCTCGGTTTTGGAGACCGATGCTCTGCCAGTTGAGCTACTCCCCTGCGACATTTATATCTTATCATAGAAACTCTGTTTCGTCAACGACAAAATGCCACTTTTCTATTTGAGATTAAGAAAACAGGGATAGCTTGATGCTTTCCCTGTTTTAGCGAGGCTTTGTTATAAACTAAATTGCAAAGTGGAAAAGGGCGATAAGCCCAAGCACATACATAAACCAATGAATCTCCTTAGCTTTCCCAGCGAAGAGATTGGAAACAATGTAGGCCAGGAAGCCTGCAGCAATACCATTGGCAATGCTGAAGGTAAATGGCATCACAGCTAAAGTAACGAAAGCAGGGAAGGCCTGGGTAAAGTCATTGAAGTCGATTCCCATCACTGCACTCATCATGAGTACACCTACGATTACAAGGGCAGGTGCAGTGGCAGCACCGGGAACTGTCAAAGCCAGGGGTGCTAAAAAGAGTGCCAAGAGAAACAGAACACCAGTGGTTACAGCTGTAAGACCTGTTCTGCCGCCCTCTGCAATACCAGCAGAGCTCTCCACATAGGTTGTTACAGTACTTGTACCCAAAGCAGCACCAAGGCAAGTACCAACAGCATCTACCAGCATTGCATCCTTAATCTTAGGTAGACGGCCATCTTTGTCAAGAAAGTCGGCTTTCGCAGCTGTTCCCATAAGTGTACCTAGGGTATCGAATACATCAACAAACAGGAATGAGAAGATAGTAAAGAAGCCTAGTTTCCAAGCACCGGCTAGGTCCATCTTAAAGAGGATTGGACTCAGGGAATGGGGCATACCAACAATTCCGTTCCACTTGGTAATTCCCATGGGGATTCCCACGATTGTGGTAAGTAGGATACCGATGAGGATAGAACCTTTAACCTTCAGTGACATTAAGATTGCAGTAATCGCAATACCGATTATGGCCAGCAGTGCATCTCCTTTGGCAAGATTGCCCAAAGCGAGCAGTGTTGCCTCGTCAGAGACGATAATACCGGCATTTTTCAAGCCAATAAAGGCGATAAAAAGGCCAATACCTGCTGCTACCGCTTTTTTCAAAGAGACAGGAACTGAGATATCAATATAGTCGACTACTTTGAAAATAGAAAGGAGAACAAAGATAATACCTGAAATGAAGACAGCACCCAGTGCAACTTCCCAACCTGCTTTTGCTGCTACAACAAAGGCAAAGAAGGCATTGAGGCCCATACCACTTGCCAGGGCAAATGGGTAATTAACAAATAGCCCCATGAGAATTGTGGTAATACCTGCTGAGAGAATTGTTGCAGTAGCTACTGCTCCCTGATCCATACCGGCTGCGGCCAAGATTGATGGGTTTACGAAGATAATGTAGGCCATGGTGATAAAGGTAGTTGCGCCGGCTAAGAGTTCAGTTTTGACATCTGTGCCATGCTCTTTGAGTTTGAAAAAATCTGCTAACATTTTTGCCGATCTGCTTGTCCAGATCGTTCCCCCCTTTAATAAAATATTAAACAGTCTTATATTCTACACCAAGAGGCAAAAGTCCTTTGACGAAATCAATCTTTCGCTGAAAATAGGGAAGAGGGAGGAGGGGGAGATCTTTTTCGATTTATGCAGGATTTTGGCTCCTAGATGTCGTATATTTATATGAAAACAACTATTATCTACCTAGAAAGGAATGAACCTTAAGTGGACAAGCAAGTTATCTCCAAAGTAACGGTGGGAATTTCAGCCCGCCATATTCATTTATCCAGAGCAGATATGGATACGCTCTTTGGCCCTGGTTCAGAGCTTACCTTCGTAAAGGCGCTCACACAACCGGGGCAATTTTCTGCAGAAGAGCAAGTTACATTAGTTGGCCCCAAGCGGGAGATCAAAAAGGTAAGGGTTTTAGGTCCCCTGCGGCCCAGAACCCAGATTGAGATCTCTAGAACCGACGCCTTTACTCTCGGCCTTAAACCTCCTGTAAGGGACTCCGGTGACGTTGCCCAATCAGCACCAATTACAATTGTCGGTCCTAAAGGCAAGATAGACCTTCCAGAGGGTGCCATTATCGCCAAACGACATATCCACATGACGCCAAAAGATGCACAAGAACTCGGACTGAAAGAAAAAGACATAGTCTCTGTAAGGGTAGCAGAAGGAGATCGCTCTTTAATCTTCGATCAGGTGTTGGTCCGGGTAAATGAGAACTTCGCACTTGACTTCCATGTTGATACTGATGAAGCCAATGCTGCAGGAATTAAAAATGGACAGCTAGTTGAAATTCTGCGGTAATTTTTTCACCAACAAATGTGTATACTATATACAAGGAGTGTAGCTAGATGCCAATCTACGAATATCGTTGTCAAGGTTGCGATGAGACTTTTGAAAAACTCTTTTTCCCCTCAGAAAAAGAGGATGCCACATGTCCCAAATGTGGCAGCAAACAGGTTAAGCGGATAATTTCTAACTTTGGTTTCCGCATGGCCTCAGGCAGCACCATGAGCGCCGGTGCCGAGGCCAACTGTGGCGGTTGCTCTTCAAAGTGCTGCGGTCATAAGCACTAGATTCTCCAGGGCATAGCGCCCTGGCACGGGAGGATTTTTCAAAATGTTGAAACAAATTACTGTAAACACCTTGAAACGTACGGATTTTATCAATATCACGCAAGAAGTACAAAAAGCGGCCCGGCTTGTTGGCCTCAAAGACGGGCTTTGCACGGTCTATGTGCAACATACTACAGCCGGGATCATCATCAACGAAAATGCAGACCCTGCAGTACGAGCAGATATGGAAGCCTTTTTTGAAAAGCTCGTACCATGGGGCGGAAATTGGCAGCATCTAGAGGGAAATGCCGCGGCCCACATCAAAGCAGTTCTCTGTGGTAATAGTCAGAATATCCCTGTAGTGGATGGTAAACTTCAGCTTGGAACCTGGCAGGGAATTTACCTCGCTGAATTCGATGGGCCTCGGACTCGCAAGATATTATTAGCATTTACATAAACAATGGCAAAGTTTGCAGGAAAAGTGTCGACTATTCGCGAATGTTCTATTGGGACCTTGTCCCGGAGCGGAGAGCTAGCGTGTCTTCCTAACCTTGAGTATAGGAGAGTGCAATAGGACTTGTACACCAAATTATGTCCCAAGTGCAAAACCAAGTCCTACTCGTCAGGTGCCAACGGCCCGTGGATCTGTCCTGGATGTAATACAGACATTACATCTGAACCTGCATTTTTCGGTGCAGTATCCGAGGACGATCTAACAGAGGCGAGAGCAGACGAGGAAAATCAGGACTGAGGCGGGCAAAAAACCCGCCTCAAATTATTTCTATTCCTAGTTTACATAAGATACATTATGCGAAGTAAAAATAATTTGGAATTACTTGCGACTATACCGAATTAAAGAAAGAAATGGTTATTATAATTAAGCGAGTACAAAACACCCAGCACTGAGTTTTTATGCCTTATGATTATTCTAAGTCCTTGCTGCCATTTTGTTATAGCTTCGCGCTCTATAATTTTTTCACGATACTTAAAAAAACGAATTAAATATATACCAAATCCAGTTCCCCTAGCTGTATAGCTTATTGCAGTTTAATTTGAAGATGATATTTTCTGCAAAGTGTTGTATAATTTAATATGTTCGAGCTGCTGGTGTTACTCGAAATCTTACCAGAAAGTGAGGCTAAATATTATGAAAAGGTTTGATAAAATCAAGGTAAGGCTCAGACAACTAACCTTTGCAACTGCACGTTTCCCTTTGACAGTGGCGTTCTTTGTTGTAGCTATGGCTATTAATACCGTTGTTATTACTAAGGGAAATGACCGGATAGAAATCATCTTTACACTTATGGTAGGTGCATTATTAAGTGCTGTTCTTCAGCTAGTCTATGAACGGTTTTTTCACCAAAAATCTTTCCGTTTAATTTTAATGGGAACAGCCGCTTTGTTAACAATGGGATATTACATTATTAATATAGGAGCTCCAAAATCGAGTCCGGAAATTGGGATTCGAACGATAGTTACGGTATTTGCCCTATTCCTTTCCTTTATCTTAGTTCCCACAATCAAAAGTAGAATCAGCTTCAATGAGAGCTTTAAGATAAGCTTCGATTCCCTCATTATTGCTTTGTTTTTCTCTGGGGTTATTTTTCTTGGGCTTAGCTTTATCTTCATTGCAATAGATAAATTGCTTGTGAGCATTGATTACCGATTATATTCGTATACAGCGAACATAATATATCTGCTATTTGGGCCACTATATTTTCTGTCGTTAATACCCATTTACCCGAGAAATTCGAATAAAGAAAAATCACCCTTTGTAATTGAGCGTGAAATAGAAATGATCAAACAAGCAGCTGCTTGCCCGAGATTGGTAGAAATTCTTATTTCCTACATAATCATTCCTTTGCTAGCTGTGTTTACATTAGTGCTATTGGCCTATATCATGGTTAATATTGGTAGCAATTTTTGGAATGATAACCTTTTAGAATCAATGCTAATCTCCTATTCAATAGGAATTATACTGATCTGCATCTTAGCTAGCGAACTGGAAAACAAATTTGCCGGATTATTTAGAACCATTTTTCCGAAAATTTTGATGCCCATTGTGCTTCTTCAAATTGCATCCTCGGTCATTACCATGAGCCAAATTGGCTTAACACTCACCCGCTATTATGCGATCTTGTATGGCATTTTTGCAGTTATTGCCGGATTGATATTAAGTATTATGCCCTTGTGGAGAAACGGTATTATTGCGGCACTACTGATCGTTTTTTCCCTCATATCCGTTGTACCTCCTTTTGATGCTTTTTCGCTGAGCCGAAGCAATCAAAAAAATCTTCTTGAGAAAGTCCTAATACAGAATAATATGCTTAAAAACAACCAGATCAAACCCAATCCGGTAATCAGCGATCATGATAAACAGGTAATTATTAAAACTGTCTCTTATCTTGAGATGATGGATTATACCACTGATCTTAAATGGTTACCTGCTGACTTTAGTAGTTATAAGGACTTCGCTCCGACTTTCGGCTTTAATGAAGATAATCTCTCAGAACATACTAGCCAATCTCTGAGGCTTAGTTTGGAGGAGCAGACTGCCATAGATATTTCCGAGTATGATCGCTTTATTCCTACCAACATCTCTATCATTAACAAGCAAAAAGAAGCTAGTCAGGAGGAGTTGTGTAAGTTTATAAAATCAGGTATAAACTACACTTTAATAAAACAGACAACCCCGAACCAATGTACGATAAAACTTCTAGGAAAAGATAATGAGGAGATTTTAGAGTTTAAAACTGGAGCAACCTTTGAAGGTTTTTTCCAGTTTGAGCCGGATAAAGATTACATTTCTGCTGAGGAGGCAACATTTTCAAAAGCAAACGAACAGACAAAGATTACAGTAGTATTCCAAAATTTGAACTTGGAAAAAACACCGACCCAGACCCTCTTTGAAGCAGATGTCTATATCTTGATACGTATTCTCAAACCCTAATCATAGCCACATGCAATGGCGTCTCTTGTTAGATAAACCAAGATATAAATAAAGAGGGCCTTCAAAATTGGCCCTCCAAAGATCTGCTCCGTAATACGGGTTTTTCTTGAAATTCTCGTAATCAATCTTTTTAGATGAATTTGGCAACGTGGCAAAATTATCTTAGAGCCTCTTTAAACTTTGTTCCTTAAATCTAGCCAAACGCTCTGTTCGTCCTTCTAGATGCTCTCAATTAACGCTTCTAGTTCTTCCGATGTCTTCTTAGGGACGTAAACTATTCAGACGTGACCCTAGCCGCCTAGGGTCACGTCCTGCTCTTCATACCACCTGAGAGCATCAATAAATTGTTGACTTTGAAAATCCGGCCAGTAATCATCGATCACGAAGAAATCTGCATACACAGACTGCACAGGCAAAAAGCCGCTCAGCCTTCTGCGTCCCCCCCATCGCACCACCAGATCCACCCGTGAGACATCACTAGAAGCCAGAGAAGATGCAAACTGACGACTATTTCCCCCAGCTGCTAGTTGTTGATTTTGGCTGGCTTGGAATAGATCCCATTGCCAGTCGTAGTTTACCAAAAAATTTACCCGAATTCCCCCCTGACCAAATGTTTTGCGGCTGGTGAAGGGTAATAGCTCCTTGGGAAAAGAGCTTGAGGTATGGTTACCAACAACAAGCAATGAGGCATTGTGGTTGGCAAGCATTTGCACCGCCTCAACACAAGCCTTTTGGAAAGCCTGCTTTTGCACAGTGGGTCTTTTTGTGTTATCGTGGGTAAACCCATAGAAGGTGAGCTCAGGTATACCTAGCTCCAAGCAGAGCTGATAGAGCTCAAGGCCAGGGCCTAGGCCATAGCCATAGCCTTCCTCCTTGGCCTTCCCCTCCCGCACAGACCAGCGACGGTTTCCATCAGGGATGATTCCCACATGTTTTGGTAAGCGGCGAAAAATGTAATTCATCATATGGCTATTATTGCCACAGCCAAAAAAGATTATTCTTCCCTCCGGCATAATTATAGATTTAGGGGAGATTCCCACCTCCCCTATCGCTTTCTCTAGATACTCCAGCCTTTGGACGTTGATTCCTGTATGGAGACTGGGATTGTAACGCTACACAAAGTCCATCATAGATTTTCCCTGATGGCAAGCAATAGATCCGGGAAGTTTGTGAGGATGCCATCCACACCACACTCGATAAGCCTTCGCATCTCCGCCTCATCATCTGCATAAAATGGATTAACCTCAAAACCTAGTCTCTGAGCTTCCAGTATAAACTGGGCATCAACCTGGAAATTTTTAGGCTGCAGGATTGTACAGCCAATATCTCCAGAGCGCTGAAGATAATTTTCAGGAGGTGCTGTGGAGAGATTGCAGATCTCAAGCTGTGGCGCTAGCTTTTTTGCAAACACAATTGTCTTCTCATCAGAGGCAATATATGCAGATTCAAAAAGCCTTCTTCGCTCAAATTCACGAATCACCCGTGGCATAATCTCCTCCCGAGTGTGATCATCGGCCTTAACGTGGACATTAAGACGCACCTTGCCAGCAAGTAGGTCCAAAGCCTCTTGGAAAATGAGAAACCGCTGACCGCGAAACTGGGGCGCAAACCAGCTGCCTGCATCTAAAGCCTTGATTTGGGCCAGGGTTAGGTCTTCAACTTTGCCTGTGCCATCGCTTGTGCGATCTACAGATGGATCGTGGATCACAATCAGTTCCTTGTCCCGAGAAAGCTGTAGATCGAACTCTACCATTTCCACATCCAACTCCAGAGCTTTTTCAAAAGAAATTTGAGTACATTCAGGATATTTACCAGAAAAGCCCCGATGGGCAACTACAGTAACCATTTTCTCCCCTCCAAGTTAAAATTGTTAGTTCCAGGATAAGCTACCTCTAGAGGTGAGGTAGTTGGCGAAGAAGGTAATCATCGCGCTGGTGATTCTCAGTCTCGCTTTGGGGCAAATGAGGCTCTGGCCTCTGCCCCTGTATTATTGGCTTGCTGGCGAATGCACAAGGGGACTTTTGCGTTTTCAGGGACAAAATCTCCTCAAAATAAGCGTTAGGGGTTCGTGGCGAAGCCCGGGCATAAAAAAATGGCAGCTAATTTCTAGCCGCGAGGTTTTTGCTCTGAAGAAGCCAAGTCAAAGGGATGAATTTTTGATCGTAGTCTTCACTCCTTGGGAATTAAACAACCTCAGCTACACCGAGAGGGTAGCTTATGTGCAAAAAGCAACAAAGATGGCTGTGGTTATGGGAGCGGATCTAGTCTGCGATGCCTCTGCTGCTGATAGGGCCCGGCAAACTGAAAAGGATCACGCCTCCACCCGGCTTTTGAAAGAGGCGGGCATAGCCAGGGCTGTAATTTTCGATGGTGGACATCATCTACCGAACCTGGCGCTAGAGCCTGAACTTCTCCTTTGCCCTGTGATCGGAGGCCCAGACAAACAGCTATTTGTGGCCCATGGCTTTTGTCGCGATGCCTTGCCGCTAGAGGAGCTCATTGGCCTAAAAAAACTCCTCCGCCTCAACTCCACAATTATTACCTTCCCCCGCTTTGCAGGTTATCTTAAAGCCCCCAAAGCCATGGGAACACTCCTGTGGCAGGCTGTGCGGCTGCTGGAGAAGTCTCAACCTCAGGAAAAAATTACAATGGTGCAGCCTCTCTTGTGGGGACCGCGTTTCTCCCTTTTTACCAATGGCGTGCTTCTATGGCGACCAGAGACCCGCGAGCTTGAGGATCCACTCTGGGGAATCGAAAAAATCCAAAAGCTGGCACAGCAGACTGTTGAGCGGGCGTTTGTGTCTATAGATGGAACAGGCCAGCTCCCCCCAAGCGATAGGTGGGAGCTGGCCACAGTTGGCCTTTCCAGCTGGCAAATTATGTTGGGGAGGCTATGGACTCAGTAAGGATAGATCTGTACGCCCTGCACAACGCGATTGATCACGCCACCTGCACTTGGTGCATCAGGCCTCAAACCGAAGGCCAGGGACTTGAAAAGGGCCAGAAGCTGCGCCGGTAGGATAAACATTGGTGGCAATACATCATCTGGCAGCTGAGTATTGCTCTCTAAAACAACGTCTGCTAATTCTTCGATCTGGGGTGTAGCTTTTTGGCAAATAGCAACAGTCTTGTGGCCTATGCCTTTAGCTTTTACCTCTCGCATCAGATCCAGATCGTACTTCAAGACATAAGGGTCTGATGAGAGGAAATAAACTACCAAAGTATCGTCGTGGATCACAGCCATGGGGCCGTGCCTGAGACCTAGCATGCTCTCTGCTTTGCAGATCACCTGGCCTGAAGTCATCTCCTGAACCTTCAAATGTCCCTCCCAGGCTGCACCAAAAAGGGAGTTGCTGCCTAAAAATACAGCCCTGGCAAAGCCCTCCCCTGCAAGCTCAGCTACGACATCTGGCGCTGTTGCGAGGAAATTCTCTGCGCCCTGAGCCAACTTCTCTACCATGCTTCTATAGAGGTCGGGTTCATCTAGATATGCAAATCCCTGGGCTGCCACAACCATGCTGCTGTAGGAGCTTGTCATAGCTAGGGCCTTGTCGTTGGTCTCAGGTGGCATCAGAAGCAACAGGCTAGGTGTAGGGCTCTCTTTGGCAAGGCGAGCCAGCTCTCCATCAGGATTGCAAGTGACAACGATGTGATGGGCATACTGGGGCCGCAGCTGATTTGCTAAATTAAAAGCAGCATTGCCCTCGGGGCTATTGCCAGAGCGGGCAAAGGAAATCAAGGCAAAGGGTTTTTTAGGAAATAACCCTTCCGGATCTGTAACCAGGTCAGTTGAGGGCTCGCTTTTCACATCTTTGCCCAGACGATGCCGCAAAAGTGTCTCCACAGATCTACCTACGTAATCAGAGGTTCCTGCCCCACTTAAAATTATCTGTTCGCATTTGTCCAAAATCTTTGCGATTTCAGCTTGTTTGCTGATGATAAACTCACAGGCGCTGCGCCAGGCGTCAGGTTGTTGCTTTACCTCCCGGGGCATGTATTCAGTGCCCAGGCGCTGGGCATTCTCTGTCGATTGTGCTAGTATTCTCTCCAATGCATTTGCCATTGAAAATCCTCCTCTGTAATATTGATACAAGATAACCCAATCAAATACATTCTCCATTTATTGGCATTATCCTGCTTCCAAAAAAAAGAGTGAGCACTGCTCACTCGAAGTTATGGAAACCTAAAGCTTGATAGGTGGCCATGTCCACCTCACCGTGAGAGGAGAGTTTGTGCTGCCGTTGAAAAGCTTCAACTGCCTTTTGCGTACCCGCACCATAAATGCCATCGATCCCATTTTTCAGCAAGCCCAGCTGCCTGAGGCGCTTTTGTACGAAAAATACGTCTGGACCTCTAACGCCCTTATGCAGTCGGCGTCTGGTGGGTCCTAAGGGATCGAAGCGGCCATGGATCACCTTGACAGGGGTTCCAGATTTAACCCAGGATGAGAGTACCTCCACATCACGATTCCACATCCGAAAGCAGCCATGGCTGGCTGCAGAGCCAATGCTCCATGGCTTGTTTGTGCCATGGATCCCGAACTTCCCCCATGGTACATTAAGGCCAAGCCACCTGGTACCGAAGCCCCCGCCCCAACTGCTTTTATTGGTAATAGCCCAATCACCAACAGGTGATGGGGTCTCCTCCTTGCCGATGGCTACAAGAAATTCATGGTATGGTTTTCCTTGAGAAAAAACCGTAAGCTTGCGGCGATCAAGCTCTATCAGCAGTGAAACCTTGCCCGATGGCGGCTTAAGTTTAGAGGCTGAGGTTTCCAAAAGCTCTTCTTTAGCTAGGGCAAGCCACGTGTTATGTTCAACTATACCTGTGGCGAGCAGTTTGTGTTCCTGCTGAAATAGCTGCACAGCAGCCTGGGTTTTAGGGCCAAAAGAGCCATCTGAAGGGCCTGGGTTATAACCCAACAGGGAAAGCCAGCTTTGCAAGTTAACCACAGAGGGTCCCTGGCTTTCATCTTTGCTTAAAACCAACTTTGGGGGCTCATCTTGGCAAGAACAAAGTGGCTGGGGCTGATCCGGGGGTGGTACAACAGGGGATTTGTTCTCAGAGGTTTTTTTTTGCTGAACTTCGACCTTTGGCTGTTCTTGTTCCGTGCCCAATTGGAACAGCAGCCCAAAAGAGAACAAGGAGATGATGATGAGAGCAGCTGTCCGGTTCTTCAAAAGTTGTCCTCCTTTTAGGGTGATTTATCATAGTATGTCCGCAAATCACCTATTCTAAAAGGAGACGAGGGGGTAATTTTACCCCCTCGCATTAAAAAACCCTCACAGGCTGGCCTGGGTGGCAACTGATGGTATTTCCATACCAGCAGAACCCCTGGCTTCCTGGAGGGCTATTCGTTCATCTAGACCCAGGATTGTAAAAAACATCTTGAGTGCTTGCCTCTGGCCTCGTACCTCAGGCAAGTCACCACTCTGGGGTGGAAGCTTGGCAAAGGATTTCAAGGCATAGTTCTTTGCTGCCTCGATCCCCTTTTCCTGTACAAGCACAATCAGCTCGCCATAGGTTTCCCGTCTGACCTCGGCCTGCTTGTTCCAAAACTCTGGATTTGAAGTTAGAGTACTGGCAAGCAAATCCTGCTTTGCAAGGCGCTTGCATTTCTCCAAACCGCGGATCACGTCCTCTTTCTCCAAGACATTCATCGGCAAAACCCCCTTTTTATATTTTTGGAACCAGCGGTTCCTTTTCCTCTATATAGATCTTTTCGACATCCCCAGGTCAATTCCTGCCAGTAAAAAAAAAGAAAGAGGAGATCTAACCCTCTTTCTTTGAACGCACATTATATATATAGCTAACCTGCTCTCCATCGAGGAGACGGTAATAATCGCAGATCTCGCCATCCAGGCGTTTGCGGCTGCCCAAATACTCGGCCTCACCTATGGAAAGCCTTTGGCCCAGCTCCTCATCAGAGATTACTGTTTGGAGATTATCTACATCGTGGGTCATGCTACTCACCCCTGGTAGATAGTATTTCCCGCACCCTCCTCTTTATATGCACCCCGGGCTAAAGCCATACGCACAAGTCTTTCCACCAGTTCAGAGAAAGAAATACCAGCGGCTTTGGCTGCATCAGGAACGAGACTCGTGGAGGTCATGCCAGGGAGAGTATTGATCTCTAGCACATAGGGCATGCCCTGGGGCGTGACCCGAAAATCCACCCGGGAAAGATCACGGCAGTGGAGGCTCAAATGGGCCCGGACAGCCAGTTCTTGCGCCACTTTAATAGTCTTTTCAGGAAGTCTAGGTGGGATCAGGTGATCACTCATCCCAGGTTTGTATTTGGCCTCGTAATCATAAAAATCATTATGAGGCACAATTTCAATTGCAGGCAGAGCCTGAGGCGGATCTCCCAACACTGCTACCGTGATCTCAGAGCCTGCTATGTATTCCTCGACTAATACTTGGTGGTCCAGGGCAAATGCTTTCTCAATGGCAGCAGCAATTTCTCCCTCTCGTTTAACAATAAAAACTCCAACAGCGGATCCTTGGGAGTTGGACTTGATCACAAGGGGCAACCCAAAATCCCCAGCTAGCTTTTGGGGATCAACCTGTTGCTCTTTTTCCAATAGTATTCCCCTGGGAACAGGGATAGAGTGATTGCGGAAGATTTCTTTAGCCATGGCTTTATCCATGCCAACAGCACTGGCCAGGACGCCAGAGCCCACATAGGGAATATCTAAGATTTCTAAAAGTCCTTGGATGCAGCCATCCTCTCCAAACTGGCCATGAAGGGCGATGTAGGCGCAGTCGGGTTTCTCCTGCGCTAGAATCTGGCACAAATTCTCAGTTAAATCTAGGCTTACAACATCGTATCCTCGGGTTTTTAGTGCTTCTGCTACTTGCTTGCCTGTTACCAAAGATACCTCTCGTTCCTGAGAGCGTCCACCCATGAGGACTGCGATTTTAGTCTGCATCTAGTTCAGTCCTTTCCACTTCATAGATCCTAAGCTCCAGCTTTCCTTCTTTGCGAGTAAGGCCGAAGATCAGGTCCCTGTCTTTTAATTGTTTGTTCAAAAAAGTAACCAGCGAGGTGAGGACAAGGTAAAGTTTATCCCCGTCTGCAACAGCCCAGCTGGAGAGAAGCTTGTGCCCCACAGCCTACCCTCCCCAAAATAGCAACTTCAATAAGTATAAATTTAACACCATCACCAAAAAAAAGCAAAGTGTCAAAAGTACCCCCAAAGCTTTGCCCCTGGGGGAGGAATTGGAAGCCTCAACCTGCCCGGCTCCTTCTCGCTCTAGCCCCAGTGCTCGTTCTAAAGCCACAGCCAAGACAATCTCTGCATAAGCTAGGACCATAGCAAAAAGTACAACGCCTGCCCAAACAATCACTTGCATCTGGCTCCCTCCCTACAAAGGCTACATTATATCCTATGCAAGAGGGGCCCATCCTGCTACCAGCCCTTATTTTTTAATTTTCTTCGCATTTCCTCATCTGTGAGCTTAAAACTCAGGGGTGTAATGGAGATCTTGCCATCTAAGATCGCAACAATATCGCTGTTGGGATCTTCTATGCAATCAACCCTCTCCCCTGCCAGCCAAAAATACTCCTTACCCCTGGGGTCGGTTCGCTTTTCAAACACATTGCAATAGCGTCGCACCCCCAGCGTGGTAACCCGGCTCTGGGTGGGCTCCCCTGGAGGCACATTGATATTGATCAGGGTTGGACCTGGAGATTCGTCCCGAAACTCCTGAAGAAAAGCTTTGGCAAAAGCTGCAGCAGGGCCGAAATCCGAGGCAGGATCTGCAAGGGAGATGGCAAGGGAGGGTCGATCATAGATGGTGCCCTCAACAGCTGCGGAAACAGTGCCTGAATAAAGCACATCTGTACCCAAGTTGGAGCCATAATTAATTCCAGAGCAAACCCACGTGGGTGTCGTTGGCAGGAGGACCTCCATGGCCAGCTTCACGCAGTCTGCAGGGGTGCCATTCAGATGCCAGGCAGCCTCCTCACCTACACCCAACTCTACCTTTTCAGGCCGCAGGGGCTTATGCACTGTAATGGCGTGGCCTGTGGCGCTACGCTCTCGATCTGGCGCTAAGATCCAAACTTTACCAAGCTCCACCAATGCAGTAGCCAGGGCTTTTAGCCCTGGCGCCCAGATTCCATCATCATTGGTAAGTAAAAAGTTCAAGCTCAATTCCCCCCCAAATTAATCCCTTCTCCAGATACTCGGGGCTGTCTGCGGAATTTAATCCATCACCTGAACCTTATTGATCCCCTCAAGCCCACTTAATTGATCTAACAGTTGCATCCGCTGGAGGCTAGGGGGAAGGCTGAGCCGCAAGATAGCTATGGCCTGGGTTTTATCTTGGGATTCCTCCAATTCCACAGCTGAGATATTCACACTTAAATTGCCTAAAAGCGTCCCCAGTCTGCCAACAGCACCTGGCCGATCATCCATGGTGATCCGCAGTTCCATGGATGTAGCTGTCAGTAGTTTGGGCTCTAAACTTTCCATAAAACCCAAAATTACCACCACAAGACCTGTGGCGAAGGCTGCTGCCAGATAAAAACCACTGCCGGCTGCAAGTCCAATTCCGCTTACAACCCAAAGACTTGCAGCTGTGGTGAGGCCTTTAATAGTAGAGCCCTCACGCATAATGGTACCTGCACCCAAAAAGCCAATACCACTGACAACCTGGGCTGCAAGGCGAGCTGGGTCACGATTGGGGCTGGAGAAGGCATATACTGAAATTAGCATCACCAATGCAGAGCCTAAGCATACAAGAATATGGGTGCGTAGCCCTGCAGGCCTGCGATGACTCTCCCGCTCCAGCCCAATAAAACCGCCCAATAATGCTGCTAAACATAGGCGGAGAATAATCTCCCACTGTCCGATAGTAGCCATCTCAATCAAGCACCTTTTCGATTTTTGACTTAATTCTGCACAGAGCATTATCGATGGACTTGGTATGGGTTTTCAGACGGCTTGCCATTTCCTTATAGGAGAGACCGTTGATGTAAAGCATAAATACATTGTATTCAAAGGGACTGAGGGATTCGCGAATATGTTTTTGCGTGGCAGCCAATCTCTCCCGCTCTAAAATCAAAGTTTCTGGATCGTTTACCTG
>DIQB01000048.1:14682-15474 GCA_002427165.1 Firmicutes bacterium UBA5473
GATCGTTTACCTGGGAGGTGGAAATCACCTCCATCAAGGTCCGCTCTCCTTCCACCTCATAGACTGGTTTGTGCAGCGAGGTATAGGAATTGAGGGGAATATGTTTTTGCCTGGTGGTGCTTTTGATGGCGCTGATGATGTTCCGGGTAATGCAAAGTTTGGCAAAGGACCAAAAAGAGGAAGAACCAACCTCAAAGTCGCGCACAGCTTTATAAAGCCCAATCATACCCTCCTGCAGCAGGTCATCTGGTTCTGCGCCCTGCAAGAAGTATGGTCGAGTCCACATAAAGACTAGTTTTTCATATTTATTGAGGATGAATTCAGTTGCATCGTCCTGGCCCCTTTGGGCAAAATGGACAATCTCCTCATCTGTGAGCTTACTATAATCTACATTCTCACGTTTTTTCTGCGCAAGTGCGTTCATGCTCATACTAGGCCCCTTCCATCCTACTGGCAAGAAGACAGGTGGTATTTTGCCACCTGAAACTTTTTGCCTCAATATTTCATGGTTCTGGATCAAAGTACACGCCTGATCCTAGATCCGCAAAGTAAAAATAGCTTCTCTGTCCAAAGGAGACCTCCTCTCAGTAGTTAAAATATACCTATCCTTCTTTATTCTATCATTAAATCTTCAGGGCTGCAACTATATTTTCCAGCTTATTCCACCTTTGCCGGTTTCATCACATAATCTTAAATTGCGATTTCCCTCCAGGCTCCCCTGCGAAAGCGGAAAAAGAAAATTACCCCTAGCGTTACCAGATATGTCAAAGCCCCCAGCCAGGCTCCCATCAC
>DIQB01000048.1:15629-20913 GCA_002427165.1 Firmicutes bacterium UBA5473
GCCCCCAGCCAGGCTCCCATCACACCTAGTTTCAAGGTAATAGCTCCAAGGTACGAGCCTGGAACAAATAGTCCCCAGGCCAAAATGAGGGTGACAGCCATGGTAAAGCGGGTATCGCCAGCCCCATTGAGGGCGCCGCGGAGAACAATATTTACCGCATCGAAGATCTGGTAGACTGCAATGAGCCTCAGAAGCGAGATACAGCTGGCGATCACAGCTGGCTCCTGGGTAAAGAGCTCAGAGAGAGGCCTGGAAAAAAAGACAAATATAATTCCGGCCACAACCATTATCCTTACGCCCAATCGTGTGCCCAGCCAACCGATCCGCTCTGCCTCCTCCCCCTTTTGAGCGCCCAAATAGCGGCCTACCAAAGATCCTGTGGCAGCACCTAAAGCAAAGCCTGGCATAAAAGCTAAGGCTGCAATCTGATTTACAATTTGGCTAGCTGCCAAGGCTTCGCTACCCAGCCGAGAGATAATAGCAAAAAATGTGGTAAAGGCACCAACCTCCACAGAATCTGTCAACCCCAATGGCAGGCCCACTTTGCTAATTCGAACAAGATCTTGGAGGCTAGGCCAGTGCCACTGGTTTAACCGATAGCGCTCCCGATACTCTGTCCAGACAAAAATAGCGAACAGAAGCGCCTGGATCCACATGGCAAACACAGTGCCCCAGGCTGCACCCACGATCCCAAGTTTGGGAAACCCCAGCTTTCCAAAGACCAAGATGTAGTTGGCACCAATATTGAGTAGCACCGCAAGCCAGTTGAGAAACATGGGCAAGATAGAATTGCCCACTCCCAGTAAAAAGGCAGTGAAGGCTGCCACCAGAAGCGTGGCTGGTAATTCAAAAAGGCGCACTACAAGATATTGCATAGCAGCGTGGCTCACCTGCCCATCCGGCTTGGTCACCCAGAAAAAAAGACGAAATAGGCTCGGTAAAAGCGCAATCAGAGGAATTAAGATTATGGTGAGGCAGAGGAAATATTGAAGATATTTCCCTGCCTCCTTAAAATTCCCTGCCCCCTGTTGCCGGGAGACAAAAGGCGTAGCTCCAGCTAGAGTGCTTTTCAAAAAGAGGGATGCCGTGAGGAAGGTCATGCTTCCTAGACCCACAGCTCCCAAGGCAAGGGTGCTTACATGGCCCATAAAAAGAGTATCTACAGCTCCAAGTAAGGTAAAAGCTAGATTGGAAAGGATAATTGGTGTTGCAAGTTGAATTAGCTGTTTTTGTAGGTTTATCTTGATCAATCCCTTCTTTCTTCTCCACAAACATTTTAGCAAAGAAAGGAAAAATTGCAAGCCTGTACCCATAGATGGTGATTTGTGGTAAAATTAGGATAACGAATATTCGGGAGGGATTTAGATGAAAAACAGATGGTTCAATTTTCTGCTCTTCATTTGCCTAGTGTGCTCTTGGGCAGGAGCAGAACAAAAGCCCAAAAATGTAATTCTCCTAATTGGCGATGGCCTAGGAGTCAATCAAAGGATTGCCACCAGCTCTTACTTGGGCCGGCCGCTTGAGATGGACGGCGGGATCAAAACTTTGATTAGTACCCATTCTGCCAACAGCGCTGTTACAGACTCTGCTGCAGCTGCCACAGCTCTGGCTACAGGAAAGAAGACAAACAATGGCATGCTCAGCATCTCGCCGGATGGAAAGGTACTTCCCACCATCTTAGAGAGGGCTGGGGACCTGGGCATGGCCACAGGGCTCGTTGCCACCAGCACCATCACCCACGCCACACCTGCAGCTTTTGCCGCCCATCGGCAAAATCGCAATGACGAGCTGGGTGTGGCCTTGGATTTTTTTGCGAACAAAGTCGATCTGCTTTTCGGCGGCGGCAGGGAGTTGTTTTTGCCTCCAGCTAAAGGTGGCAAGCGCACAGATGGCAAAGATCTAATTGCGGAATTTCAAAGGGCGGGCTATTACTATCTAGAGCAGAAAGCACAACTTGAGGAACTTAAAGCCCTGCCTGCAATTGGCCTTTTTACAGACGCAGGTTTCCCCTATGCAATAGAGAACGATGGCACCCTTCCTACTATGCATGATCTGACAAAAAAGGCTTTGGAACTTTTGAGTCAAAGTCCAAGTGGCTTCTTTTTGATGGTGGAGGGCAGTCAAATTGACTGGACCTGCCATGCAAATGACCCTGCAGCCACTCTCTTCGAGATTGTAGCTTTTGATGAGGCTGTAGCTGAGGCCTTAGATTTTGCAAAGACGCACCCCGACACCTTAGTTATAGTGGTAGGGGATCACGAAACAGGGGGCCTGAAGCTTGATGATGGAGATCCCAGGGCTTTAAGATCCATGAAAACATCCTCGAGAAAATTGGCCCAGATCTTAAACCAAAATCGGAACAAAGCCCATGAGCTCTTCTGCGACTATACAGGGATCTGTCCGCTGCCCGAGGAGCTGGAGAAGCTCATGAGGACGGGCAATTTGGAGGCTGCCATCTCTAAGTTTTTAAGTGAGGAAGCCGGGCTCAAGTGGAGCACCGGTGGCCACAGTGGCGCTCCTCTGCCACTTACTGCCTTCGGTTCAGGCGCAGAGCTTTTTCGCGAGGCTACAGATAATACCCACGTGCCGCAGCTGGTTGCCGAGTCTTTGGGAATAGAGCTTTAAAATAATGAAGCCCCATCTGCGCATAAAGCAAAAGATGGGGCTTTCAGCCGTATTTCCGGATACTGTCAGCATCTTGATCCGGGCACATAAATTATTAATCGTCACCTCCTTATGATACAACACGCACCTTTTGAGGGAAGACGCCTCTTTTCACCTCGGTAGTGTCTACATCTTGTGCCTTGAAAAGCTTCACAATGTACTCACAGGCCGTCCACGGGTTTACTCGGTCACCGCAGGTGAAAACATCTACTGCTGCGTAACCTAGTTCCGGCCAGGTGTGAATTGCCAGGTGAGATTCTGAGATCACCACCACACCGCTCACCCCCTGCGGGCTGAACTTGTGGAAGGCCACCTCCCTCACCTCTGCACCTGCCTCCAGGGCGGCGTCCACCATGATTTCCTCAATCGATTTGCGGTTGTTCAGGACTTTAGGGTCACACCCGTACACCTCGCACAGAATATGACGCCCCAAAGCATGCTTCATTTAGCTCGTTGCCCCCTTTACTATTTGGGAGGGGATTTCACCTCCAATCAGATTTATTTTAGCAAAAAGTTTAGGAATGTCAATAAGGAAAAGGGGCAACCATGGCCGAAATAAGCAAATTAGGCTAGATAATCTTCTCCACAGCCTCCAGAGCGAGGCAAGACGCAATTTGTACCTGACTACGACAGATTCCCCCTTGCAGGTAGGCAATATAGGGCGGACAGAGGGGTCCGTCTGCGCTGAGCTCAATTGAGGAGCCATCGATGAAGGTACCACCGGCCATAATCACCTGACTGCTATAGCCTGCCATAGGCGCTCCTATAGGCGTAACATCGCTATCTACAGGTCCTGCCAGTTGAATTGCACGGCAAAAAGCCTCGAGGCGCTGGGCACTTCCAAGCTCGATTGCAGCCACAATATCTCCTCGCCTCTCTTGGCTTTGGGGAGATGCAGGAAAGCCTGCAAGCTCAAAGAGGCGGCTGACAAAGGTGGCTCCGGCTAAGGCTTCTACAACTACAAGTGGTGCCTGGAAAAAGCCCTGAAGCAGAAGCCTGGCAAGACCAGCGCTCCCCCCCACCTCTCGGCCCAGACCTGGGGCTGTAATCTGGTTTGCAATCCGCTCAATTAGCTCCTCTTTTCCCGCTAAGTACCCACCATAGGGTGCCAGGCCTCCTCCTGGGTTTTTGATAAGTGAGCCTGCAATCACGTCAACACCCACAGCTGTGGGCTCTAGCTCCTCCACAAACTCCCCATAGCAGTTATCGCAGAAGATAATGGCACGAGAGACACTTCGCACTGCCTGGACCTGCTGCCGAATTTCTTCAATGGTAAAGGCAGGCCGCCAGCTATAACCCCGGGAGCGCTGAATGGCAACTACTCGTGTCTTGGGTCCTATGGCCTCGGCTATAGCCTCTAGATTCGCTCTCCCGCCCAAAAGAGGTACCTCACGATAGGTAATGCCCCAATCTTTCAGTGTACCTATAGCATTTCCCTCAGTTCCGATCACAGTGCGCAGGGTATCGTAGGGTGGGCCTGTGATAGAGAGAAGTTCATCTCCAGGCCTGAGGAGCCCAAAGAGGGCTGCAGAGATAGCTTGGGTTCCAGAGGCAATTTGAGGCCGCACCAGTGCCGCCTCTGTGCCAAAGTAGTTACTGAAGATGCCCTCAAGGGCCTCTCTCCCTAGATCGCCATACCCATAGCCTGTGCTTGAGGCAAAATGATGGGCCCCCAGGCCGAAATCCTGGCAGGCCCCAAGCACCTTCAAGTGGTTTGTTCTCCCGAGCTCATCATACTCTTGCCATCTTTGAGCTACATCTTGTTCTGCTCGCTGGGCAAGCTGGAGGGTCTTTTGAGAGAGCCCCCAGCTTGCACCTATTTGTTCCCAGTTCACGCGAATCGGATCCCCGCTTTCCGGATCCGCTCGATTCCCTCTTCTAGCCTCTGGGTGGGCAGGGTTAGGGACATGCGGAAGAATCCCTCACCGGTGTCTCCATAGCCTATGCCTGGTGTAACTACCACACCGGCTTTTTCAAGGAGAAGGGTGGCGAAATCTGTGGAGTTCATGCCAGCGGGCACAGGTGCCCAGATGTAGATGGTGGCCTTTGGCTTCTCAATAGGGCAGCCTAGGCTCCCCAGGCCATCTACAAGGATGTCACGTCTTTTGGTATAGATTTTAAGATTCTCCTCCAGGCACTGTTGTGGTCCCTCAAGGGCCTCAACACCTGCATATTGGAGAGCCTCAAAAATGCCAGAGTCGATATTGGTCTTGACCCGACCTAAAGCTGAGATTATATCGCTGTTTCCAGCAGCCCAGCCTACGCGCCAGCCTGTCATGTTATATGTTTTGGAGAGGGAGTGGAATTCGATGCCCACATCCTTCGCCCCTGGCGTCTGGAGGAAACTTGGAGGCTTGTAGCCATCGAAGGCCACCTCAGTATAGGCTGCATCGTGGCAGACAATAATGTCATTTTCTTTAGCAAATTCCACAACTTCCTGGAAGAAAGCAAGGTCAGCTACAGCTCCTGTAGGGTTGTTGGGATAGTTCAAATAAAGGATTTTAGCCCGCTTTGCAACATCTGCAGGAATAGCGCCCAAATCTGGCAGGAAGCCATTCTCTGCCAAAAGTGGCATTTTATAGCTTTCGCCTCCGGCAAAGAGAACGCCGATGGCATAAAC
>DIQB01000048.1:21138-22450 GCA_002427165.1 Firmicutes bacterium UBA5473
TGGGCGATTCCCTCTTTGGAGCCAATTAAGGAGACTACCTCGGTTTTAGAATCTAGCTCCACACAAAAGCGTTTTTTGTACCAGTTAGCTACGGCATCTCTGAAGACAGCTAATCCCTCATAGGATGGATAGCGATGGTTTTTGGGGTCAGCGGCTTCTTTTTGAAGCCGTGCAATAATATGATCCGGTGTGGGTAGATCTGGATCCCCAATTCCAAAGCTGATTACGTCCACACCTCGGGCTTTAGCCTGAGCGATTTGGTGGTCAATTTGGGCGAAAAGATAAGGTGGTAAGGCTTGTATTCTGCGTGCTGTTTCCATTTTATTCCTCCTCAGCAAGAAATTCTTCAGTTAACTGCCCTGTGAAAACTTCTGTGGCAGGTCCGGTCATATAAACATGATCATCTAGGGCCCATTCAATCTCCAGCTCCCCTCCGTTGAGGACAATGGTGATAGGCGTGCCTTTTTTCGCAAGGCCGCATAAAACAGCTGCCACAGCTGTGGCAGAGGCTCCAGTGCCGCAGGCCATGGTCTCACCACTGCCGCGCTCCCAAACGCGCATCCGCAATCGCTGGGGCCCTAAAACTTTCACAAATTCCACGTTTGTTCTTTCCGGGAACAGCTGATGCTTCTCTATAGGTGGGCCGATTTGGCTCAAAGGTAAGTCCTCCACCTCTGGCACAAAGATCACGCAATGAGGATTACCCATGGATACGGCAGTAAACTGCCAGCTTTGGCCAGCTGCAGATAGCTCCTCTTCCACAGCCTGATCCATGTCTAGCTTCAGGGGAATTTCAGAGGGTTTCAAGCGAGGCTTTCCCATATCTACTCTCACAGAGCACACTTTTTCCTGCTTGTCCAGATCTAAAGCCAAGACTTTAATCCCACCTTTGGTGGAGAGGGTTATGGTTTCTTTTTTTACAAGACTGTGCTCATAGGCGTATTTGCCCACACAGCGGGTGGCATTGCCGCACATTTCAGCCTCGCTACCATCTGCATTCCAGATTCGCATGGCAAGATCTGCCTCCTCTGACGGCAAGATCAAAACCAGACCATCGGCACCCACACCAAAGTTGCGGTGGGAGACTTTTCGTGCCAAGGATACTGGATCTTTTGGCATAGGGCCACCTATGCAATCTAGATAAACATAATCATTGCCTAACCCGTGCATTTTAATGAACTGCAAATTTTTCACCCCCTTTTTTTCTCCTCTATTCTAGCATAACCAGCTTCGCTTGACAATTCTTCTGCCTCGCCTTAAATCTGAATTCCCAATAGATCTTCAAGCCGCTCAGAAAGATAATGGTGAGAAT
>DIQB01000048.1:22703-23137 GCA_002427165.1 Firmicutes bacterium UBA5473
CGCTCCTGGAGAAAATAAGTTTGAATGGCACAGATCATGGATTCTCTTTTTTCTTTGCTCAATTTTAATCTGTTGTGCATTAGCTTACCTCCTCCTTCAAACATTCACGCTTCTCGTCTGAAAACCTTCCTCTGAGAAAAGAAAAGAGAGCCAACTGGCCCTCAAAAGTTTTCTTCTTCTCTCCCCTGTTTTGTATTTTCCCAGGTATCCTTGCGAGCATCCAGAGGAGCAAAGGCAACTCCCCGGGTAAAGCCCTGAGCCAAACCTTGCTGTCTACCCCAGAGAAAACCTATGGAAAAGCCGATTGTGATCCCAACTAGTAGCATTTGCCCCTCCCCTCCCGCAGCCAACTGAAGATGAGGAAAATCCCTCCCCAGGTTGCGCCCCAGAGAGCCTGTTGCCAGGCTAGAGAAATACTGCTTAAGATGGCAAGT
>DIQB01000085.1 GCA_002427165.1 Firmicutes bacterium UBA5473
ATTATTACTTGCTAATTATCAATATCGTGGCCTTTGTTGTGGCGGGCTTGGATAAAAGAGCCGCAATCCATCATAGAAGGCGAGTCTCGGAGAAAAACCTCTTCAAACTCGCCTTGGCAGGTGGCTCAGTTGGACTTTATGTGGCAATGCTCAGCTTCCGACACAAAACAAAACACTGGTATTTTATGGTTGGAGTGCCAGGAATTTTACTCCTTTGGCTTATTATCCTGTGGCATGTGAGAAAGTGGATGTTGTAGAGGAGAGGGCAGCATAAAAATATGCCATTGGCTTTGCAAGTGGCATTTTTTGGTTGGTATTATCAGAATTTTAATTTTTTGTTTTGTGGTAACATTTTCTTGCCTAGCTTTTAGCTTTATGCTATACTACAAATGGTATGTCTAGAACACACGCTTTCGGACCTGATGGGGTTCCGCATTTTGCGGTCTATTCGGGGTTGATGGAAGCGGAGGCTCAAACCCGGACTGGGGAGGAGGTGAAACAAATGGCCATCATTTCCATGAAACAGCTGTTGGAAGCTGGTGTACACTTCGGACACCAGACCCGTCGTTGGAACCCTAAGATGGCACCATATATCTTCACCCAGCGCAATGGAATCTATATCATCGACCTGCAGAAAACTGTCCGCAAGATCGAGGATGCATACAACTTCGTCAGAGAAGTTGCAGCAAGTGGACAATCAATTCTCTTCGTGGGAACTAAAAAGCAGGCTTTTGATTCCATTCAAGAGGAAGCAAACCGCTGTGGGATGTTTTTCGTGAATCAGCGCTGGCTAGGTGGTACACTCACCAACTTCAGAACTATTCGCAGCCGCGTTGCTCGTCTGAAAAAGATCGAGCAAATGAAGGAGGACGGCACATACGACGTCCTACCTAAAAAAGAAGTTCTGGAACTGGAGAAGGAAAGGGAGCGCCTGGAGCGTTTTCTAGGTGGGATTCGCGATATGGACACCTTACCAGGTGCCATGTTCGTAGTGGACCCACGCAAAGAGAGGATCGCCATCGCTGAGGCCAGAAAACTAGGTATTCCTATCGTGGCAATCGTAGATACTAACTGCGATCCCGACGAGGTGGATTACGTAATCCCTGGCAACGACGATGCAATTCGTGCTGTCCGTCTCCTTACTTCTAAGATGGCAGATGCTGTGATCGAGGCAAGAGAGGGACAACAGGGCGAAGATCTAGAAGAGGATGCCGTTGAGGCAGAATAGCCGTAGGCGGGCGTAAGCCCGCCTACTTAAGAGAGGAGGTTCGTAACATGGCAGTTACAGCACAGATGGTAAAGGAGCTGCGGGAGCGTACTGGAGCCGGGATGATGGATTGCAAAAAGGTCCTGGTTGAAACCGATGGCGACGTAGAGAAAGCTATAGAGTTTCTCCGGGAGCGGGGTCTCGCCGCCGCAGCAAAGAAAGCAGGCAGAATCGCAGCAGAGGGTTTAGTTGACAGTTACATCCATCCAGGCGGCAGAGTTGGCGTTCTGGTTGAGGTAAACTGCGAAACAGATTTTGTGGCCAAAACCGAGGACTACCAAGGTTTGGTCCGAGATATTGCCATGCAGATTGCAGCAGCAAAACCTGAGTACGTAAAGCGAGAAGAAGTCTCCGCAGATATTTTGGAAAAGGAAAAGGCCATCTACCGAGCCCAGGCCTTAGAAGAGGGAAAACCTGAGAAGATCGTGGATAAAATTGTGCAGGGCCGCATTGAGAAATACTACAAAGAAGTATGTCTTCTTGAGCAGCCTTTCATTAAAGATCCAGATAAAACAGTCCAGGATGTAATTACCGAAGCTATAGCCAGGATCGGAGAGAACATTTCAGTTCGTCGCTTTGCACGTTTTGAGCGTGGAGAGGGTTTGGAGAAGCGGCAATGCGATTTAGCAGCTGAAGTGGCCGCACAGCTGAAATAAGGGGGACACGGAGGCCGTGTTCCCTTTTTTATAGAAACGGAGGGCACAGGGTGGGTAAATATCGGAGAATTATCCTTAAAATAAGTGGAGAAGCCTTAGCAGGAGAACGAGGCTATGGCATAGATCATGAAATATTGCATACCATCGCCCAAGAGGTAAAACAGGTGCAGCAGACAGGGATTGAAGTGGCCATCGTCGTGGGAGGCGGCAATATTTGGCGAGGTGTTGCAGGCAGCGCCCAAGGCCTAGATCGCACCACTGCCGACTACATGGGGATGCTCGCCACCACCATCAACTCTTTGGCTTTGCAAGATGCTTTAGAAAAACTAGATGTAGAGACCAGGGTGCTCAGCGCCATCGAGATGCGGGAGATTGCAGAACCCTACATTCGCAGACGTGCCATGCGTCACTTGGAAAAAAATAGAGTTGTGATTTTTGCTTGCGGCACTGGGAACCCCTATTTTTCCACAGATACAACTGCAGCACTGAGAGCTGCAGAATTGGAAGCAGAAGTGATTCTCATGGCCAAAGGCGTGGATGGTGTCTATGATGCAGACCCCAAAAAGCATCCTAAAGCCAATCGCTATGAGCGATTGAGCCATTTGGATCTACTGCAGCGAGGCCTTGGGGTAATGGATGCCACAGCCGCGTCCTTATGCATGGATAATAATATACCCATCGTTGTTTTCAATATCACCAAACAAGGGAACATACTCAAAGCAGCTGAGGGTGCCGATATTGGCACTGTAGTGGGAAGGGAGGAATAAAAAAATGGCGGATCAAATATTTGTCCGCGCTAAGGAAAAAATGGAGGGGGCCCTTGAGGTGGCTAAAAGGGAATTCGCCACCTTACGCACAGGCAGGGCCAACCCAGGACTTGTGGAGCGATTGCAAATCGATTACTATGGCACACCCACACCTCTGAACCAGTTAGCTAACATTTCTACCCCTGAACCACGACTCCTACTAATTGCGCCTTGGGATAAGAGCTCAGTTCGGGACATTGAAAAAGCCATTCTTAAAAGCGATCTGGGCCTTACCCCCACAAATGACGGCCAGCAGATTCGCATAGCCATCCCTCCCCTTACTGAGGAGAGACGGCGTGAGATGGTCAAGCTTGCCAAGAAGATCGCAGAAGAGCGGCGAGTGGCAGTCCGGGCTGCCCGCAGAGACAGTAACGATGAGATTAAGGCCCTAGAGAAAAAAGGCGATTTGCCCGAAGATGATAGCCACCGCTTGCAAGATGAGATGCAAAAGCTCACAGACAAATACATCGGTCAGGTGGATGGGCTCTTGGAACGCAAGGAAAAAGAGATCATGGAAATTTAATGAAGAGGCCCCTTGCCCTCAAGGGGCTTTTTTTCTTGGGAGGAGATCACAATGGAGTTGGGCTCCCTGCCTCGGCACATAGCCATTATCATGGACGGCAATGGCCGCTGGGCACAACAAAGAGGCCTTCCTAGAACCTTCGGCCACAAAGAAGGCATGGCAGCCCTGCGCAGAACAGTGGAGAAGGTGGTGGAACTCAAAATACCTTACCTCACAGTTTACGCCTTTTCCACTGAGAATTGGCAGCGGCCCCACGGAGAAGTATCATTCCTCATGGGTCTGATTCAAGAATACATGAAAAAGGAAATTAAGGCCCTGGAGCGAAATAATATAAGGATCCAAATTTTAGGCTGTCCTGATTCTCTGCCCACTGGCGCCTACAGGGCAGTTGTGGAAGCCCAAAAGCAAACCGCACACAATACCGGCACCACCTTATCGGTGGCCTTAAACTACGGTGGTAGGGCAGAGCTTGTAGTGGCTGCACAAAAGCTTGCCTGTGACGTCTTAGCAGGAGAGCTTAAATGGGACCAGATCGATGAGGAGAAACTAGCAGCTAAACTATATACCCACCAAATACCAGATCCTGATCTCCTCATTCGTACCGGCGGAGAGATGCGCCTGAGCAATTTTTTGCTCTGGCAATTAGCCTATGCAGAGCTCTGGATTACAGCTACGCTCTGGCCGGACTTTACCGCCGAGGACTTACAGGAGGCGATTGAAGATTACAGGCAGCGAACACGCAGATTTGGCAAAATCTAAAGATCTCGCGCAGCGGATCGCAACTGCTGTGTGGGGGATCCCCCTTCTTGTGGGCATCATTTGGTATGGGGGGCTACCTCTGAAGCTTTTGGTGCTAGCTTTAAGCGGCATTGCCTGCTGGGAATACCGGGGCCTTGTGCTCCGCAAAGTTGGAGATCCTAGCTCCTTGGGGCTTTTCGGCGGTATGCTCGTGCTATTCGCCTCCCTGGGAACTGGTAATCTTCCTTTCTCAGTAGCCATAGCGCTCCTAGTCTTGCTTAATTTTGCCCTAGCTGTGAGAAGATACAAAAAGGGTTCGCCCCTGGCCAATGCTGGCTACGCCATGGGGGGCGCACTTTATGTGAGCATGTTCAATTTTCTAATTCTCCTGCGGGATCTGCCCGCAGCCTGGGGCAACTTTGCCCTCTATGGACTTTTTCTCACCTGGGCCACAGATGTGGCAGCATATTTTATCGGTGTCAGGTGGGGGAAAACACCTCTGGCCCCGAACTTGAGCCCTAAAAAGAGCAAAGAGGGCTCTGTGGCAGGTCTTGTGGGCAGTGCCATAGCCGGAGCCGCCTTTGGCACCTGGTTCGGCTGGCCCCTCATTTGGGGAGGGATAATTGGGCTTTTGATTGGCCTTGCAGCCCAGGTGGGGGATCTGGCTGAATCCGCCTTAAAACGAGATGCAGGGGTGAAGGATGCAGGAAAAATCCTGCCGGGTCATGGCGGGGTTTTGGATCGTTTCGATAGTCTTTTATTTGTGGCTCCAGTTCTTTATCTTCTCATCGGGCTATTAGCATAAAGAGGTGTGATTATGAGCAACGGCCAAAAAGCAGCCCTGTGGGCAGTAGCTATCGCAGTTTGCCTTTACATCTTCTTCCGCTATTTTCTTGCCTACTTAACCCCATTTATTGTGGCGTTAGTGATCACAGCGCTAATTGGGCCTGCAGTGGACTGGCTGGAGAAACATACAAAAGTGGGCAGGGGCTGGGCCACTTTGTTCGCCCTGCTCTTTTTTGTTTTTCTCGTGGTGCTGTTTTTGGTGCTAGGAATCACCAGCCTCTACACTGAGCTCCAGGATCTCTTGCGAACACTACCCAAATACCAGGTGAACATCTCCCGGTTTCTTGAAAGCTGGCTGAAGGAATTACAATTCCTCTACAGACGATTGCCAGAGCCTGTGCTCTCGGCCCTTGAGGCCAGTCCTGATCTACTTTACTTGCGGGTGGAAAAATTGGCAACTGCCATCATCAATTGGGTGGTGGGTCTGCCGAACCTTCTAGTTACCCTCACCATCAGCTTTATTGCCTCCTTCTTCATGACCCGGGATCATCATTATCTACGCAAAGAGCTCATCGGCATGTTACCTCCAACCTGGAGGCAGCCCGCCCGACAGGTAGGGCAAGATGTAATCGCTGCTGTCTTGGGTTTTGTGCGCTCCCAGCTGATCCTGATCACAATCAGTGGCCTGGTCTCCTTTGTGGCCCTGGTAATCTTGAGGGTTAAATATGCACTGCTTCTGGCCTTACTCGTAGCTATCCTAGATCTATTGCCCCTGATCGGCCCCTCAGCTTTTTATCTCCCCTGGATCGGCTACCAGCTGCTAGTGGGCAACTATTCATTTGCACTTGCCCTTTTGTCTGTGCTGGTAGTGGGCTTTCTCATACGACAAATGCTGGAGCCCAGGATCGTAGGTTCCCAGCTAGGCCTCCATCCTCTAGCCACGCTGATGGGCATCTACCTCGGCTTTCGTCTTTTTGGCACCTTTGGTCTTTTTTTGGGTCCAGTGCTGGTGATCACCTTCAAGGCCATCGCCCGAGGTTTCATCGTACCCATGTTCTCTCAACAATAGAAGGCGGTGGTTTTGATGGCAAAGAGAATTTCAATTTTGGGCTCAACAGGTTCTATCGGCAGCCAGGCCCTGGAAGTTATTAGTGCCTTTCCCGAAAAAGTGGAGGTTGTGGCTCTCGCTGCTGGGAATAATATAGAAAAGCTGGCAGAGCAGGCAAAAAAGTTTAGGCCCAGTCTTGTATCCATTCGCGACCATCAAAAAATTCCCCAGCTACAGGAACTGATAGGTGATCTTCCCTGCCAGATCCTAGCAGGGGAAGAGGGCCTGTTGGCTGTGGCAACCCACAGCCAAGCCCAGCTTGTGCTCTCATCCTTAGTGGGGATTGCAGGCCTCCCGCCCACTTTGGCGGCCTTGGAGGCGGGCCGGGATGTAGCTCTGGCTAACAAGGAATCCCTAGTTACAGGCGGCCAACTGGTCCGGGATGCCCAAATGCGGGGTGGTGGCATGCTTTTGCCTGTGGACAGCGAGCACAGCGCCCTCTTTCAAGCTATAGATGGCAGGGAACGTGAGGTTGAAAAACTTGTTCTCACAGCCTCAGGTGGACCTTTTCGGAATGCAACAAAAGCGGACTTAGCAAAGGTCACAGTGGCGGATGCCCTGAATCATCCCAACTGGCAGATGGGGGCAAAGGTAACAGTGGATTCGGCCACTATGATGAACAAGGGCCTGGAGGTTATTGAGGCCCACTGGCTCTTTGATACCCCCTACGAGCGGATTCAGGTGCTGGTGCATCCCCAGAGCATTGTCCACTCCTTGGTGACCCTTACAGATGGTAGCATCATGGCCCAATTGGCAGTGGCAGATATGCGCCTGCCAATCGCTTATGCCCTCAGCTACCCTCAGCGCTGGCCCCATGTAGTTTCGAATTTAGATCTAACCCAAAAGCCCCTCAGCTTCCAGAGGCCAGATCCTGAGCTGTTCCCAGCCCTGGGGCTGGCACTGGAGGCAGGCAAGGTGGGAGGCGGGGCACCTGTGGTCTTAAATGGTGCCAATGAGGTGGCTGTGGCAGCCTTCCTTGAGGAAAAGCTTTCCTATCTTGGGATTGCCCCTGTAATTGAGGAGGCTTTAGCAAAGCTAGGAGGGGAGCGATCCGGGAGCTTAGACGATGTATTAGCCCTAGATCGGGCAGCGAGAAGTATTGCCAAAGAAATTATTACAAATCGGAAAGGTGGGTGATCCTGAACTCTCCAGCCTGGAGAACAGGAGCTTATGCTAACAATTATTGCAACGCTATTTATTATTGGACTCTTGGTTTTCGTCCATGAGGGAGGCCACTTTCTAGCAGCTAAAGCAGTTGGAGTGCGTGTCTACGAGTTCGCCTTGGGCTTTGGTCCTAAAGTTTTGTCCTTCAAGGGCAAAGAAACCAGATACTCTCTCAGGGGGATCCCTTTGGGGGGCTTTGTGGCCTTGGCTGGAATGGATCAGCCCCCTGAGGCTGAGGAAGCTGTGGCTGAGGATGATCCCAAAAACTTTCAAAGCCGACCCCTGTGGCAGCGGATGTTAATTATCGCCTCTGGTCCCTTGATGAATTTTGTCCTTGCCATCTTGCTCTTTGCCCTCTATTTCAACCAACTTGGGGTGCTTACAAGCCCTATCCAAGAGGTGCAAAAGGGCTCTGCTGCTCAAGTTGCAGGGCTCCAGGTGGGGGATATCTTAGTGGGCACAAGCCCCAACACACCCCTTACCTCAGAGCAGCTGGCCTGGAAGATCAATCGCAGTGCCAATAAACCCTTCAGGATCTTTTTCCTCAGAAATGGCAAACAAGAGAGCCGCCTGGTTACACCCAAAGCCCAAAAGGACGGCAGTGGCCTGCTTGGTATCTCCTTCGGGGGCGAGGGCAGGTTATACAGGCTTGGGGCCTGGGGCAGTATTAAACAGGCCTGGCTCTATAATAACCTGATGCTACAAATGGTGGTACAGGCTTTAGGCAAGATGTTCCGAGGCACAGGCCTCAAAGAGATGACAGGTCCTGTTGGCATGTTTAAGGTGGTGGGCCAAGTCGCGCCCCATGGTTTCTTGCCACTTTTAGGCCTAGCTGCCATGATCAGTACCAACTTGGGGCTCTTCAACCTGATTCCCCTCCCAGTCTTAGACGGTGGCTGGATCCTCTTTCTCGTTATCGAGGGGGTTCGGGGTAAGCCCTTAAAACCAGAGCAGCAAGGCATGGCCCAGATGGTGGGCATGGCCCTGCTCCTGCTTTTGTTTGTCCTGGTAACCTTCCAAGATATTGTGAGGCTGAAGCTGTTTTGAGAAAAGTAACGAGAAAAGTTCAGGTGGGGGATCTGGCCATAGGCGGCGGAGCCTCCATCAGTGTCCAGTCCATGACCACAACTGACACTCGCGACTGGCAGGCCACAGGCCAGCAGATTCGGGCCCTGGCCCAGGCCGGTTGCCAGCTAGTGCGGGTGGCAGTGCCAGATGGGGAGGCAGCTGAGGCTCTCGAGAGAATTTGCGCCTCCTCACCCATTCCTGTGGCAGCAGATATCCACTTCGACTACCGCCTTGCCTTGGCAGCATTAGATGCGGGGATTGCGAAACTGAGGATCAACCCTGGCAATATCGGGGATAGGGAGCGGGTACGGCAAGTTGTACTTCGCGCCAAAGCCCAAAGTGTGCCCATCCGCATCGGCGTGAATGCAGGCTCCCTGGAGAAAAGTATTTTAGCAAAGTATGGGGGACCCACGGCCCAGGGTATGGTAGAGAGCGCTATGGAGAAGGTGAGACAGCTAGAGGAGTTAGATTATCAGGAACTTGTAATCTCCTTGAAAGCCTCAAAAGTCCCACTGATGATTGAAGCTTATCGTCTTATGGCACAGACCACAGATTATCCTCTTCACCTTGGCGTCACAGAGGCAGGCACAGCCTACAGCGGCACAATCCGCTCTGCTGTGGGCATCGGTACATTGCTGGCCGAGGGCATTGGCGATACCCTGCGGGTATCGCTCCTTGCAGATCCTGTAGAGGAAGTTCGTGTGGGCTACGAGATCTTGAAGGGTCTGGAGCTGAGAACACGAGGCCCTGTGCTGATTGCCTGTCCCACTTGTGGTCGCTGCAGGGTTGATCTGATCAAGTTAGCTGGGGAGGTTGAGCAGCGCCTTGTGGGAATCCAAGAGCCTCTTCAGGTGGCAGTGATGGGCTGCGCTGTGAACGGACCTGGTGAAGCTAAAGAGGCAGATGTGGGCATTGCCGGCGGAGATGGCAGTGGCCTTGTTTTTCGCAAGGGAGAGATTGTAGCGAAAGTTCCGGAAGAGGAGCTTGTGGATGCCCTCTTTCGCGAAATAGATAGTTTGAAGGAGCGAGACAGATGAAGATGAGCGAGCTTTTGGCACCTACACTCAGGGAGGTGCCAGCAGAGGCTGAAATACCTAGCCACCAGCTGCTGTTGCGTGCAGGATACATGCGGAAGGTGGCAGGAGGACTTTATACATATTTGCCCCTAGGGCTGAAGGTGCTTCAGAAAATAGAGGCCATTGTGCGAGAGGAGATGAATCGCGCAGGCGCTCAGGAACTGTTGATGCCCATAATGCAGCCCAAAGAGATCTGGGAGCAAACCGGCCGCTGGGATCTTTATGGTGAGGAAATGTTTCGCCTGGTAGATCGCCATAGTCGGGAGTTCTGCCTGGGCCCCACCCATGAGGAGCTGATCACCCAGACCGTGGCCCAGGAGGTGCGCTCCTACAGACAGCTCCCGTTGAACCTGTATCAGATTCAAAACAAATACCGAGATGAGATCAGGCCCCGCTTTGGCCTTATGCGCTCACGGGAATTTGTGATGAAGGATGGCTACTCCTTTGATCGTACAGAGGAGGGACTTGAGGAAGTCTACAGGCTGATGTATAAGGCATATGAGCGGATCTTTGCTCGCTGCGGCCTTAAAACCCGACCTGTTGAGGCGGACTCAGGTGCCATCGGTGGCAATGCTTCCCATGAATTTATGGCCCTGGCCCAAACAGGAGAAGCTGAGATCGTCTTTTGTGAAGCTTGTGATTATGCAGCCAATGTGGAGCAGGCAGAATGTGTAGCTGGGGAAAAGGAAGCAAACGAGAAGTCTCAGCCACTGCAGAAAGTGCAGACTCCAGGGAAGCACACTGTGGATGAGGTGGCCACCTTCCTAGGAGTAAGGCCCCAGCAGCTGATTAAAACCATGATTTATCTTGCCGATGATAAACCCATCGGGGTCTTAGTCCGGGGAGACCATGAAGTGAACGAGTTCAAGGTGGCAAACCTCACTGGCGCCACCACCCTTACCTTGGCGGATCCCAAAACAATCGTTGAGGTTACAGGAGCACCTGTTGGCTTTGCCGGGCCTGTGGGCTTGGCAAAAAAAATCCCTCTCTACGTGGACCACGCTGTGATGGCCGTGGCAGGAGGGGTTGTGGGAGCAAATAGCCCAGATGCCCATCTGATAAACTTAGATCCACAGCGTGATCTTGTGCCACTAGGTGCCCAGGCCCATGATCTGCGCCTGGCAAAGGCAGGAGATCCCTGTCCCCGCTGTAGCGAGGGCAAGTTGAGCCTGGTCCGAGGCATTGAGGTGGGGCAGGTTTTCAAGCTCGGCACCAAATATAGCGAGGCACTGGGTGCTGTCTATTTAGATGAGGAAGGTAAATCCCAGCCTATGGTGATGGGCTGCTATGGGATTGGTGTCTCCAGAACCATGGCTGCAGCCATCGAGCAGAATTTTGATGAGTATGGGATTATCTGGCCTCTCTCCATCGCCCCCTATCAGGTGATGATCGTGCCTGTAAATTGGCGAGATGAGGAATCCCGCGCTGAAAGCCAAAGACTTTATGCCCAACTTCAAGAGCCGGGAGTAGAGGTGCTCTTAGATGATCGGGACGAGCGGCCTGGGGTGAAGTTTAAGGATGCAGATCTATTGGGTATACCCTTGCGGATTACCATCGGCCCGAAAACCCTAGCCCAGGGTGCAGTGGAGGTAAAACCACGAAAAGAAGGTGTTTTTGAGCTAATCCCCAAAGAAAGGGCAGCAGCGTGGATTGAAAATTGGCTTGGGGAGGCTGGCGCATGATTGAGTTACTCGAGCTGACAAAAAGTTACAACCGGGGGGAGATCCGGGCGGTGGATGATCTCTCCCTTACAGTGGAGAGGGGGGAGATCTATGGTTTCCTAGGCCCCAATGGCGCAGGAAAGACCACCACCATCAAGTTGATGGTGGGAATTTTGGCGCCAGATAGTGGCCAGGTGATCCTAGATGGTGTGAATCTAGCAGAAGATCCCCTAGCAGCTAAACTGAAGCTAGGCTACGTCCCAGACAACCCGGATCTGTATCCACGGGTTACTGGCTTGGAATATCTGCGCTTTTTAGGCGATGTCTACCAGGTTCCCCACAAAGAGCGAACAGAGCGCACAGAAAAGCTAGGGGAGGCCTTCAGCCTGATTCAGAACTTGGGGGATCCTATTGGCAGCTTCTCCCATGGCATGCGGCAAAAGCTAGCGATCATGGGGGCTATGCTGGCAGCGCCACCAATCTTAATCCTAGATGAGCCCTTGGTGGGGCTGGATCCTAAAAGCTCGCACCTGCTCAAGGAGATCCTCCGGGAGCATGCCTCTTTAGGGAATATCGTTTTTTTCTCCACCCATATCTTGGAAGTTGCAGAGCGGTTCTGCCATCGGCTCGGGATCATCAACCATGGTCAGTTAATCGCCTCTGGCACATTGGAGGAATTGAAAAAGGGAGAGCAGGGGACACTGGAGGAGATCTTTTTGGAGGTTACAGAGAAATGAGGCGGGCTTTATCCCTCTGGCGATTGTATCTGCAAAATAACTTTGGTCTCTCAAGCCTCAGGCAAAGGCTGAGAGGAGGGGAGAGAATCAAGCTTTTAGTGTTCCTTCTCCTCATCCCCAGCTTTGTAGGTTTTTTAACTATTATCTATCAGTTTTTTGCTGGGCTCTACCAGAATCTGCCTCCGGGGCAAGAGGCTGCAGGTTTGACTATAGGCTTTTTCACCGCCGGCACCTTAGTTTTCGTCTTTGGTATTTTCTATTTACTGTCGGTCTTCTTTTTTGCAGAAGATAACCAAAGGATTTTCTATCTGCCCTTGAGGCCTCGGGAGATTGTAGGGGCTAAATTTGCCACGGTTTTGGTGAACGAATACCTCACATTGGTGCCTTTTTTAGTGCCAGGCCTCATCGCGTGGGCACAATTATTTCCTGAGCCTTTTTTCTGGCCTCGGGCTCTTATTTCCTTTCTCCTAACTCCCCTTGTGCCACTATCTGTGGCAGCCTTGGTGGGTCTTGTGGTGATGAGGTTTGTTAATCTGCCCAAAAGTCGAGATTTTTGGCGGGTGGCTGGAATACTCATCTCTTTAGTTGTGGTTTTCGCTTTTCAATTTTTCATAATGCGGGCTCAGAGAGGCTATACCCAAGAGGAATTGGTAAAGCTGCTGTTGGCACCAGATGGGCTTATGAGCCTTATAGGTAGGAGCTATCCACCTGCCCTGTGGACTGCACAATTTCTAGCCCGAGGAAATTTTGTGGCCCTGCTTGAACTTCTGTTGCTCTCAGCTGGTGCTATAGCTTTGGTGCTTTTTGCAGGAGAGAGACTTTTTTTGGGGGCGATTGAGGGCGGAGGCGAGGTTTCAAAAAGGAAAAAGGATTTTGTACAACCCCAAAGTAAACCACGGGGGATCTTTTTGGCACTCCTTTGGCGGGAGACAGCGCTTTTTGTTCGCAATCCTGTGTTTCTAACCAATGGAATTCTCAATATTATTTTTCCGCCAGTGATTATTTTCTTTCTTTTGCCAAGCAGCCTCGGAAAGCTGCCAGGGGCAGTATCGCCCCTGTATCTGGAATTGATTGCTATCGGCTACATCGCAGCCCTGCCAAGTCTTAGCGTGCTGCCAGCAACATCCATTTCCAGGGAAGGAAAACAGTTTTGGCTCTCAAGGTTGATCCCAGTGGCGCCCCAGCTACAGGTTTTAGCCAAACTTCTGTGGAGTAGTATAATTACATCTCTAGGCGGGCTTTTGGGCCTGGTAGTGCTGAGAGTTTTGTTTAAATTACCATTTTGGGCATTGGTTAGGGTGGGTTTTGTGGGGTTTGTGGGGAGCATAGGTATAGGGGCCTTGGCAGTGCTTATGGATACACTCTGGCCAAGTTTGGAATGGACAGATCCCCAAAAGGCCATGAAAGGAAATCTTACAGGGCTCTAT
>DIQB01000068.1 GCA_002427165.1 Firmicutes bacterium UBA5473
GGGTAATATCAAGCTTTATGGTTTGCGGCTGATCCCGGCTCACTATTCCCTGAAGCTCGCCATCCAAAAACACCCAAGCCCTATCATGGACATCTTGAATTGAGAGCGCATTATCTTGCCTGGGCCCTGTAACCTGAGTCCGATAAAGGATGAACCCGTAGTCCTGTCCTAGACTTTCCATAGGCACGGGGCTGGTGCTGCTGATGGGCTTTGAAAGCTTATCTAAAGACGCGAAAAGGCTGGCCTGGGAGGTGAGCTCCACCTTACCATATGCTTTTTTGGGGATGGGAGCTGGAAGCAGGGTTTCATCCACTTCCACATACTTGGCTAACACATCCCTCACCTTAAAATATTTATCCGTAAGCTCCCCCTCTTCGCTGAGGGGGGCATCATAGTCATAGCTTGTCACTGTGGGCTGAAGCTCGTCTTGGTAATTGGCACCGCTGAAAAATCCGAAGTTGGTACCGCCGTGGAACATATAGAAGTTCACAGAGGCACCAAGCTTGAGCATCTGGTCTAAAATAGCTGCCACATCATCCCCATCCCGGGTGCGGTGCTCTTCCCCCCAATGATCAAACCAGCCATTCCAATACTCCATGCACATCAGAGGCTTCTTTGGCTGATATTCCTTGAGTTTGGCAAAGGCCTCCTGGGGCCTGGTACCAAAGTTCACGGTCTTGAAAATATCAGGGAGTGTGCCTCCCTGAAGCATCTCGTCTGTAGGTCCGTCTGAGGTGAAAAGGAGCACATCCATTCCTCGCGCGATTAGCCCTTCCTTTATATATTCCAGATACTTCCTATCATTGCCATAGCTGCCATATTCGTTCTCTACTTGCAGAGCAATAATAGGGCCACCATTTGTGCACAACAGAGGCTTGAGTCTAGGGAGCAATGCATCAAAAAATTTGTCTACCCTGGCAAGATAGGGCTCCCAACTCGAGCGCAGCTGCATCTGAGGATCTGCAAGTAGCCAGGAGGGCAGCCCTCCAAACTCCCACTCAGCGCAGATGTAGGGACCAGGCCTGACGATGACATAGAGACCCACCTGGGCGGCTGTTTGAATGAACTTTTCAAGGTCAGCCATTCCTTGAAAATTAAATTGGTCTGGTTTGGGCTCATGAACGTTCCAGGCCACATAGGTCTCAACAGTATTAAAACCACAAGCTTTAAGTTTCAAGAGCCTATCTCGCCAGTACTGGGGGACAACCCGAAAATAGTGAATAGCCCCTGAGATAATTCTGATGGGTTTGCCATCATAGAGAAACTGGTCACCGGAAATCTTAAATATCATTTTCAATCCCCCCATTTTTTTTGGAAAAGATAATGCCCTATCTTCCATCCCACAATAAATTTCAGCCTAAGTCTTGGCCACAGAGCCCCTTTCCACATACGCAAAGTCCAATAGTTGCTGAATCTCTCCTTGTCCCTCCCCTGATATATTTGCAAGCAAATTTTTAGCTGCGCACTCCCCTAGCATGCGATGGGGAAGACGAAAGCAACTGAGTGGTGGCGTCAAAAAAGGTGCCACAGGGAGATCGTCTGCAGCAAGGAGCGAGACATCTTCGGGAATTTTTTTGCCACTTTTTTTTGCAGCTTCATAAACTAAAGGGGAGGCTGCAGCATGAGCCAGAAAAAAAGCAGTTGTACCGCGGCTTATGCTCTCTACTATTGCCTCTGAAAAAGCGTTCTTTCCAAGTAATAATAGTTCCTCTCGAAGGCCCGCCTCCTCTAGGGCCTTCCTATAGCCTCGATAGCGTTCTAGATAGCTTTGATATTCTAAAGATGCATGCACAAATGCGATCTTGCTGTGTCCCCTTGTTATAAACTTTGCAGTTGCCTCATAACCCAGGGCAACATTATCAAGATCCACAAAACTTGCTTGGGGCAGGTGAGGGTTTTTTCCGCAAAGGATAAACTTGAGATTCGTGCCTTCAAGACTTTTAATCGAGAGATCTCGAAGTTCAGGTGAATAAAGAATGAGGCCATCTACCTGAGATGATTGAGCTATGTTTTGGTAGGATACGTGAGATCCGCTATCGGCAGATATCGACAGCATAAAATTGTAACCATGTGGGGACACGACCCCAATAATGCCCCCCATCACCTCCAAAAGCCAGGGCTCCTCCCGAGAAAGCTCATCTGAGAAGGGTATCAACAGGCCTATGTTCCCTGTGGTGCCTGTGGCAAGATTGCGGGCAGCCTGTTGGGGGCGATAGTCCAACTTCGCTATTGCCTCCCGGACCTTTTTCACTGTCTCATCAGAGAGCCTCTTTCCTAAGGGGTGGTTGTTGTAAACTAAAGAGACTGTGGCTGGGGAGACGCCGCTGAATTTAGCTACGTCTGCTAGGGTGGTTCTTTTTTTGGCCATTAAAACTTCATCACCTCTATTAAAGCGCTTTAATTTATTGGTATTATAATCCAGTACGGGATCATAGCCAAGGGTAAGAGGTATTGCCCCAACCAAAACTCATGCAAAATACATTCTTCTCATCCGAAAAAAAAAATAAGTTGTGTGGGGAAATAACCTCTCGCCCTCTGACAACCACCGGTGCCCCTTCAACTTTCTAAGATCAGCTGAAGTATGCTTTTTATTTTAACTGCCCCACTAGCCAATCCACTGAAAGCTCAAGCACCTTCCGCTCCCAAGCAGGATTATTGTAGGTGTGATCCGCATCTGGAATCAGGTG
>DIQB01000054.1 GCA_002427165.1 Firmicutes bacterium UBA5473
CCTACTTATGTAGGCCATTTGAGTGGGGGGCAGATGTAGTAATCCACTCTGCTACCAAATTTATTGGTGGCCACGGCACCAGCATCGGCGGCGTGATCATAGATGGAGGCAGCTTTCCCTGGGACAATGGGAAATTCCCTGACCTCTGCCAGCCCGATCCCAGCTATCATGGTCTTTCTTATTTAGAGGCAGCAGGCAAGGGCGCCTTTATCCTCAAAGCCAGGGCTCAGTTGCAAAGGGATCTGGGCACAGCCCTCAGTCCCTTCAATGCCTTCTTATTCCTACAAGGTCTTGAGACCTTAGCTTTGAGAATGCAGCGGCATAGCGACAATGCACTAGAGCTTGCAAGCTGGCTCCAAAAGCAGGAAAAGGTAGCATGGGTTAACTATCCTGCCCTGCCCACCAGCCTTGATCATCAGCTTGCCCAAAAATACCTCAGCCGGGGCACAGGCGCAGTTCTCACCTTTGGTGTGCGGGGAGGAGCTGACGCTGCTAAAACTTTAATTGATAAGCTGAAACTATTTCTGCTGTTAGCAAACATTGGCGATACAAAATCTCTAGTCATCCACCCAGGCTCCACTACTCATCAACAGCTAACAGAGGATGAGCAAAGAGCCTGTGGTGTCCAACCAGAGATGATTCGCCTGTCTGTGGGTCTTGAAGACGTAGAAGATTTGAAAGCGGATCTCGGGGAGGCTTTGGCCCCATGAAGGGCGAATACAGAAAAATTATAAACATTACCGATAGGGAATCATTTCCTTTGGATTCAGGAAAAGAGCTTCCCTCTGTGGAATTGGCCTATGAGACTTATGGCCACTTAAATGAGAGGGGAGACAATGCAATTCTCATCGCCCACGCCCTCACAGGAGATGCTCATGTAGCAAGCCACAATCCCCAAGATAGCTCTGGCTGGTGGGAGGGGCTAGTGGGAGAGGGAAAACCAATCGATACCAAGAAATATTTTGTGGTGGCCAGCAATGTTCTCGGTGGTTGCTACGGCTCCACAGGCCCCGGCTCCACAAATCCTGATACAGGCGCACCTTGGGGCCTGGATTTTCCTATCTTTACAGTGGGGGACATGGTGCGGGCTCAGTATTTACTATGCCAAAAGCTAGGTATCAAAAGGCTCTCTGCAGTGGTGGGAGGCTCATTGGGTGGCATGCAGGCTCTAGCGTGGGCCGTGACCTATCCTGAGTATGTAGGCAAGGTGATTCCTTTGGCTACAGGGCTTGCAGCCACAGCCCAGCAGATTGCCCTAAGCGAGCTTGGCCGTTGGGCCATTATGACAGATCCTGCCTGGAGGGGAGGGAATTATCAAGGGCCAGGGCCCCAAAGGGGCCTGGGCTTGGCTCGGATGATCGCTATGGTGTCCTACAAGAGCCCCCAGCTTTTTGCGGATCGCTTTGGCCGGGGCTGGCAAGGGGAGATCAAAAGTCGCGCTGAGCTTTTGGGAGCGGGCTCAGGTTGGGATTCGTGGCCCGGGGGTTTTCAAGTTGAAAGCTACCTCCACTACCAAGGCCAGAAGCTAGTGCAGCGCTTCGATGCCAATACCTATCTTTACCTCACCCGAGCCATGGATCTATATGATCTTGCCAGGGGCTATGGTTCTCTTCTGGAGGCAGTATCTAGAATAGGGGGACCTGTGCTTGTTGTGGGACTTAGCTCAGATGTGCTCTATCTACCTCAGGAGCAGGCCCAGATTGCAAATCTTTGCAGGAAGGCAGGGATTGAGACTCATTTTGAAATTATCGACTCTCCTGCAGGCCACGATGGATTTTTAGTTGAACTTGAGGAGATTGGGGCTTTAATTGCAGATTTTTTAAGGTAAAGGCTTTTCTAAAAGAAGGGTATCTTACGAAGCTATTATAGTTGACATTTTTTCAAATATGTTATATTTAGGGTGAGCAGTGCCCCGGTGTTACTAGAGAGCCGGGGCCGTTTTAATTAAGGAGCTTTGCTCTGGCCTAGGAAACAGCAGGTACCATAAAAGAATTGTTAATTGACACCGGCATTTTTATGTGCTACACTCTGAAAGGAAAAAGGAAATAAACGGTAGGTAAGGCTACTGTGAGGATATGGATTACTGCCGCGAAATAGTGGAGACACTATTAGCTGGTATGAACAGTTGTTGTCGATGAAGGCTTCAACTAATGTAATTTCACCGCCTCGTAGTGCTAAAGCTCAAACGTAAATGCTTTTGATAACGCCATGCATTAGTTTGAGATGCATGGTTTTTTTATGGAGGAATAAATATGGACCACCCGAGTAGAACCCTAATTCAATTGCAAAGAAAATAACAGAGTTAAATCATGGCCATATCTAATTCTAGGATCTAGCATTCAGCTGTTTTCTAATGCCACGATAACATTCTGTTATGGTGGTTTTTTTGTGCCCAAATTCAGAACCAACGATCCCTATCTTTGGGGTTAACATAGATACTTCAATTTGAAGAAAGGTGGTGCATTGAATGGATGATGTGGCGGATGGTAGTAGTTTATGGCTAAAAACTGCTCTTTGTTCGGTGCACCTTATGCTTAATAGTTTCAGGCCTGGGTACCCTTGGCCTTTGGGGATGGAAAGCAGGTAAATCGGGATAATAAGGAAAGTGTCAAAGTCTCGAAAACCCCAGCTGGCCCCAATGGGGCTTAAGATGACGGGCCAGAAGAGGAGGGATTCCCATGAACAAGGCGATTGAAATGATAACAGTTGAAAATCCAGCAAGGCATGACGAAGTTAATAAAAGGTTACTTGCCGCAGTTGCAAGTGAAACAGATAAAGTTTACGAGCTTTTGGGAAGCTCAGAGAAAGGACTCACAGACGAAGTAGTTAAAGCTGCTCGGGATCTATATGGTGATAATACCGTAACCTACGGGAAAGAGAACACCTTATTGCAAAGGCTCACCCAAGCTTTCATTAACCCCTTTACTCTAATTTTAATTGCTCTTGCTATCGTCTCTATCTTTACAGATATTATCCTGGTTGCCCCTGGGGAGAAGGATTATGCCACAGTCACCATCATCACAGCCATGGTACTAATTGCGGGTATCTTGCGATTTATCCAAGAGACCAGAAGCGGCAATGCAGCAGGAAAACTCCAGGAGATGATCGAGACCACAGCCGGTGTGGAAAGAGTTGAAACAGGGCTTCAGGAAATACACCTAGATGAAATCGTGGTGGGGGATATTATCCATTTATCTGCTGGCGATATGATCCCAGCCGATCTAAGAATTCTGCAAGCAAAGGATCTGTTTATCAGCCAATCTGCTCTGACAGGGGAGAGTGAAGCTGTTGAAAAGACTGCAGGTGCTGCAACAAATGAAGGGGCAGTTTTAGAAAAGCATAATCTTGCCTTTATGGGGACAAACGTTGTCAGCGGTTTTGCCAAGGGAATTGTTGTGGCTACCGGCAATGATACAATCTTTGGAGAGATTGCTCAAGAAATAAATAAAGAGCCTACGGTCACTAGCTTTGAGAAAGGTGTTAATTCAGTCTCTTGGGTTTTAATTAGGTTTATGCTGGTGATGGTTCCTATCGTTTTTCTGATCAACGGAGCAACCAAAGGAGATTGGTTAGGGGCCCTTTTATTTGCCATCTCCATCGCTGTGGGTCTCACCCCTGAAATGCTACCTATGATCGTCACTACCAGCCTAGCTAAAGGTGCTGTGGCTATGTCCAAGAAGAAGGTAATCATCAAAAACCTTAACTCCATTCAAAACCTAGGGGCCATGGACATCCTCTGCACCGATAAAACAGGAACCCTTACAGAAGATAAAGTGAAACTACTTTATCATTTAGATATCGACGGTAATAGCGATACCCGAGTTTTAAGACACGGTTTTTTAAACAGCTATTACCAAACCGGCCTTAAGAACCTGATGGATGTTGCTATCATTAATAAAACCATGGAATTGAGGACCATTGATAAAAATATTGAAGCCAGTATCATAAGGTATAAAAAAGTTGATGAGGTTCCCTTTGATTTTACCAGGCGGAGACTTAGCGTTGTTGTGGAGGATGAGACCGGTAAAACGCAGATGATCACCAAGGGTGCAGTGGAAGAGATGCTAGCCATCTCAAGTTTTGTAGAGTATCAAGGAGAAGTTGTGGAGCTAACTGAGGAGCGAAAGCAATTTGTCCTGGAGAAGGTAAAAAGTTTAAATAACGAGGGAATGCGGGTCATAGCCGTCTCCCAAAGGACGAATCCCTCACCTATCGGTGAATTCTCCGTTGCTGATGAAAATGAGATGGTTCTTATCGGTTATCTGGCTTTCCTCGATCCACCTAAAGAGAGCGCAATCGCTGCCATCAAGGCTTTGAAGGCAAGTGGTGTGGCTGTAAAGATCTTAACAGGTGATAATGAAGAGGTAACTCGCAGTGTTTGCAAGCAAGTGGGAATCAGGGCCGATCGGATCTATTTAGGATCAGATGTGGAAGCCCTCTCTGACAAAGAACTCGGAGACCTAGCTGAGCAGGCAACGCTCTTTGCTAAAATGTCACCATCCCAAAAGACCAGGGTTGTAAATGCTCTCAGGGAAAGAGGTCATTCTGTAGGTTACATGGGCGATGGGATCAATGATGCCGGGGCTTTGGGAGCTGCTGATGTTGGGATCTCTGTTGATAATGCCGTGGATATTGCTAAAGAGTCAGCAGATGTGATCCTTCTTGAGAAGGATCTGATGGTACTTGAAAATGGGATCCTTGAGGGCAGAAAGACTTATGCTAACATGATTAAGTATATTAAGATCACGGCTTCATCTAACTTTGGTAATGTCTCTTCTGTGCTTGTGGCCAGTGCCTTCTTACCCTTTTTGCCTATGGCTTCGTTGCATCTGCTTTTATTGAATTTTATCTATGATGTCTCTTGTACTGCGATTCCCTGGGATAACGTGGATCCCGAGTTTTCAGCAGAACCAAGAGCTTGGGATGCAAGCTCTATTGCCAATTTTATGTTGTGGATTGGGCCTACCAGTTCAGTCTTTGATATTACAACGTATTTGTTGATGTACTATCTCATCGCGCCTATGTTTACTAACGGGCTGTTGTTTCATCAACTTACGGATCCCGGAATGAAAGCGTTATATATTGCTGTTTTCCAAGCAGGTTGGTTTGTGGAATCCATGTGGAGTCAGACACTTGTTATTCATATGATTCGCACCCAGAAGATTCCGTTTATTCAAAGCCATGCATCTGCTCCGCTTACAATGCTTACCAGTGCTGGCATTGCCTTTCTGACCATCATTCCATTTACTGGTTTTGGACGTATGCTTGGATTTGTTCCATTGCCTGGAATTTACTTTGTGTATTTGACAATCACCATTTTATCCTATGTATGTCTGGCAACTATCATGAAAAAGGCATATGTAAGACATTATGGCAGTTTACTGTAGGTAACAGGGACTTTTGCAAAATAAAACTTTTCATTCAGAGCGTAAATTCAGTTTAGATGAATTCAAAGCTTGAAGAATCTTGGTTTAATGGGATTCTTCGCCCAAATTCAGCTTTGCTGGATTTGCACTCAGAATGACAGTTTTGTAAAAGCCCCTGATTTTAATTAATATAGGAATTTTCTATTACTATTTGTGCTTAGGTCTACTTATCCTTGGGTCTATCTGTCCTTAGATCTGCTTATCCTTAAGCCTATTTCTCCTTAGGTCTATCTGTTCTTATATCTATTTGCTCTTAGGTCTATTTTCCCTTAGGTCTATTTCCCCTTAG